>JBBROJ010000125.1:0-15577 GCA_038229495.1 Chthonomonadales bacterium
ATGTTCAAACCGCCCGCCTGTGAATAGACGTCGAAGTTGGACAGCCAGGACGCTCCATTGACGCTCACGTTGAACAGGCGCTGGCCCGGCCCATACCAGGTTTCGGCAAAGTGCAGCTTAAGCGTGTAGATTCCATTGGAAGCGGGCAGGGAGTAGCCGAACGTGGAACCATAACGCAGCGTCCGGTAGAGCGTCGGATCGCTGGTGCCACTAATGGAGATAGGTCCCCGGTCGGTTGCGGACCCGCTGGTGAAGTGGTTGTCGGCAATGAATGTGCCTCCCGGTCCGGTGTAGGCGGGTCCGCCGGAGTTGATGTGCAGGCTCGTATTGACGGGAGCAGTTGCAGCCGGCAGAATGAAGAGAGTAACGCTCTGCGCCGGAACGGTGGTCGTCATCGATCCGCCTGAGGCTGTAACGTCTGCCAAACGATTGATGGAGTTCGCGGAGGTCAACTGCCAGACCTGCGCCGCGCCGGCGCCGATGTATCCTGCCAGATTGATGGTCACAGGGGTGTTCCCGGTAAGGACCTTGTTGACCACCATGACCGTGAGCGCGCCGTCGGACGACCGGGTTGCCGCGAACGCCGACAGGTTATCCGGGTTCGGCGCTTGCGCGGACACTGACGTATCGCCGAAGGCGGACCTGCTTCCGTCATAGTTGCGATACATCTTCATGGCCTTGTAGGTTGGCGTAGACGGATCGGGATAGGTCCATCGCGCCGCCATGTCAAGACCTTCGCGCCCGAAAATCCCCCATACGTCGGCTTGAGCCGTTGCGCCGTTAATGTGGTTTTCCGCGCCCCAGTTGTACTCGGTGACACCAATCTGAGTGCCAGGGTAGTATGTGTTGACCCAGCCCCTCATTCTTGGAATGAGCTGCACGACGCTGGCAATCCATGTCTGGTCAACGTAACTGGGGTCCCAGAGCGAGCGGGTGGATATGTTCCGAAGAAGCTGCGTGTTCGTGTCCGTGCCGCCCCAGAATTCCCCGCCCTGCGGGTAGTAGTGGAGCGTAAACACGTCCAGAAGCCGCCTGTTATTCGCGACTTCGTACTGCTTGAGCTGGCTCAACAGCCACGGCATCGCATCCATGCTGCCGTGCGCGACGCGATCCGGAAGATAACCCCAGCCATGCGCGGCGCCATACTGGGAATCGGCGCCGCTGTAGAGGTAGTTGGTCCATCCCCACTCTTCCGGTCCTACAACGAGCGCCGTAGGGTCCACAGCCTTGATGGCGGCGGCATAGCCAATGATTCTGTCGCGAAGCTCGTCGAGCGTGCAGCCCGCGGGGTGCACGTCGCGATGGGTTCCGTGCCAGATGCCCGGCTCGTTGTCGAGGATATAGTATTTGAGGCCGCCATTAGCTGCCGTTCCCCATTTGCCCACGATTGCACGAACCCAGTCCTGCTGGAACGTAACATTACTCGGCACGTTGGCGTCGTTCGGATCATTTCCCGTAACATAAGCTCCGCTCGACAGGACTCCGTTTCCCGCATCGGGGAACCACGACCAGTCGGCGTTCTGCTGCGCCCCGTACTTGCGGATAGAGAAGCTGGCGAGCTTGCCCCGGCCCACCCCCAGCTTTGCCACCCAGTCGAGCAGGGGAATAGTAATCATAGCCTGCGCGTTACCGGCCCTGCTGCGGCTGATGAAGCTGTCTCCGCGCTCGCCCGCCACGTCGCTCGGATCCGGCACGCTCTCGAAGAACCAGTCATTGGCGCGGTTGTCGGCGTTTATCCTCCAGTTATACCGGCTGGTGTTGTTGCCCCCCAAGCGGTTCAGCGGGACGTTGAGATCGGTGAGGATGTTCTGGTCGCCGTACGCAATTCCATAGATGTTGGGATTGATTGATCGGCGATTGAGCGTAGCGTTCACGGAGACGGTTACTAGCGCATTTTGCGCGCTGGCGCGCTGGGAAACGGTCTCTATTGCCACTATTACCGCACATATGACAGCGTGGCACGCGACGGCGCGGCATACTACTGCACGGAGTCGGATCATGGTGGTTTGTCCTTATTGCGAGGCCATATTATTACGAAGCGGAATAGGACAGTTCGTGGAGCAGGTATAGCCATTTCGCCTTGAATACGTCAGGGTTAACTGCTGTGGGGAAGCGAGGGGCTTGCCGGGATCTACTGTATCACAAGGTCAATTAGGAGTCAAGAGTCTACGGGATCAACACAAGGGAACGCCAACTGCGATTCCGCGAACGCGCGCACCATCTTAAGAAACTCTTCGTGCATGCGCGAATCGTCGGTCAGCTCGGGGTGGAAGGCGATTCCGAGCACATTGCCCTCGCGTACCGCCACAACGCGGTCGGCGTAGGAGCCCAGCGCCTCTACGCCGGGTCCCGCCTCCTTGACATAAGGCGCGCGGATGAACACTCCCCGTACCGCGGCGCCGCTCAGGCTGGATATCGGAATGTCGGCCTCGAAGCTCTCCATCTGCCGGCCAAAAGCGTTTCGCTCCACCGTGATGTCGAGAAGACCCAGGCGCTGCTGATTGATCCCCTCAATATTTCGCGCCAGAAGTATCAGGCCGGCGCACGTTCCGTAGACAGGCATGCCCTCCCGCGCCCTCTCGCGAATGGCGGCGTCGAGCCCAACGCGTTCCATGAGCTTGCCTATGGTCGTGCTTTCGCCTCCCGGGATTATGAGCCCGTCAACGCCGCGCAGCTCCTCTACGGTGCGAACGAGGCGCGCGAGCGCGCCGAGACGATCTTCCAGCATTTTACGATGCGCCTCGTAGTCGCCCTGCAAAGCCAGTATGCCGATTATGGGAATATGCCTGTTATTTCCCGTCATACATCTTCTCCGACGTCTCCACGCACCCGCCGGCCACCAAACTGCATTATACCTATGGGCGGGGTTTGCCGCCAGTGATCCGCCGCGCAGGCAAACCATGATCATCTCGAAAGTGTTTTGGCAGGAGGAGGCAGCGGCGCTGGCGGGGAACTGTAGGCTGACTGCCGACTCTCATTGCCTGGAGCGCACTTTATGATTCACATCTGGAACAATTCGACCCTGGGTTTCGCGCTAACGCTGTTTGCGTGTCTCTCCGCCTATGGTGGAACGGTCGGAAGCGACACGCAGGCAGAGTTTTTCGAGTCGAAGGTGAGGCCGATTCTTGTGAATCGTTGTGGCTCGTGTCACGGAGCCGGCCAGCAGAAGGGGAATCTGCGGGTGGACAGCCTGACCGCACTGCTGAAGGGCGGAAAGAGCGGCGCGGGTATCGTGGCCCGAAAAGCGGAATCGAGCCGCATAATCGAGGCCGTCAACTACGCGAATCCGAAGCTTCAGATGCCTCCCTCGGGCAAGCTTGATAGCAGAGAGATAGAGGATCTCAAACTTTGGATCGATCAGGGCGCCCGCTGGCCGCAGGCTGTCAAGCCCGATGCCGGCAGCGCTAAGCCGTTTTGGTCTGTTCAGCCAATTCTCCATCCGGCTCCCCCAAAGGTCAGGAACTCCTCGTGGGTCAGAAATCCCATCGATTCGTTTGTCCTGAGCTCGCTGGAGCGCAAAGGAATGGTCCCCGCGCCACTGGTTGGGAGACGGGACCTGCTGCGGCGCGTCTATTTCGATGTGGTCGGTCTGCCGCCGTCGCCCAAAGAGGTGGCCGATTTTCTCGTGGACAAAACGCCTGGCGCGTACGCGAAGCTGGTTGACAGGCTTCTCGATTCACCCCGATACGGGGAGCGTTGGGCGCGATACTGGCTGGACCTGGTGCGCTACGCGGATACGAATGGTTACGAGCGGGATGCCGAGAAGCCGTACTCGTGGAAGTATCGCGACTACGTAATCCGCGCGCTGAACGAGGACAAGCCCTACGACCGGTTCATTGCGGAGCAGCTTGCGGGGGATGAGCTGCCGGATCGCTCGGAATCGACCGTAACGGCAACAGGATTTTTGCGGCTGGGCACCTGGGACGACGAGCCCAACGATCCGCTCCAATACAAGTATGAGCGGCTGGATGACCTTGTGCACGCCAGCAGCGCCGCGTTTCTGGGCCTCACGGTCCGATGCGCAAGATGTCACGACCACAAGTTCGACCCCATTTCGCAGAAGGACTACTATGCATTCGCCGCGGCTTTCTACAATGGCTATCTGGAGCCGGGCGACGGCAAGCTGATGGGCGGCCCTCCGCCGGAGCGATTGAAACTGCCTGTTCTCGGATTCACGGATAGAAACCAGTCGGCCCCGCCTCTTCATTTGCTCATAAATGGAGATCCGCGCCGCGAATCCGACGTCGTGCCGCCGGGCTACCTTTCCGTATTGACCAAACTTCAAAGGCCTGTCGTGCCCCCTGGGCCGGGCGCGGACACTACTCAGCGCCGCTTGCAATTGGCCCGCTGGATTACGGACACTCGGAATCCGCTGACGGCCCGCGTCATCGTGAATCGAATCTGGCAGTACCATTTCGGACAAGGGCTGGTGCGGACTCCGAACAACTTCGGTCACAAGGGCGCGCTCCCCACTCATCCCGAGCTGCTGGACTGGCTTGCAAGCAGCTTCGTCGCTAAGGATGAAGGCGGGTCCTGGCAAGCCACATCCCTCATCCCTCATCCCTCATCCCTCGCCTGCGGCTGGTCCCTCAAGAAGCTGCACCGGTTAATTCTGCTCTCGAACACGTATCAAATGGCGTCCGTCCACCCGCTTCAGAATCGTTACAACCAGCATGATGCTGGGAATGAGATGCTATGGAGATTCAACCGCAAGCGGCTGGACGCGGACGCAATCAGAGATTCGATTCTCGCAGTAAGCGGGCAGTTGAATCTGAAGGAAAGCGGTCCCGGATTCGTGCCCACGGTCACACGGGAAGGGCTGGAGGGTCTGAGCCGCAAGGGAGCGGAGTGGCTGCCTTCCGCCCCCCAGGAGCAGAACCGACGCACCGTCTATATGTTCCTGAAGCGCGCTCTGATCATGCCGCTGCTCACCATCTTTGATTTCGCCGACACTACGCAGCCGCTCGAGCAGCGGGACATTTCGCTGGTTGCGCCGCAGGCATTAGCGCTGCTCAATAACCCCTTTTTGCAGCAGCAAAGCGATGCGTTCGCCCGCCACATAGAGAAGGAGTGCGGGAAGGACAGGCAAAGGCAGGCCGAGCGTGTCTGGCAGATCGCCCTGGGACGCGCGCCCTCTCCGTCGGAGCTTTCCGAATCTCTCGCCCACATGCGGCAGGTCGAAGTGCGGGAGAACGAACGGGCTCGAAGCGTTAGCGCGGCAAGCCGGGGAACCGCCGCTCCTCATTCCAAAGCGTCGTTGTGGCTGAGGGCGGACGGGGAGGTCGAAACGGATTCCGGCGGCGCGGTGCTGAAATGGACCGACGCTGCTGGCAAACACTCCGCCGGCCAGCTCGACTCCAAGGCCCGCCCTGTGCTGGTTAGGAACGCGCTCAATGGAAAGCCCGCGATTCGATTCGACGGGCAGGGAAGATTCCTGTCGGTGGAGGGGCAGCCGCTTACTTCTCAGCAGTTCACCATCATCGCCGTAGTGAACGATCGGGCCACTGGCAAAGGACACCGAGAGATATTCTCGAACTGGAACTTCGCGGGAAACATCGGGCCAAGCGTCTTTCTCGGTTTGACCGGAGCCTCAAGCGTGCGCCTGACCGACTTCTTCGCACCTGCCGGAACGGTCAGCAATCCCGCCGAACCCTTCATCCTCACCGCAATCTCAAGCTCAAACGACGCGCGCGTCTACCAGAACCGCTCCGAGCTTGCACGGGTCGCGAACCCAATGCCCCAAAGAAATTTGACTGTTCCCTACGTGATCGGTCAGCAGGGAAACATCAACGGGGAGTTCTGGAATGGCGATATAATGGAGGTCCAGGTCTATGATTACGCCCTGTCCGATGCCGAGCGCGAGGCGGTCTGGGAGGATCTGAACCGCCGTTACGGCATCGCGGCACGGCCTGTTCCGGCCGATCCGGCTCTTGCGTCGCTCTGCCACGTGCTGTTCAACGCGAATGAATTTCTTTACATTGATTGACACCTCAAGAGAGTGCGAGGGCCGGCAGCCCCTAGTCAACGGCAATCGGTCAATGCTTGATGCTCCTTTCTCTATGTAACTGTTTCAATAGAGGCATATTAGATGGCTGAGAATCCTCAAACGAAAGATAGACGCTTTCCCTGCGGACGCACGCGGCGAGAGTTCGTGTGGGAAATGGGAATCGGATTCACCGGTACTGCCCTGGCATCGATGCTGGCCGCGGACGGATTCTTCACGAGGGCGGGAGCGGCAGTCAGGAACGGGCGCGGGACCTCCTCAAGCCCGCTTGCGCCCAGGAGTCCGCACTTTGCGACACCCATCAAGAGCGTTATTTTCCTGACGATGAACGGCGCGCCAAGCCACATCGACACCTTCGACTACAAGCCCTCGCTTGCAAAATACGCCGGGCAGGAGCTGCCGCCTAGCTTTCAGTACACCAACTCCGCGGGACGAAAAAAAGGATTCCTGACTCCGGCGTTTCGCCCGTTCCGGCCCGGCGGCAAAAGCGGCTTGATGATCAGCGACTATTTTCCGAACATTCGCGAGCATGCAGACAAAATCGCGCTGATTCGCGCCTGCCACACGGACAGCCACGCCCATGGCTCCGCGCTTGTTGCGCTGAATACGGGAAGCATCTTCATAGGCCGTCCCTCGCTGGGTTCGTGGGCTGTTTACGGCCTCGGGACCCCGAATCAGAATCTGCCCGGCTACGTGGTGATTCTGGACAAGCGCGGCGGCCCCATCAGCGGCCAGCCGAACTGGTCCCCCGGATTCATCCCCGCCTCCTATCAGGGGACTCTCTTCCGTCCGGCGGGTGACCCGGTGCTGGACCTGCACGGAGCCACCGATTCGACCGTGCAGCGCTCCCAACTCGATCTGCTTGCGAAGATCAACAAGGAGCATCTCGACAAGAGGCCGGGCGGCGACGAGCTGGTTGCGCGGATTCAAAGCTACGAGCTGGCCTATCGCATGCAGTCCGAAGTTCCGGAGGCGGTCGATCTCTCGAAAGAGTCTCGCGGAACGCTCGAAATGTACGGCGTGGGCACAGTGCCGACGAACGAATTTGGACGAAACTGCCTCGTTGCGAGGCGTCTGGTGGAGCGGGGAGTAAGGTTCATTCAGCTCTATTCCGGCGGCGGCCACCTGGAAGAGACCTGGGATGCCCACGAAAGCGTGGAGAAGAATCATGGCCGCCACGCAATGGAAACGGACCAACCCATCGCGGCGCTTCTAACCGACCTCGAGCGGACCGGTCTGCTCGCGTCCACGCTCGTCGTGTGGGCAGGGGAGTTTGGCAGAATGCCTTTCACCGAGGGGGTCGGCGCGCCCGGCAGGAATCACAACCCTTACGGCTTCACGGTCTGGATGGCGGGCGGAAACGTGAAGGGCGGCACCTCTTATGGAGAGACGGACGAGTTCGGATTCGCGGCGGCCGTGAACAAGACCCATCTCCACGACATCCACGCGACAATTCTAGCTCTCATGGGGTTGGATCACACCGCGCTGACCTACTTCCACCAGGGCAGAGACGAACGGCTCACCGATGTCTACGGCAACGTCATCAAGCAGATCATAGCGTAGGCCTGTTACCGATTTGGGACCGGCGAGCAGGCAGAGAACAGAGGGTCAGAGCACGCGGATGTAGCAATTGCCCGGCAGCCGCCGAACCACGCCGGATAGCTCCATCAAGGTCAGTTGTACCGAAACATCGGAGGATCCCATTCGCACGTCAGCCGCAAGGGCGTCGATATGTCGCGGCGTGAGGGTGAGGTTCTCCAGCAGCCGCTTCTGCGGGTCGGATAAGTTGGGAATGGGCCCTGCTGCGGACCCTGCGGACGGCGGCGCGGCGTTCGGTTGGCGGCGGACACCGTCGCCGGCGGGCGATTCGAGGACCAGGACGCCGAGCGCGCGGAGAACATCCTGAGCGCTGTCGACCAGGATAGCGCCGTCGCGTATCAATGCATTCGCGCCTTTGCTCGACGGGCGGTCCACATTTCCTGGAACTGCCATCACGTCGCGCCCCTGCTCGGCGGCGATTCCCGCCGTCAACAGTGCACCGCTCTGCTGCCCCGCTTCCACGACCACCACGCCCATGCACAATCCGCTGATGATGCGATTACGCATCGGGAAATGCCACGGCTCCGGAGCCGCGCCAATGGGAAACTCGGATAGGAGAGCGCCACGATCTGTCTCGACTATCTGGTCGAAGAGCCTGCGATTCTCGCGCGGATAGTCTATATCGAGCCCCGCTCCCAGAACCACCAGTGTCCGGCCCCCCGCTTCCACCGTCGCTGTGTGCGCGGCAGTATCGATACCCACGGCCCCGCCGCTAACGACCGTCAGGCCCGCCGCAGCAAGGTCTCGCGCAAGCTTTGCAGTAATCGCTCGGCCATAGGGCGTGGCATGGCGGGAACCTACCAGCGCGACCGAAAACCGATCCTTCTCATCGAGTCTTCCTCGTACGAAAAGCGCGGACGGGGGGTCCGATATCTCCTTGAGCGCGCGGGGATAATCGGCGTCATCGCGAGTGACCAGGCGAACAGACGCCTGCTCCATATACTCAATCTGCTTACGTGTGGGGATAAAGGAGGGATCGGCGATGCGGGGAGCCATCTTATCTGTCAGGGACGGCACGTCGGCGAGGTCATTGAGAGAGGCTGTAAAGATGCCCTCCGGACTGCCGAAGCGATCCAGGAGAACATTTGCGAGGCGAGCAGGAAGCTGTAGATTGGTGAGCCGAAGCCAGGAGTGCATGGAGGAATAGAGAAGGGGATGGACCGCGCGCACCTTTGAACGATATGGCGGCCCATCCTTTACTGGAATTGATTGCGAGAGAGTTTAGCCCCCGCCGCGACCACCCTGGCCACCGCGACCACCGCGACCACCCTGACCGCTGGATCCCCGGCCTCCCTGGCCTCCCTGGCCGCTTGATCCGCGTCCGCCCTGGCCGCTGGATCCACCACTCTGATAACCGGAGCCTCCCTGCCCGCCTTGATTTCGATTCTGGGCGGCGCGCAGGTCACGCTTGCGAGTGTAGCGCCGAGTGATGGAGTTATCTACCGTGAAGCTCCACGACTTGGTAGCGATGTTGCCTTTCCAATCGCTTACGGCGACCGTGAAGGTGTGCTTTCCATCGCCGAGGGGAACGACCGTGGATGCGCCTAACGGAGCAGGCGTGTCGTATTCGACGATGCCATCGTGAACGTCGTATTTGTAGCCCGGCTTGTCATCGTTGTCATGGCCTTCGGGGCGCTTTGGCAGTCCGACGCCGTCAAGCATGATCTTGATACTGTCGGCGTCGACGCCGGACCCCTCATCGATAATCTTCGCTTCGAAGTGGATGGGGGGGGCGCCGTTTATAACGATTCCCATGTCGGGCTCGGTGTCCGAGATGACAGGAGACGTGGAGTCTATTGCATCCGCACGGAATGCCGCAAGACCGTCGTCCGCGACCACGTAAACCGTGCCGTTCGACACGACGGGCGCGGCGGCGACGCTGGCAGTCTGAGCAATCGTTTCCGTGTTATTGGAGGATGGCGCCAGCCGGTATGTCCACTTTATGGCGCCCGATTTAGTGTCTATGGCATAAACCGCGCCCTGTGTGGTTCCGATAAGCAGCGTGCTTCCGCTGAGAGTGGGCGGCGCGATTACGTCGAAATCCAGCTTGGGCTCCACTTTCCAGCGAGGGCGGCCGGTACGGGTTTCGTAGCTCCGAACCCGGCCATCGTTTGTGACGAGGAAAATTCCCTCATCGCTGATGGCGGGTGTAACGGAGACGTCACTATTGAGGTTCTGCACCCACTTGAGCACTCCGCTGCGCCCTGTAAAGCAGTGGATGTTCGAGCCATTGGCCACGAATACATAATCGCCGACGGCGACGGGAGACTTGTTTAGTACGCTTGCAGGAAGCCGCTGCTGCCAGCGCTCTTTGCCGGTCGCCGAGCCAATCGCATGCAGCACCTGATCGAGCGAGAGCGCATAGACGAATCCGTTCGCTACGGCCGGCGCGCCGGTAATTTCATCGGAGGATTTCACGCCGCCCTTCCAAGCCGATCCAACCTCTCCTGTCTTGGCGTCTATGGCCCATAGCTTGCCGTCGCCAGAGCCAAAATAGATATTCCCGTCCACGATAGTGGGGGACGAGCCGATGGTGCTGCGCGTGTCAAAGGCCCATGCCTGCCTGCCGCTGTCCGCGTGAAGCGCATAGAGCTTGCCGTCCAGCCCGCCAAAATAGACCATGTCATTAACGACTGCGGGGGACGAAGCGATCAGCGTGGAGAGCGGCTGGTCCTGTGGAAATCGCCAGCGCAGCGCGCCGCTGTCGGTATTTACCGCGTATATGCGATTGCCGCCCGCAAAGTAGGCCGTGTCGCCGACGACTGCGGGCGAAGAGGTATTGTAGGGCGCGTAGCTGGTTGTATATCGCCAATCGAGAACGAGCGGAAGGCTGACCTTTTCCGCGTATGCGCCGGCGAGGCCGCTTCCTCCACGATACATCGTGTTGTCGGCGAGCGTCGGTGCGGATACATATAGGCAGAGCGCGAGCGCAGTTATGGAAACGGGAATTGCCATCCGGCGGCCCTGCGCAAAAGTCATGGACATGAAAAACCCCCTTGTTTCGATCCAGGCCGATCCAGGCCGATCCAGCGGACCGGCGCAGCATGGGTTGGTGCGGAGGAGAACCGGCGAACGGCGGGAAATTGCGTGCTGCTACTACGAACTAACAATCCAGCACAAGCTAATTGCAAGTCTCGTATCACGGCATATTAAGCAGTCTCCAAGTATAACCTATCGAGATAGAAACGTCAAGCAAAACCGGCCAACCGTTCAGATTAGGGCCTACCGTTTCTTTTGCTCCCTGATAGCTGGTATTCGCCGCACGTTGTTTAGACGAATGAGTGCGCGGGCAGGTTACTCATTGGTTTTGTTCGCGTAGGCTTGAAGTGATTGCCACAGCGCATCCGGGCCGCCCGCCGCCCAGATAAGCCCGCGCGTTATCATCTCCAATGTTTGCGGTTGCCGGACTGTCGCAGCGTTGTGGCCGGCCGAATGGTAGAACACGCGTCCCTCGCCATAGAACCGTGTCCAGGCAACCGGCATGTCGAAAGAGCCATTCGGAACGTGCGGGCCGTCCGCGCCCGCCGTAGGGAACCTGGTGGCCGCCAAAACGTGATTGGAGGGATCAACGTGCATATAGTATTGCTCGGACGTCACCTCGTAGTCGCCGATTCCATGAGTGATAGTGTGGCCGCGGTCTGTGATCTTGACTTTGTAAGTAACTCCGATGTTTCCCGGATGCGATACCCACTGCCCACCGGTCATGAACTGGTATTCGGTAGCATCCCGAAAACTGTCGCACATTCCGCCGTGGCAGCCGCCGATTCCGACTCCGCCCTTTACCGCGTCGCACAGGGTGCTGAGCTGTTCCGGCGTGATCTTCCCCATCGTCCAAACAGGTACAATTAGGTCGAGCGCCATAAGATTTGCGCCCGGATTGAAAGAATTGAGCGTACTCGACATTTCCACGTCGAATGATTTTGCGCGCAGCGCATCCGCCAACACTTCGGCGACCATTTCAGGCTCGTGGCCCTGCCATCCGCCCCACACAATTAATGCTTTTCGGGCCTTCCCGCCCCGCCTGCTCATTCTGTTTCTGCTCCTGGTTCGTGGGGATGCCTAACAGAGCCTCGTCCAACACCACATGACGGCGCTCGCGTAGGACCGCTCAATGTAGAGCTTCGACACGCAGCGCGCGTCTCCCTTCCGAATATCGGGCCGCACGGTCTCACGTTTTATCTCGATACACGAAGTTCGTAAATGAAACGTGAGACCGTGCGGCGTATAATCGCGTAGAGTTTGAAGTACACCGATTTGCAGCCGGCCAGGCGCGATTCGGCGGTACGCCGAACACGACGGTTACTGGAAACGTTTTATAGAGCGAAAGGAGAAGCCAGATGGCGGTTGACGACAAGACGAAACAGAGGATAGACAAGTGGATCACTGATAAGAAGCGGAATCCCTATGGTGATTCGCCGAGCACGATGTACGCAGGGGGCACGCCGCTCTTCGATGAGCGCACGGGCAGAACGCGCGACAAGTACGATTACATTTTGGAGAAGCACCCCGAGCTTGGCCGATAGCAGGCTGCTATCATATCAGGCTGCTATCATAGCAGCCGGGCCGATCTGCCGATAGATAACCATGCGTGGAAATATCGCACAGGATGAACCCGGCGCAAACCTGAAGCTCGTGGGGGCGGCGGATTCTGCCCCGGCCAAAGAGGAAGAGAACAGCGCGGCTGCCCAGGGCCGCGCGCGCCTTCACGCAACCCTGCGGTGGAAGCGTTGGCTGAGACGCCTGGGGCTGGCGGCCCTCTTCTTCGTTCTCTCATTGATGGGGGCCGCGGTTGCCGTAACACTGTTTGGCTCGCAGACGTTTCATTGGCGCGCTTTCGACATAGAGGCGGGTATCCAGCCGTCGGCCAGAGGCGAGACACGGCTCATCTTCGCGCCGCTGGGGGAAGTCCGCGCCCATACGCACTTGACGCCGGTCGCGTTCAATGTCAGCCTGCGATCCATCTCTTTTGACGACATGAAGAAGCTGATCGTCTCGCCGCCGCCCCGCAAGGAGCTGGAGGCGGATTTTCAGCGCGTCGCCCGCCAGAGTCTGCGGGAGCTGGCGTACCGGGAGGTCACGCTTGGAGCGATTGGCGCGCTCATCGTGCCCGTTCTCTTTCGGTTGAAGCGATTCCGTCATTGGTTCCTCTGCGCAGTGTGGGGCGGCGGGTTTGTCGCGCTGGTTTTCTACACCGGCCTCCAGACGTTTAATCCCAGGGCCTTCGATAACCCCACCTATACGGGATCGCTGCGCCAGGCCGATTGGATCATCGCGTTGGTGAAGGATGCCTTCAACAAGGCGGAGGCGCTGTCGGACAAGCTGCGCCACGTCGCGGGCAATCTCAACACGCTCTATGGCCGTATCAACTCCTTGCCGCGTGAAGGTGGCAGCGTCGATGATGCGCACACGATTCGAATCCTGCATATCTCCGACATTCACAATAATCCTGCGGCAGTGGACTTTGTACGGGAACTGGCTGACCGTATAAAGGTCAACGTTGTGATAGATACGGGCGACCTGACCGATTTTGGCTCACCCGTGGAGACCACGCTTTCACAGGGGATGGGGCTGCTTCACATCCCTTACGTGTTCGTGGCGGGCAATCACGACTCGCAGGCAACCGTGAATGCCGTCTCGTCGAACCCTAACGCGGTGGTCCTGCGGGGCATTCCGGTGCGCGTCGCCGGACTTACCATATTGGGCTCGCCCGACCCGAGCTCTTTGCGCCCCGGTCCCGGCAGCGTGGACACGGCCATCCCGGCGCTGCAAGCCGCGTCGGTCAAACTGCTGGCGGAGTTGCAGGCAGCGGAACAGAAACAGGAGAGGGTCGACATCGTGTGTGTTCACGATCCGAAGCAGGCAGCGGCTGTGATAGGGCATGCGCCTCTTGTTCTCTGCGGCCACGAGCACCGAGCCTACATTGAAATCAAAGACGCTACCGTGATATGCAACGCAGGCACCACCGGCGCGGCCGGCGCGCGCTATTTCGACAAGAGGCAGGGAGTGCCTCTTACCGCGGCGCTTCTAACATTTGCAAAAACGCCGGCCCCGCACCTGCTTCATATCGATCAGGTAGCGCTCGACGGGTCGCTGGGCCAGTATTCGATTACGCGCAGGACGTTCAGTTCGTCCATGCAGCCTGCGCCTAACCCTGCTTTGCCGGCATCCCGTTAGCTCGGTACTTCCAATTGTCGTCCACGATTCCAATGAAACCGCAAGTCCCAAATTTGTGTAGTAATCGAAGAATCATGTTGTGACTGGACGATCTGGCAGTGGAGGCAATGCGATGCGAGATACAGATGGCAAGGCGTGTTTTGGTGAGAGCATAAAGGCGGAACGAAACCTCCCCCAGGATTGGGGGTTGGGGGGCAATCTCCCCCAGGATCGGGGGTTGAGGGGTCGGCCCTCGCTGGTCATCGAATTGATTCCCTGTACCTGCGGCGGTAAGGGTCAGCAGCCGTGGGACCATACGCCCACTTGTCCACGGGGCAGGGCGCTTCGGCGTAGGATCAAATAATAAGCAGTTGCCGAATTTACGTGAATCGTCGCTCGCGGCTTATCCGCGGGCGACTCGCTATGCCTCGCGGCTAATCAGGCGGCTAATCAGGCGGCAAACAACGCACGGGCAATTCGCTGGGGATGGCGCGGAGAGGAAGCATGTTGGATTCGGTGTTCTACTCGGTCATTCTTGTTATCTTTATGACCGTCCTGGCGCTCGTCGCAGTTCGGAGCCGCGTACTACGTAGAGGCGCGGGCGGCAACTCCTCTTCCGCATCGCAGAGGCGCATAAGCTGGCTGGGCACTTACTCGCAGGGCTTTCAGCGCGCTTTGGACGTTCTGTCGGCGCTCGGCGCGGAGATTGCGGCAGCGGACCCGAATCGGGGGACAATCTCCGCACGCATGCCTGCTTCACCGGTCTCGATAACTCCGTTCGGGGCTGTCATCCGCGTGGCGCTGACCACGCAGGACGGCGTCACGTTCGTAAATGTCGAGGCTGTCCCCGGTCTGGCAGGTACGCCGGGCGCGTCCAGACTGCTGAATCACTTCACGCAAGTTTGGGATCGCCTGCCGGCTCCAATTAAGTCCTAACCTCCTGGTTAAGCTGTCCCCCGGCCCATCCCCGGAACGGAGACGGGCCGGATGAGAGGCCATCTTCCTCTCAATCGTCCGGCAGGATTCCGTTCGAAACGGTCGAACAGTTTGCCATCGGTCGAACTATCGAACGTATATTATAAGGAGCAGCCTTATGCACCAACCCGGAATGACCCGGCGCGCGCTTCTCGCAAGCGGCGCGGGCGTGGCGGCAACGGTCTTTACCACAGCAAAGTCTTCCGCCGCAGGCGCGAACGAGCGGATTCAGTTCGGCGTTATCGGTGTCGGGGGTATGGGAACGGGACATGTAGGCAGCCTCGTCAAGCGCGGAGATGCCGACAACGTGCGCGTCGTGGCAGTCAGCGACGTGTATCAGCGGCGCATTACGCGCGCGAAGTCCATCTGCGCGGGCGAGGGCTATTCCGACTACCGCAGGCTGCTGGAGCGGAAGGATGTGGACGCCATCCTCATCGCGACGCCCGACCACTGGCACGCCAAAGTGGCGTCCGACGCGCTGGAGGCGGGCAAGCATGTCTACTGCGAAAAGCCGATGACCCACACCACCGACCAGGCGGTCCAGCTTCGCACGGTGGCGCGGGCGCACCCGAAGCTGGCGTTACAGGTCGGTCCCAACGCCACCGCCGACGATGCTTTCTGGAAGGCGCACGAGGCGATTGCGGCGGGCCGAATCGGCAAGGTCACGTGGGCGCAGAGCAGCTACAACCGCAACGCCAGGGTCTGCCTCTTCAATGTGCACCAGCGGATCGACCCCACCGCCGGGCCGGACAAGACGGGCGAGGACCATATCGACTGGGACATGTGGCTCGGTCACAAATGGGGCCTCGCGCCCAAGATTGCCTGGAATCCCGAGCACTTCTTCCG
>JBBROJ010000126.1:0-15574 GCA_038229495.1 Chthonomonadales bacterium
AACGTTAACCGCATCCAATACGGCCTGGTACAGGGCGTCCCACGCAACCTGGTGCTATGGACTCTCCTTCGATATTCTACATCGGTTGGGCGTAATCCCAGGATCCCTGGTCACCAAATCCCGTACTAGCTGAGTGCCTATCTGACACGCATGTGAAATGCGTGTCAGATAGGCGGCTGCGCCGCCCAGCGCCCTGCGGACGCCTCGTAACAAGGCTGTTTCGGTTGGGTTAAACCTGATCAGATGACAGAACCAGGTCTTCCCGTCCGGAGGACGTTTGGCTGAAAGCCCTCCAGACACGCATTGTACATACGTGGACGCGGCAAGTGTCGCCGTTTTGGACAATTTTCGGTAACAGTTGGACCAGAATGATGTCACGCGCTGACGCGCTTGATCCGCTCTACCGCCTCCGCGACGCGCTCGCCGTTCTTGTCGCCCATGACCGTGAGGGACATGCGGACATACCCCTCGCCGTACTGGCCGTAGCCGCTGCCCGGAATCACGTTTACCGCGACCTCCTCCAGCATCTTTTTTGCGAAATCCGCGCTCGTATAGCCTTTCGGAACCGGAGCCCAAACGTAGAAGGTCGCCTTCGGCCTCGTGACATTCCATCCAAGCGAATTGAGCCCGTCCACTAGAATATCGCGCCGCTTTTCGATGAGGGCGAGTGTGGCGCTGTTGTCCACGTTCTCGATGGCGAAGGCCGCCGCGCGCGCAATCGCCGCGAACTGCTTGCTGTCGAGATTGGACTTGAGCTTGTTCAGCGTCGCAACCGCATCCGCATTGCCGAAGGCCATGCCCACGCGCCAGCCGGTCATGTTGAACATCTTGGAGAAGGAGTGCAGCTCGATTACGCACTCCTTCGCGCCCTCGACCTGAAGCGCGGAGGAAGGCACGTAACCGTCCAGGCCAACGGCCGCGTACGCCGCGTCGTTCACCAGCAAAAGGTCATACTGCATGCAGAATGCGACCGCGTCCTGATAAAAGTCGAGGCCGGCAACCGCGCCGGTCGGATTGTTAGGGTAGTTGAGCCACATGAGCTTGGCTCTCCGCGCCGCGTCCGTCGGAATGACGGTCAGATCGGGCAGGAAATTGTTTTCACGAAGAAGCGGCATCGTCACCACGTCGCCGCCGGCCATCAGCGTGTTCACCTTGTAGACCGTGTAAGCAGGGTCCGGAACCAGCGAGATGTCGCCCGGATCGATATAGGCCCATGCGAGGTGCGCCAGCCCCTCTTTGGAACCGATAAGCAGCAGCGCCTCGGCAACGGGGTCGATCTCAACGCCGAACCTACCCTTGAACCAACGAGTGACGGCGTTCAAGAAAACAGGATCGCCTGAGGGCGACTCATCATATCGGTGCGTTTCCGGGTTATGCGCCGCATCGTTCAAGGCACGAATGATGGGCTCCGGCGTAGGCTGGTCGGGGTCGCCGATACCAAGATCGATGACGTCCTTTCCCTCCGCGATAGCTTTCGCCTTCAACCGCGATATCTCTCCAAACAGGTATGGCGGAATCTTTTCCAGACGCTTCGCGCATTCAACCACGTGGTCGCTCTCCTTCACTGGGCCATCCCCGCTCGCGTATACGGCACAGGGACGGCGATTAAATATGCTGGACAGCCGGCTTGTTCTCTGCCGCTGCAACGTAGCTACTTAGGGTGTGTTGAAAAACAGTCCCCCAAGATTGGAGCCGGGGGCTGGGGGGCCGAGCGCAGGCACGTCACCGGCTATTTAACAGCTACTTCGCCAATGTCTTCGTCGATGCCATTTTAATGGTCCGCGTAAAGGGCTGTGTCTTTCCCTGAATCGTCGGCGACATCTTGAACACGAGCGTCGCTTCATTCGTAACCTCGACCTCCTGCCCGATGTCGCGCGCAAGGTAGTAGGTCAGCTTGCCGGACAGCGACCCTTCGACCGGCGGGTTCGGCAGCTTGCCGGAAATTGTAAACGTGCCGCCAAAGGTAACGTCAACTTGGTCCGCCGGGTGGGACTGGCGTGTCCGTGCACCCCGATAGGTAGACGTCGCCTTGACCGTCATAGGCTTCCCGTCCAGCCCGACGATGCTCAACGTTTCGGACCAAAATGTGCCTTCCGATACCGGCTTTTCCGGCAGCGAGAACGTCAGGCCGTCAAGAGGCTGAGGCCCCGGATCCGGCTGACCGCCGGGCGGCTTGCGCTCGACCCTTACAAACTTTCCAAGCGGCGTAAACGTGTAGCGGCGCGTCACCGCCTGTATCACCTGTGACGAAGTTCCGCGGGCATCGGTGCGCTCCTGGTTTCCTTTGGTGGTCATCTCGTCGATGATGGCATGTCCGCCCTCGAAAGAGACGACGGTCTTTCGATCCGTGCCCAACGAGGTCTGCTTGTACTCGGTAACCTCCGGGCGCTCGCTCGGCTTGACCGTCGAAGTAGAGACCTCCGTAAAAGCGTACTGCAGCGTTTTCCCCGGCTTGTACTGATAACGCAACGTCACGGGGGCGGGATTCGCCAGCGCCCATCCCGCGGTCGCGATCAGGCTGGCGGCAATGCTTATCCAGCAGGGCAATGTCTGTAATTTTCTCCTCTTCGGCATGCCGTCATCCCTCCTCGCTGGGTCCGCGGCCGGCCAGCACGTCTCGCACAAGGTCAGGCAGCCGCATGGAGATAGCCGAATTCGCGCAAAGCTTGTCCGTTCCCGCCGCCATCACCTCTTCTCGATTATCCGGTATCTTGATGTGGGAGAGATACGCGAGCACTTTAGGAGGCTCCCCTGCCGCCCTGTGGGACTTTATTTGCCGAATGAGTTCCGTTCCCCCGAGCGCCGGCGAGGCCAAATTGATAATGACCAACGAATGCGATCTTTCTCCCAGTTTGCGTTCCGCTTCTTCCCGATTCGCAGCTCTTTCGGACATGTATCCGGCCTTGTCCAACGCGGAGAGAATTCGAGATGCGAAGAAAAGATCGTTCTCAACCAGCAGGACGTGCGGGGACTGGGACGTCGCTACCGACATGGTGATTTTCCTCAATATGGGCGTCTAACCGTCCCGATTATAGCACACAGGCGATTAAGCCGCCAGAGCGTGACTCTGTTCCGCCACGCAGGGAACGGGGCGGCGCCCACCGAAATCAGAGCGCAAACATCAGGTATCTTGCGCGAGTGTTGTTTCGTCCGGCAGGACGATTGGCCGCAGGCCCAGAGTTCTCGACCACGCCACTGGTCCGAGTGGTTGAGACAGCGAATGAATTCATTCACTCGCTCAACGAATTCAGAGCGCAAACATTTAGAATGGAAATCTCATCGTGCCGATCAATCCCGCAGTGTATACAAATGAGAATCCGCGTCCCATAGACGGGCCGATCTCCGCCGAGATATTCTTTTCGCGACGGTCCCCCATTTCCGGAATCCGGCCCGTGCCGCGCCTTGGGTTGGGCACCGCCTTCATGGTCGGGCTTGAGCCGGAGGGGCCGGTCGAGACGCTGCACGCCGCCTGGCGAGAGGGATTCGATTACGCGGACACCGCCCCGCTCTACGGGGATGCCGAACAGATTCTTGGCGAAGCGCTGCGACAATGGAAAGGGGAGCGGCCTGTCGTAGCCACTAAGACGCGAAGAACCGAATCGGCGGACGAAGTCCGAGCGCGATTTGCTCAAAGCTGTGCCGGTCTCGGACCCGTTGCGCTGCTCGCGGTCCACGACGCGACGCCGGACTACCCGCCTGAATCGCGCGCCGCTATTACGGACTACGTGCGGGGTCTGGCGGAGAGCGGCCAAATCGTCGCGGCAGGATTAGGGGGAGGAGGCCCCGAAACACAGGCGCAGTGGCTGCCTTCCGGACAGTTCCGGTATGTCATCACGCATCTTCGCCTGGACCCCGTAACGCTCCAGGGGCTGCACGATTCCGTACCTCAAGCGCGCGGGCAAGGCGCGGCCGTCATCGCGGCATCGCCCATGCACCGCGGACTGTTCGGGCCGCGCCACGCATTTTTATGCGATTCCCCGCCTGCATGGCTCGATCAGGTTTTCGTACGGCGGGCGAGGGTGGTTAACCGGCTGGCGCAGGAGTGGGCCATCCCTCTTTCTCAGCTCGCTGTTCGTTTTGCCCTCTCGCTGCCAATGGTAGATATGGTATTGACCGGCGCGAAATCGATACAAGAGTGGGAGGACGTTCGCGCCGCCTACGAAGCCGGGCCCCTTCCAGTTGAGCTGTATGGGCAAGTATGGCGCAACGCGCAGCTCGGCATCGAGCCGCTGGACGGCGGTTGATCGGACAACTGGAACCTTCCGACCACTCGCTTTCCATGAAAAACCCCTCGATCCCGCCCGGATCGAGGGCCTTTCACGCTACGAATCTCATAATAATGTCAAATACCGGTACAGTTTCGCGGTTCAATGACGCCCCAGGCGGCGTATAGTAGGAGTAGACGAGGGATCAAATCAGGGCTGAATCTGGTAACAACCCGTCTCTTGAAACGTATCAATGAATAGTTGGGTCGCTGCAGAAAACGGAAATGCAAGATGACACTGGGATTTATGCAGGTGCGAGCGCATCAAAATATCGTAAGACCAGCCAGGACGCCGTCGGCTGCCAACAACCATGTAAGCTCGGTCGCAATGTCATTGCCGGACACCGACTTCACTTTGACCGTCAGGCGTCAGAGGGATCGACTAATTGTCGCGCTTAGTGGCGTGCTCGATGAATCCACGGTTGGCGACCTGCGCAGTACACTGGTCCGGGCCCTTGAAGAGGCCGAGCAGTCGGTCATTCTAGACGTTACAAACGTCCCGCTCATCGACAGCGACGGATTTGGCGCTCTGATTAACATTCAGAAACGCCTTACGGAAGCCGGTAAATCGCTTGCTCTAACCGGCTGCCAGGAAGCCGTCAGACTTGCCCTGTCGTTGACCCGCCTCGAAGTCCTCTTCCCATGCTATCCCACCAATGAGAGCGTACCCTGAGCACGAAAGGTGACACGAAAACATTATCGAATCGCCTGTACCCCAGGTGAATCGCACTCGCCCTCAGTTTTGCTCCCCCTCCCGTTTCGGGAGGGGGCCGGGGGGGTGGGCGCCCTAAGATTATCACCAACTTTGAGAAGTTGAAGTAAATCAATTATTCTTCATCGTTGCCTGAACACCCAATACCTGAACACCAGACGCCTGATTACCCGGCCTACAGCTCGACCCGCCGCGCCGTCTCCATGCCGGGGATAACCCGGATCTGTCCAAGCAGCTCGTCGCTAATGGGCTCGTCCACCATCAGGATCATCAGGGCTCGCCCGCCCTCCTTATCGCGGCCCACGTTCATACCCGCTATGTTCACCTTGTTGCCGCCCAGCAGCGTGCCGACCGCGCCGATGATTCCGGGGCGGTCCGTATGCTGAGTCATAACCATGTGGCCGAACGGCGAGATGTCTACGCGGTAGTTATCCACGTGAACGATTCGAACGTCGTTTTGGCCGAAGACAGTGCCGCAGATCGATCGCTTGCCCTTTGGCGTCTTGACCCGAATGGTAAGCATCGCGCTGTACTCGGAAGGGGATGCGCTGCTGCTCTCCGTTACCTTGATACCGCGCGCGCTCGCCAGGACGGGCGCGTTGACCATGTTGACCGGGTCCGAGAGAATGGGGGTCAGGATGCCTGCCAGCACGGAGCGGGTCACGGGGTTGGTCGGCATGTCGGAAAAGTCGCCCCGGAAGAAGACCTCTACCTCCTCGATGGGCCGCCCCGCGCCGTCGAGCTCGCGAGCTAGCTGCGTATGAAGGCTGCCCATCTTCTCGCCGAGCGTGAGATAGGGTTGCGCAACCTCCAACGCCTCGGCGGACAGGGCGGGCATATTCACCGCCGACCGGGCGGGCTTGCCGCGCAGATAGTCCGCGATCTGTTCCGCGATGTCGATGGCTACGTTCACCTGCGCCTCTTCCGTCGAAGCCCCGAGGTGCGGCGTCACCACGTTTTGCGTCTGAGAAAGAAGCGGGTTGTCCGGCGCGACCGGCTCCTTGCTGAACACGTCGAAAGCGGCGCCGGCCACCTTTCCACTCTGCACCGCCGCCGCCAACGCCGCCTCATCCACGAGGCCGCCCCGCGCGCAGTTGATAATCCGCACGCCGTCCTTCATTTTTGCAATCTGCTCCGTGTTGATCATGCCGCGCGTCCGATCGTTTAGGGGGACGTGGAGGGTGATGAAGTCGCTTCGCCGGTAGATTTCGTCGAGAGCCACAAGCACCGCACCGTAGTCCCGCGCCTTCTCGGCGGTCGCGAACGGGTCATATGCAAGTACGATCATCTGGAAAGCATGGGCGCGCCGGGCAACCTCGCCGCCAATCTTGCCGAGACCGACAACTCCGAGCGTCTTCCCATAGACCTCGGTCCCGAGAAATTTCTTGCGGTCCCACCGGCCCGCGCGGAGGCTGGCATCGGCCTGCGGAATATTGCGCGCGAGGGAGAGCAGCATGGCGACCGTCAGCTCGGCGGCAGCGATAGTGTTGCCTTCCGGCGAATTGACGACGACTATCCCCTTCTCGGTTGCAGCCTTTACGTCGATGTTGTCTACGCCCACTCCCGCGCGGCCGATGATTTTGAGATTCTTCGCGGCTGCGAGCACACCCGCCGTCACCTTTGTCTCGCTGCGTACCGCGAGAGCATCATAGTCGCCGATGACCGCGATCAGCTCCTCCGGCGTCAGACCGAGCTTTATATCCACGTCGGCAACCTCCCGCAGATGGGCGATTCCGGCTTCGGCAATGGGGTCGCTGACCAATACTTTGGGCATATCTGGCTCTCCTGGGAATGTAGATTCGCAATTCCGGCCGCGGACTGCCAACTGCAAACTGTCGTCAGCTTCAGCGCGGGAGTCAAAGAATACTCCACCGCTCTTGCCGGAGTCAACCGTGCCACGCGTGTAAAACGCGTGTCTGGAGAGCCTTCGGCTGAACTTCCTTCGGACGGCAAACAGGCGGACAAACCTATTCTTGAACGCCGCTCAAAGGGTATTCTCTACATGACTTACTACCGTTACCTGCTACATGACAGTCGGGCTGAACTATTCGCCCGATGAGCTATCCCGGCAATCCATATCAGAGCTTTCCTGTGATAACCTTGAAACCGTCCGTCACCCTGAAATCATACGCCAAAGTCAACTACACGCTGGACATCCTCAGCCCCCGCCCGGACGGCTACCACAACGTGGCGACCGTCATGCAAACCATCTCGCTCGCTGACACGCTTACCCTTACGCGTCGGGATACGCCCGGAATCGCTCTCGAATGCGACGCGCCCGGAATCCCCTCCGATTCGACCAACCTCGCGTATCGCGCGGTAGAGCTGGCGCTCGCCGAATCGGGCCGGACAGACGGCATTCACCTACGGCTGGATAAATCCATTCCCTCGCAAGCGGGGCTGGGCGGTGGAAGCTCGAACGCGGCCTATGCGTTGCTGGGTGTCAACAGCCTCCTGAATCTCGGAATGGACCAGCCCGCGCTTGCGGGCCTCGCCGCAAATCTCGGAGCCGATGTGACGTTCTTTCTGACGGGCGGCACGGCGACGGCAAGAGGGCGCGGAGAATCGATTACCGCTCTGCCGGACGGACCGCCTCTCTGGCTCGTCGTCGTCAAGCCGGACATGAATATTTCCACCGCATGGGCATACATTGCGCTGGATGCCGACCCGAATCGCCAGTCCGCCCGCGCCACGCGCCGCATGGAGGCGGCTCTCCAAACGGGCAAGGCGGACCGCGTCATCTCCCGCATGACCAACGACTTCGAGCAGGCCATCTTTGCCGAGCGCCTTCCCATCATGCTGCTTTACGACGACCTGGTTATGTCGCGCTGCAGGGCCGCGCGCCTCTGTGGAAGCGGGTCGGCCATGTTCGGCATCTGCAGTTCCGAATCCGGAGCAAACGAGGCCGCAAGAATTTTGCGGCTGAAATATTCCAGCGTACACATCTGCCGCACAGTCTCGCGAGAAGAGGCGCTGAACGGATAGGTCAATTAGTCAATTAATCAATGGGTCAATGGGTCAATGGGTCAACGTGAAGGCCGCTCGTTTACTCGTTGACAAATTTACTCGTTGACTGGTTGACTTCCCGCAAAGGATTCGTAAAATCCAAAATCCAAAATCCAAAATCCAAGATTCGCCTCTCCCTGCCGTTATCATGGCGGGCGGCACGGCGAAGCCAGACATGATTCAGGCGACCGGTATAACCAATCGGGCCCTGATTCCTATTGATGGGCGGCCCATGCTTTCCTACGTTGTGGAGGCGCTCCGGGCTGCGGCAGGGGTGGGGCAGATTACGGTCGTCGGCGACCTGCCCGATTCGGAGGACTATGCCCGAATTAGGGATGGCGGCGGATTCGTGGAGAATCTGTTCGTGGGGCTGGAGGCCTGCCGCGATTCCGAATATGCGCTCGTGGCGACCGCCGACATCCCATTTATCTCGGCGGAGGCAGTGGATGACTTCACCCGGAACGGCATGTCACTAGGCGCGGACGTGGTGTACCCGGTCGTGCGGGTAGAGGAGTGCTACCGGCGGTTTCCCGGCGTAAAACGCACTGCCGTATCGCTGCGGGACGGAAAGCTCACGGGCGGCAACATGGTCCTTATGCGAACCGCGTTCATGCTGGCCCACCGCGACAGAATCGCTGCCGCATACGCCGCTCGAAAACAGCCGCTGCGGCTGGCGCTCATGCTCGGCCTTGGGACCACGGCGCGCGCCGCAGTCGCTCTAACAGTCGCGCCATCACTTCTCAGCATTGCGCAACTGGAACGCGCGACGGGCAGGATGCTAGGCGGCACGGCCCGCGCCTACATAAGCCCCTACCCCGAAATCGCCACCGACATAGATCGGCCCAGCGACCTCGAAGCGATAAGGTCAATTTGAACCACGGCGGGCACGGCGGGCACGGCGCGTTGATATTGATTGCCGTTCTCGTCGCGTCGCCGTGGTTCAATATGCTCAGTCGATGTTGCGTCCAACGGCGGGCACGGCGAGCACGGCGCGTTGATATTGATTGCCGTTCTCGCCGCGTCGCCGTGGTTCAATGCGCTCAGTCGATGTTGCGTCCAACGGCGGAGGCGACGGCGCGGAGGGACATCATTAGCTGCGTGAACTGCTCCGGCGACAGAGACTGCTGCCCGTCCGACAGGGCCTGCTGAGGACAGGGGTGCACTTCGACAATGAGGCCGTCCGCGCCGGCGGCGATGGCCGCTCGCGAGATTGCGGGCACATATTTCGCGTGGCCGATTCCGTGACTGGGGTCCCCGATTACAGGCAGGTGTGTAATGTCCTTGAGCACTGGGATGGCGTTTACGTCAAACGTGTTGCGGGTGTAGGTCTTGTCCAGCGGGTGGACGCCCCGCTCGCAAAGGACAACGTTCTCATTGCCGTAGTGAAGCAGGTACTCCGCCGCGAACAGGAATTCGTCCAGCGATGCGCTCGGACCGCGCTTCAGCAGCACCGGATGGCCGCTCTTGCCCGCCGCAATAAGGAGCGCATAATTCTGCATGTTTCGCGCTCCAATCTGGAGCATGTCCACGTACGAGGCGACCGTCTCCACGTCGTTCGGGTCCACGACCTCGGTCACCGTCGCGATGCCGACCTCCTGTCCCACCTTCTTCAGCAGCGCGAGCCCCTCTTCGTGCAGGCCCTGGAAAGAGTAGGGCGAGGTGCGCGGCTTATACGCGCCACCGCGAAGGAGCTTTGCTCCGGCTGCTTTCACTGCCCAGGCCGACGCGAGAATCTGCTTCTCGCTCTCCACCGCGCACGGCCCGGCCATCACCACGCATTCCGACCCGCCAATTTCCACGCCGCGCACCTTTACAATGGTCGAAGCGCGACGAAACTCCCTCGAAACGAGCTTATACGGCCTGCTTACGTGGACGACCTTCTTCACGCTCGCCATCGAAAGAAGGGTATCGGCCAGCGGATAGCGCGCATCCGGCGGAATCTGGCTCGTAATCCCGATAGCGAGATTGTCGTCGCCAGGCATGCGCACCGGTGTCAGTCCCTGCGTTTCAATTGTATTCAGCACCGCCTCGATCTGTTCGCCCGCGGCGTCTTTGTCCATGAGAACTATCATGAGTTGATTGCGATCCGTGTAGGGAGCAGCCTCTGCAACATTCCGCAGCACCGCCGAAGAAGATTGAGATAGGAACGACCAACGCCGAGTGACCGAGTCCGCGACAGAGCTCCTGCATCGCGCGGCGGTTCGTCGTTGGCCAAATAGGTGGAGGAGTATAGCACGGTGGCGAGCGCGTTGGCAAGGCGCGGCGAAGCCCGCCAGACTAGAATCTGTCAGGCGGGCCTCTTTCTTAACTCACGATGCGACCAAGATTCGGCTTTACAGGACGACTAATACGCCTTGCGCTGGCCGAATATTTGATAGAGAATCCAGACGATTCCGATGACCACCGCCAGGATAATCGCCGTGTGGAACACGCCCATCAGCATCCCGAGCAGCCATGTCACCACGCGTACCGCGATGAAAGCTACGACCGCGATCAGGATAATACGAAGCAAAACGCTGTTATTCATAGTAAGCACGCCTCCAGGCAAAATCCATAGAACACCGGTCGCTCCGGCGCTCCTTACACATGCCATTACGCGGCAATCGAGAATCAGGTTTCGCCCGCGGGACGCGAATGCGCTGTGAACTTCTTCACACCCGTTAATGGTGCAAGGTGCCCAGGGCTTTCTGCGCGTCCGCGATCACATGGGCGTCCTGCTTGCGATCCTGCTGCAGCGACTGGATGTCCGATTGAGGTCTCTGTGCTTGCGGCGCCGATTGCGCGACCGGTGCGCCTGCCTGCATTGTGGAGGCATGTTTATCTGGTTCACGGACAGACGCACAACCCGAAAGACTCGCTTCCGCCAAAATCCCCGCAATCGAGCCGAGCAGCCAAAATCTTCGATTCATCACGTTTCGCCTTTCATACGCCTGCCGCCACAAACCTATGACGGCTTCGTTTTACTCTGACGTGATTATCGGTCTTTTTGCGCCTCCTTCGGATTCACGTAGATCGTCTTCTCGTTCTGGTAGAGCGCCGCGCCGGAGGCAGAACCCTTGGGCCGCCGAACAAACTTCTTCAGTGTGTAATCCACCGGCACGATATCGGAATGCTTGGACGCGCTGTGCTGCGCCGCCAAAAGCGCCGCCCGGCGAATCACGCTCGGGGGCACGGTGGACGGGCTGTTTCGCGTCCGAATCACGACATGCGCGCTGGTGTTGGCTCGCACGTGCAGCCACCAGTCGTTGGGAGAGGCGACCCTGGACGTCAGGTAGTCGTTCGCCTCGCTGTTCTCGCCAAGGTAGACATCCCACCCCTCCGGAGTATGAAAGACTCGAATCTTCCTACCGGCGAAATCCGGCGCGCGCGGCCCCACCCGGCCCTTCTCGTCGCTTCCCTTCTCGCCCCGCAGAAGACCAAGACGTGTCAGGTCGGCCTTGATAGCGCGCACGGCGGCAAGGTCCACCGCATCGCGCACCGTTGCCTGGGCCTCCAGCATCGTGTGAATGTCCGATTCCACGCGCTCCATATATTGACGGAGGACAAGGGCCCCATCTTTGGCCTTGCGATAGCGGCGAAAATAGGAATTGGCGTTCTCACGGGCGGATTTGTCCGAATCGAGCGAAATTCGGCGCGGCCCCTCGCCGGGCGCATAGTAGTCTTCAACCTCTGCGAACTCCGATTCAGGCTCGATCCGATGCAGATTCGCAAGCAGAAGCTCGCCCGCCTGGCGAAACTCCTCCGAGCGCCCGGACTCCTCCAGAGAGCGCTGAAGCGATTCCCGCTGCTTCCCGCGTGCCTTGATCGCCCTCGCAAGCGCCGTCACCATCTCATGGCGAGCGGCGTCCATCGCCGCGCGGGGGAGGGCGGTCCCAACGTAGGCGTCGAGAGCCGTATTGACAGAATCGCGCTCGAACTGCATGGCCGCGTCCGCCTGAACAGTCGGAAACGGATACGCCCCGATGGTCTCAGAGCGCTCATTCCGGATGATGACGGGATTCCACCGGCCTGCCTTAGCCGCTCCGAAGATGTCTAGCCACGCGCGCTCCGGCGAATCGGCTTGTCCGCGTAGCGTCAATTCCTCGGCAAGAAACGGTGACAACCCGGCAAAGTGAGCCATCCAACATGATGCCTGCGCTTCGGCATCCGCGGGCAGGTAGCGGACAAACTCTTCGACCTCCTCTTTTGCAGCATCGAAGGGGTCCGCGCGGCCCTTCTGCGCGGGCGGTGGAAGATAGTGCTTGCCGGGAAGCACCTCGCGGAGCCGGCTCAGCTTGCGCGTAATTCGCTTGGCGGCGTCCAGAATGGTCCTCTCTTCGTTCAGCAGAATCAGGTTGCTGTGCTTTCCCATCAACTCGGCGACGAGCGTGAAGACGACTCCACCGGCGCTCTGAAATTCGATATCTAGAATCCGGTCGAACCCTCGCTGGCGAATCGCGGTGATGCGCGCGCCTTCGATATACTTTCGGCAGAGCATGCAGAAGGCCGGAGGAGAGGGCGGATTTGGCCGCTTGGAGTGCGTAAGATGCGCGCGCGCCCAGTCTGCGTCGCACGAAAGCAGGAGCGCATGGTTCGCGCCGCGCCCTCGAATCGTCAAGACGAGATCGGTCGCGGCAGGCTGAGCAATATGCTGCACCTGCCCGCCCGCCAACTGCCGCCCAAGCTCATCCGCAACGGCCCTGAGCATCAGGCTATCGAATGGAATTCGTACCGACATGAATTACGCCTCTCCCGCAGGCCCCCTATTGTACGGAAAAAGATGCGCTTGCGTCAAACCGGATAAACGAAACAGAGAAGAGCCCGATTCTACGAATCAGGCGGAATACGGTCGTGCGAACCGTTGGCTTCGATTCGCCGGCGCAAAACAACGCCCGGAGCCGATTCATTCTGAATCGGCTCCGGGGTTGGAATGGTTAAACGAGCGGGATGGGTTGCTGCACTACTTAACCGCTTTGCTGCTTCCTTTTTTCGCCTTTGGTGGTACGGCCTTGCTTTTCGCGGGGCGCTTGAAGGGGAATGGTCCGCCCAGCGGGCTCGCGTTCTGGCCACCGATCACAGCGCCGGACTGAGTGTCTATATAAAGCAAGTAGGCATTTTTGTCGCCTACTTTATATAGCAGCAGCCAGGCTGGGCGAACCGGGCCGGGAATCCGCCGGTTGCTGTTTTCATCCTCCCAGAATCTATTAGGCTGCACCAAGACGACACCGGTTGGAAGCGGATGATCCGTAAGTAGCTCGAGGCGGTCCGCGCCCAATCCTTTCAGGAATGATTCCGCTCGAACACGGGACTGATCGCGCTTCAACAGCATGAGCGGCTTGATTGACGAGTTGGGTTGCGGAGGGGACGGAAAGATGAGAGCCAGGACTCTCAGATCTCCAGTTTCGGCATGAATCATTGCGGTGACGTGGTCCTCGTAGAATGGCACTCCCTGGTGAAGGCGGCCCCAGGAGACAGTCCAGAAATGTCCGCCCGCCCTCGGAGGAAGCACCGAGAAGCTTTCTCTAACCGTATGCGGCCCGAGCTCCATAGCCTGCCCGGTGGCCGCCAGCGCTGTCTCCGCCGTCTTGAGCGCCTGCTCGACAGGGATTGCCGGGCCCGGCGCTGCATTGGCATCAATCCGTCCAAAAACGGAATCGTGAGAATATTCCGTAATTACGCCGGTGGCGTCGGCAATCTCGACGATGGCTCCGCTGGGAAATCTGACTCGCCAGCGTTCTTGAAAGTAGCGTTGCGGGCCGCTGCCTCCGCGTAGGGCTGCCGGGAATGTGGCAGTGGGCTGGCCGCTCACAGTTACCCCGATTCGGCGACAGTAGTCCTCCGCGCGCCGAACGGCGTCTTCCGCAGTCGTGCGCTGCGCCGTGGCTGGGCCGGTCAACCCGAAGACCAACGCCACAACCGTGAACCATTGAATAGCTCTCACTTCAACCTCCTGAAAACCATGCTCAGTCTTCATACAGCAATGCATTCGGAAGTGCTACCGCCACCATTGAAGGTCCGTTCCGCCGTATACGCCGTGAACCTTCATACTCATATCACCAATCACGGTCGGCGGTATCTTATGCTGGAAAAGTGCGACCCAGCAACCGTCTCCCCCAAAATGTTGTTGGCCAACATTCGCCTGCGCGATTGCTTGTTCAAGCGTCCTCCCATTGGTGCAAAGAGCAGCCCAGAGGTCCTGTATCCACCATTCATTGGGACCACCATACGCCATATCCTCGGACCAGCCGAGCGCCGCTCTGTCGATCGAACCCGGCCCGATGCCGAACGCGGATGCCATCGAAGAGTCTCCGTTAGCAAATACGCTGCACGCCTGAAATTGCACAAAACAATACGGCGGAAGCTGGCCCTTCTGAGCATTGGCGTTCCCTACTTCCTGCGCCGTAAGATATGCGCCGACGCCAGGTGTATTGTCTACAAAACAATCTCCAAATACGGCCTGGCTGCCATGCGTGTAGATGAAAAAGACTGTATAAGTGGGGAGGTTAGCAAGAATCGTAGCCTTTACGTGATCGCTGGCAGCAAGCACCGTGTGCTTCGCCTGAGCGCTGAGTTCAAGGCCTACAATTGCGCCGGTCTCACCGGGACCACCTGTCAAAGTTTGATTAACCAGATCGTAACCCTTGTTGTAGACGATCTTTGCAGGCGTCTCGAAGGTCTCCACTTCGCTCAGGTTCGTTGTGACTATGGCTTTCACGGTTATCGACTGCCCGCCAGCAAAGTGCGTGCTGTCATAAATGACTGGCTGCGAGCAGCTTTGCGTAGGATACGGGTAATCCTTTTGGACGGTAAGCTCTCCTCCGATGTAGAAGTCTACATGGCTGATGGACCGCCAAATCCAGTAGAAGGGTGGCGGAGCGGTGATTCCTTCCGACGTGCCGGCCTGCCAGCCCGCTCCGCAATTCGTGCCGCTCGCGAGAGGGCCCATGCTTACGTTACAGGTGACCACGGATGCCTGGCAGGAAGGTGAAGCTGCGAGCAACAATACGAGGATGGTTGCAGCAACTATAGCACGCGAGGGTGAGCGCAAGGATATGAGGCGGATCAGGAGACGTTTGAGCAGTGTGTAGCGCAAGGCGCTACCTCCTTTCACGATCAGCGCGGATCAGAGAACAGAAGGACAAACGAGCAGAACTCCACGACAGTGTCGCAGCTTAGACTTAAGCGATCATATCAAGTAATCCCGCCCTTGTCAAGCAGACAATTAGATCTCTTGAGTGGGTGTTTTTCGTCCGGCAGGACGATTGGCCGAAGGCACTCCAGCCACGAATCCATCGTCACTTCAGTGCCTCGCTCGCCAGCGGGCGAAGCAAACAAGGAGTCCGGCGCAGATTCGCAGAAGAGAGAGGCCATCGCATGCACTTGACGCGTTTTGACGGGCGCGCATTCAGAATATCATCAGTAAACCTCTTGCATATGTGTATTCCGTCCGCGAGGACGGTTGGCCGCAGGCGATCCTGCGAGTGAATTCATTCACTCGCAGGCAATCGAAATGGAAACAAGAAAATTCGCGCGAGAAGTCCGCGCTCTGGAATCACACTGGCGGGTCAAGCTGCCGGACACGTTCGCGCGACTATACAGCGGATTCGAATATC
>JBBROJ010000127.1:0-15521 GCA_038229495.1 Chthonomonadales bacterium
GAGCCGGAAGCAGAGGTACTGTTTGAGGTGACCACCTGCTCGAATCCAAGCCCATTGTCGGCGGTGCCGGAGGGAGCCGACATCCCATACCCGCTCCAGGAAGCTGTGCAGGTCTCTTTGGCGATTGATACTGTAGGCGGCGGCTCGCCTTCATAGTCCGGCACCCACGTAAAGGTTGCTGTAACGGCGCCCGAAGCGTCCGCGCTGCAGCCGGTATAAGAAGAGGCCGAGCCTCCCCCGCCCCAGAAGCCGTTATAGCTGAAACTGTATCCACTCGAACTACCATTTGGAGAGGCCGAGCCTGTGCCGCCGGAGTAGGTTGGGAAGCCATAGTGTCCGGCGAGGCAGGCGGAGGGAGGGAGAATGAGGCAGAGGGCGCTAACCAGCGCAGCGAAGGGAACAGGTCCTGCTAAATTGCGGGGGGGCAAAACGTACCATTTGCATTCGGATTCTCCTTGGAACACCGGAAATACGAAGGACATCGATGATCAAAAGGACTTGCATGGCCACTATACGCCGTTTGGCTGAGGCTGTCAAGCGATTCCTGAAACCGGACCCTGCGAACCCGCGCCCTTCCCCCGCTTCCGTGGTCGCCGCGCGACATATGGCCCAAGCGCCCATGTGCTATAATGTGCCGTTCCAAAACGACTAAAATATCGCCAAAATAGGAGTGAGCCTCATGTCCATAATAACCGAGGTGATAGCGCGCGAGATACTCGATTCTCGCGGCAACCCGACCGTCGAGGTAGACGTGATTCTTGAGGACGGTATCCTCGGCCGCGCCGCGGTTCCTTCCGGGGCGTCCACGGGCGCGTACGAAGCTGCCGAGCTGCGCGACGAAGACATGTCCCGATACGGCGGCAAGGGCGTGCTCACAGCGGTAGATAATGTCAACGACAAGATCGCTCCCGAGATTATCGACATGGACGCCTTCGATCAGATAGGCATCGACCGCCTGATGATCGACATGGACGGAACCTCCAACAAGTCGAACCTTGGAGCGAACGCAATACTTGGCGTCTCGCTGGCCGCCGCCCGGGCGGCGAGCGAGTTCCTCGGGATCCCGCTGTATCGTTATATTGGCGGAGTCTCGTCCTGCACTCTGCCCGTGCCGATGATGAACATTCTGAACGGCGGCAAGCATGCGGACAGCAGCGTGGACATGCAGGAGTTCATGGCGATGCCCGTGGGAGCGGAGACCTTTTCGGAAGCACTGCGCATGGGAGCGGAAGTCTTCCACTCGCTCAAGAAGGTGTTGAAGGGGCGCGGCCTCAACACTGCCTATGGCGACGAGGGCGGATTCGCGCCGAATCTCGGGTCTAACGAAGAGGCGATTCAGATTATCGTCGAGGCAATCGAGCAGGCAGGCTACAGGCCCGGCGAAGAGATATACATCGCCCTCGATCCGGCCTGCTCCGAATTTTTCGAGGACGGAAAATATCATCTGAAGGGCGAGAATCGGGTCCTGACTTCCGCCGAGATGGTAGATTACTGGGCCTCCCTTGTCAACAAATATCCCATCATCTCCATCGAAGACGGGCTTGCCGAGGACGACTGGGAAGGGTGGCATCTCCTGACGGAGCGAATTGGGGATCACGTTCAGCTTGTCGGCGACGACCTTTTTGTTACCAACACCGAGCGCCTATCACGAGGCATCCGCGAGCAGACTGCCAACGCGATTCTAATCAAGGTGAACCAGATTGGCACGCTTACCGAGACGCTGGAGGCCATCGAAATGGCGAAGCGCGCCGGCTATACAGCGGTTCTGTCGCATCGCTCCGGCGAGACCGAAGACACGACTATCGCCGACATCTCCGTTGCGACTAACTGCGGCCAGATTAAGACCGGGGCTCCGAACCGTACGGACCGCGTAGCTAAATACAACCAGCTCCTTCGGATTGAAGAGCAGCTTTCCGAAGTGGCGAAATACGGCGGCTGGAAAGCCTTCTACAACATACGGAAGTAGCCCCTCCGCGGGCCGGGAGACAGGCTTCCCGGCCCATTTGCCGTCAGCCCTCGATCCGGCAGCGAAAAGCGGCCTTCACTATGCGCAGAACTAAAATTGTCTGTACAATAGGCCCCGCGTCGTCTTCGACGAAAGTCCTCGAGGGACTGCTGAAGGCGGGCATGGACGTGGCGCGCTTGAACTTTTCTCATGGCACCCACGATCAACATGCCGAAGCCATCTCGAATCTCCGCCGCCTGAGCGAGCGGCGCGACAAGCCGCTTGCGATTCTACAAGATCTCTCCGGGCCCAAAGTGCGGCTCGGCGACATTGCAACGGGCCCAATTGAGATGAAACGCGGCCAGCGAATCGTGTTGACGACACGTCTGGTTGCTGGCGACGCCGGGGAAGTGAATCTGCCCGTGCCCGAGCTGGTGGCCGCGCTTAAGCCGGGAGATCGCCTGCTTGCGGACGATGGCCGCGTGGAGCTGGTTGTCATAGAGGTTTCAGAGACCGACGTAACGGCGCGGGCCGCAGCGCCCGGCGTGCTCAGCAGCCGGAAGGGAATCACCTCGCCGGGTGTCTCGCTCAACATCGCCGCCGTGACGGAAAAGGACCTGGCTGACCTGAGGTTTGGGCTGGAGCAGGGCGTGGATTGGGTGGCGGCATCCTACGTACGCATTCCCGAAGATATCGCGCCTCTTCGCGAAGTGATGAAGCAGAAGGGCGTCTGGCGGCCCATTATCGCTAAGATCGAGAAGATGGAGGCGGTGCGCAACCTGGAGGGGATTCTTCGAGTGGTCGAAGCCATCATGGTTGCGCGGGGCGACCTGGGCGTCGAGATTCCTATTGACGAAGTGCCGATGACGCAGAAGCATATCATCCGCCGGTGCAATGTGGCAGGCAAACCGGTGATAACCGCGACCCAGATGCTGGATTCGATGATGAATAATCCGCGGCCAACGCGTGCTGAGGTGACGGATGTCGCAAATGCGATACTGGACGGCACCGACGCGGTAATGCTCTCCGGCGAGACCGCGGCGGGGTGTTACCCGCTGGAAGCTGTCCGCATGATGGCGAAGGTCGCGGTGAGGGCCGACGCCGCGCTTCCCGACAGAGCGGTATTCAGCGGAAGGCATATTACGAATGTGGAAGTGCCGGACGTTGTCGCGCAGGCTACGGTGGAGATGGCGCGCGCGCTGAAGGCCTCGGCAATCTTATGTTCGACGACATCGGGCAGCAGCGCCCGTCTGATTGCAAAGTACCGCCCGGACGCGCCGCTTATCGCCGCTACGCCGGTTGGAGAGACCTATCGCCGGCTGGCCCTGACCTGGGGCGTTCAATCCATGTTGATCGGCGACGTGCGCGATACCGATCAGATGATGGAGGAGACTATCTCTTCGGCGGCGAATCGTCGCCTTATCAAGTCCGGAGACAGGGTGATCCTCACTGCCGGAGTTCCTGTCAATATCGTCGGCAATACCAACCTGATTCGTGTCCACACGGTTGGGCAGCCGATTTCGCCCGGTAATACAGTTAATACAGTTAATACAGTTGATACAGTAATGCCGTCGCCGAAACTATAAGAAGTCTCTTGCATAAGCGTTGTTTCGTCCGTGAGGACGAGTGGCCTCAGGCCCTTCAGCGAGCTCACTTCAGTACCTCGCTCGCCTTTTTGCAAGAGGACTAATCTTTGACCCCGTACACTGGAGGTCCCCGATCATGTCACGTAATGAAGAGACGCGCCGCTTATCTCGACCACTCCGGCTCCCCGCCTCGGCGCTTGCCGCCGGGCTTGGCGTCGTCTGCCTGGCGTCGTGCTGGCTTGGAGTTCTCGCGGGCCGCCCGTTTGTAATTGCGAGCCGCATGCGTTCCGAGAACGCAAGGATTGAGCGTAAGATCAACGACATGAGAATGGACGTGCAGGCAAAGCGCAAGGATGTTGCGGCGTTGAATACGGACGCGGGCAGGGAGCAAGAGGCCCGAAGACTGGGCTTTGTAAGAGAGGGAGAACGGCAGCTAATCATCCCCGCACCTTAACGTCCTCACGAGAGTAGTGAAAAGAAATGGCCGCCCTCCAGCGATTGGTTCGCTGGAGGGCGGCTCTCTTACAGCGCTGCCCTGACGGACCGGCGGTTACTTTCGGCCGGCTCGATTACGCATAAATACGAAGCCCGCCGCTGCCACTGCTCCGGAGCAGAGCATCGCGTAAGTACCCGGCTCGGGAACCGGGGCAATGGGCGCCGCGTGGGCAGCGCTCATTACGCCCGTAAGCAGCACGCCGCAAAGCACAACTGTAATGGACCGAATGGACATCTTTAATTCTCCTTCTGGGAATTTAATATCGTTGACAAAAGTCGTTGACAAATCTTGAATATGCAATTTCCGGGCCCAATCTGCTCTGCAACCCTAAAACCGGCATGGGTGCCAGCCGGTATATCCGCGCGATTCACGCTTGATTCCGATAAAAAATGTTACTGCTCGCCACAACAAAGAGTGTGTTGAAAAAACGCCGCCCAACCCCCCAACCCCCAATCCTGGGGGAGTCTATGCCAACCGTGCCCCTCTGTCTCCCCCAGGATTGGGGGTTGGGGGCTGCGCGAGGTATGATGTATCTGACTAATCTGGAGGCCGCATGCGATGCCGGACCAACCCATCACTTACCGCGACGCGGGCGTCAATATTGACGCCATGAACAGCGCCGTGCTCCGAATGCGCGAGCATGTCCGCTCTACCTACACGCCGTCCGTGCTCTCCGACGTCGGCACGTTCGGCGGCCTGTTCGCATTGGATTTTAAGCAGTACGACCAGCCTGTTCTCGTTTCCAGCATCGACGGGGTCGGCACCAAGCTGAAGGTCGCTTTCGCGGTCAACAGGCACGACACCATCGGCGCGGACCTGGTCTCCCACTGTGTCAACGACATCCTCGTTCAGGGCGCGCGCGCGCTGTTCTTCCTGGACTACTTCGCCGCGGGCAAACTCTCAGAGGATGTCCTCGTGGAGGTCGTGAAGGGGTTGTCGGAAGGATGCAAGGCGGCGGGCTGCGCGCTTATCGGGGGCGAAACGGCGGAGATGCCGGGCATGTACCCGGATGGCGAGTACGATCTGGCCGGAACCGTCATTGGAATCGTGGATCGCAAGCGAATCGTAGATGGGCTAAGCATTCAGCCCGGCGATGCGGTGATTGGCCTCGCCTCGGACGGACTGCATACGAACGGTTATTCCCTGGCGCGCCGCGTTCTGTTCGATGTTACCGGGCTGGCGCCGCGCGATACGCCGACCCCCCTGGGCGGCAAAACACTCGGCGAGGCATTGCTCGCGCCGCACCGGTGCTACTCCAGTGCGGTTCTTCCGCTCCTGGACGAATTCAACATCAAGGGGATGGCGCACATTACGGGCGGCGGCTTCTACGACAACATCCCGCGAATTCTGCCGGCGGATTGCAGCGTAACCATAGATCGCCGCCTCTGGTCGGTCCCGCCGATCTTCACGCTTATTCAGGAGCTGGGCAGCGTGGCCGATTCCGAAATGTACCGCGCCTTCAATATGGGGATTGGATACGTTCTGATAGTCGAGCGCGAGCAGGCCGGCCCTATCGTGACGCGATTGACGGAGGCGGGCGAGAACGCGGGAATCATCGGCGACGTCCACCGGGGTTTCCATGAGGTGGATATTCTTTGAGCGAAGCGATATGGGCGCCGGACACGCTTCTCTGGGACATCGACGGAACGCTTATTGATACGACCCATCTGGTGGCCGCGGGATTAGACCGCGTATACCGCGCGTTTCTGAAGAGAACGATGCCGCTGGACGAGATTCGGTCGATCATCGGCATCCCCTTATCCGAGCAGATGCGCGTCTTCGGCGATCCTGAGCAGTGGGGCGTGAATACCGGAGAGATGGAGGCGGAGTTCATCCGTTATTGGGAGGAGCGCAAGCACGAGGAGCGGCTTATCCCGGAGGCTATCGCCTCCCTTGTCGCGGGAAAGCGGGCAGGCCGGAAGACGGCGCTGGTGACCAGCAAGAATCGCGCCGAGATCGCCAACACGCTTCCGCGAATGGGTATCGCGGAGTTTCTCGACGCCGTAATAACAGCCGACGACGTTGCGAACCCGAAGCCCGATCCGGAAGGCGTCAGAATTGCGCTACGACTGCTCGGCTCGACCCCTGACCGCGCGATCTTTATCGGCGATACTGTGCATGACCTGCGCGCGGGCAGGGCCGCCGGGGTTGCGCGCTGCGCCGTAACATGGGGCGCGGCTCCGCGCGACCGCCTGGTGGCCGAAAGCCCGGAAATGATCTGCGACAACCCTGCCGATCTCCCGAAAATGCTGGGTCTCGAAGCGCATTCGTATCTTCAAAAAACAGACCCTTCGCTTTGCTCAAGGTAACCCGTGCGCAAGTGATGAAGGGTGATGAAGTACGGGCGAATAAATCGCAGCGGAACTGTTGCTCGCCGCACCCAACGCTTGCCGCGATTTATTCGCCCCTACGCAATGTATGCGCCACTGATCGCTGCCCACGATGCTTCCAATGGATGTCTATGGAACAGGAAACCGATACTATCATAGAGAACATACAGGCGGAGTTGTAACCTGACGGTTTGTCTGGCGAGGGCGCGGCGTGTGAAGAGACTTGCGATCACAATAATAGGACTAGCGGCGGCGCTTACAAATGCCCGCGCCTACTCTTCCGCGCCTCTTTCCTATGAAAAGGATATTCTGCCGCTCCTGCGGACGCGCTGCCTGGGATGCCATGGCGCGGGCCAAACGCAGGCTGGGCTGGACCTCCGCACGCTCGGCAACGCAATTCAGGGCGGACATACCGGCCCGGCGATTGTCGCGGGCGCGCCCGAGAAGAGTCTCCTCTACAAGCTGGTTGCCACGGGCAAAATGCCTCCCGGTCCCACCAAGCTCTCTGCTGCCGAAGTGACCCAAATCGCGACGTGGATTCAAGCCGGTGCAAGAGGTGCGTCCGGATCTGCGATTCATTGGGCCTTTCGTGCGCCGGTCCGCCCGCCCATCCCCCAAATCCGCAATCCACAATCCACAATCCCATCGATTCGTTTCTGCTCGCTGCGCTTCGGGCAAAGCGTCTCTCGTTCGCTCCACCCGCGGACCGGCGCACGCTAATTCGCCGCGTCACGTTCGACCTGATCGGCCTGCCGCCCATGCCGCAGGAGGTGGACGCCTTTCTCGCCGACGCCTCCCCTCAAGCTTATGACAAGGTGGTGGATCGCCTTCTTGCGGACCCGCGCTACGGCGAGCGATGGGCTCGCTACTGGCTCGACACGGCGGGCTACGCCGACAGCGAGGGCGTTCTGGAGGAGGACCGCATCCGGCCCAACGCCTGGCGATACCGCGACTATGTGATTCGCAGCCTGAACGCCGACAAACCGTATGACCGCTTCCTGCGCGAGCAGATTGCCGGCGATGAGATGGTGGATTATCGCGCCGCTGCGAAATGGACGCCGGAGATCGACGAGGCGCTTACGGCGACCGGTTTCCTCCGCACGGCGGTGGATGCCACCCGCGACGATTTCAACGAGCACCAGTTCACCGAGTACCAATATCGCATGCTGAACGACACGGAGACGATTCTGGTCTCCTCCACGCTGGGCATCACGCTCCAGTGCGCGCGCTGCCACAACCATAAGTACGAGCCGTTTTCCCAGCGCGACTACTATCGCGTACAGGCGATTCTGTCGGGCGCAATCCGGCCCAGGGGGAAGCTGCTTCCTACAAATCGCCGGCAGATCGTGGCGGCAACGGCGGCGGACCAGCAGCATGCCAAAGAGGTGGACACCCAGGTCGAGACGGTTTTGAAGTCCCTGGAGCAGGCGGAGAATTCGCTCGTCGCGGCGTACCGTCTCAAGGCGCTGGACGTAAAGCTGCTCACCGTTCAGGAAGCGGACCGCGCGCTCCTCGCTCAGGCGGCACGAATCGACGAGGCAAAGCGCACCCCGGAGCAGAAGGCGCTCGCCGCAAAATACAAGCCCCTGCTCGAAACGACTGCCGACGCGCTGGCCGCTTCCTATCCCGATTTCAAGCAGAATCGCGCGGAGATTCAGGCGCAGCGGAGCGCGGAAGAGAAGAAGCGTATCGCACTCGTCGAGCTTCGCGCGCTGTACGATCAGGATGCCGCCCCGCAGCCCACGCCGCTTCTGATTCGCGGCGAGTGGACGCGGCCCGGTGACACCGTCGAGCCGGGAATCCCCGTCGTCCTGGACGATCCGCGCCATCGCTTCACGGTTCCGCCGCCCGCAACAGGAGCAGTCTCGACGGGCCGCAGGCGCGCACTCGCCGAATGGATCGTCCGGCCCGGCAATCCGCTCACGGCGCGAGTCATCGTTAATCGCGTCTGGGCGCACCACTTCGGCGTCGGCCTTGTCCCAACCGTGGAGAACTTCGGACGTTCCGGCATGCCCCCCACAAATCAACCACTTCTCGACTGGCTTGCCGTGACGTTTGCCGCAGATAGTCAATGGCAGTCAACGGGTCAACGAGTCAACAGGCCCGGACCTTCCATTGACCCGTTGACCCATCAACCCATTGACTATTCCCTCGGCTGGTCCCTCAAGCGGCTGCACAGGCTTATCATAACCAGCGCGGCCTACCGTCAATCGTCCGTCTATCGCGATGACCCGGCACGAATCGACCCAGACAATAAGCTTCTGTGGCGGCAGCGCTCGCGAAGGCTGGAAGCCGAAGCGATTCGCGATTCTATGCTCGCCGCCGCGGGAACGCTCGACCCGAATATGTACGGCGAGCCGGTGGCCGAAGAGGCGCGCGCGTCCGGCGAGATCGTCCCCGTCGGCGAAGAGAAGGGCGGACGAAGGTCCATCTACTTGCTGGTCCGCCGCTCCAAGCCGGTCACGCTGCTAAACACTTTCGACGCGCCGGTCATGGAGACCAACTGTACGCGGCGTATTACCTCCACTACCGCGACACAGGCATTGGCGCTCATGAACAGCGGCTTCATCGCGGCGCAGTCGCAGCGGTTCGCCGAACGTATCACAAAGGAGGGCGGCGAAAGCATTCCGTCCCGAATCGAGACCGCCTATCGTCTGGCCTTCAATCGAAAACCGGGCGCGAAAGAGTTGGCCGCGGCTGAGAGTTTCCTGAGAGCGCAGGCGGTGCGTTACGCGGCATCCGGCAAGAAGGCTGCCGAATCGCAGGCTGCCGCGCTGGCAGACCTCTGTCAGGCGCTGCTCAGCGCGAACGAGTTTGTCTACGTAGATTGATTAGATTGATCGGAGAAGCACATGAAAAACATTGGCATCGAGGATAAGATCGAGTTCGGCGCGCCCGAGCGGGACAGATTGATACAGCTACTTTCGCGAAGAGAACTCTTTTCGCGTCTGGGAACCGGAGCCGGCGCGATGGCGATTGCCTCGCTGCTTGGCGAGCAGCAGGCGCGGGCGGAGACTGTCCGGCACGCCTCCTACAACCTCCAGCCGAAATCCCCGCACGTCACGCCCCGCGCAAAACGGGTCATCTACCTCTTTCAGAACGGCGGACCGAGCCAGGTCGATCTCTTCGATCCCAAGCCGGAGCTTAACAGGCAGGCAGGTCAGAAACCGGGGCATGGCTACGTAAACGACGTGGACGCCAAGAAGACCGGCGTGTGGCTGGGCAGCCCGTTCAAGTTCGACAAGCATGGGCAGAGCGGCCTGGAGCTTACGGAGTTGCTGCCGGAGCTCGGCAAGCATGCGGACGAGATCGCCGTAATTCGCTCGATGGTGTCCGAGCACGAGAATCACGAGCAGGCATGCTGCCATATGCACACCGGCATGCCGCAGGCGGGCCGACCGACCGTCGGGGCGTGGGTGACCTACGGACTCGGCACGGAGAATCAGAACCTGCCCGCATACGTCGCGCTGCTCAGCCCCACGGGCCTGCCGGTGGATGGCGCGCGTAACTGGTCCAGCGGATGGATGCCGCCCGTTTTTCAGGGCATGCCGGTCCGCTCCACCGAAAGCTCGCCCATCCTGAATTTGGACACTCGATCGCCCCGTGACGCAGCAGACGCTCGCCTTCGCCTGCTCCAGACCATGAATCGCGACCATTTCCGCGCGCATCCGGACAACCTGGAGCTGGAGGCGCGAATCGCGAATTTCGAGCTTGCCGCGCGCATGCAGCTCGCCGCGACGGACGCCCTCGACTTGAATAAAGAGACCGAATCGGTCAAAGCGTTGTACGGCCTCGACAAGAAGGAGACCGCGACCTACGGGCGGCAATGTCTCATGGCGCGGCGGCTGGTCGAGCGCGGCGTGCGCTTCGTGCAGGTGATGATGTCCGGGCAGCCGTGGGACACCCACTCGGACAATTCCAACCAGCTTCGGACCCTCTGCCATTCGACCGACGGACCCGTCTCCGGCTTGCTAACCGACCTGCGGCAGCGCGGACTGCTCGACGATACCCTCGTCGTCTGGACCGGCGAGTTTGGCCGCACCCCGTTCGCGGAGGGCAAGGATGGCCGGGACCACCATAAGCGAGGGTTCAGCCTGTGGGTGGCGGGTGGCGGCATAAAGGGCGGAGTGGCGCACGGCGCGACGGACGAATTCGGCTACCACGCGGTCCAGGACATCGTGACGGTCGCGGATTTCCACGGCACGCTCCTGCGGCAGCTCGGTCTCGATTTCCAGCGCCTCACCTTCCGCCACGACACCCGCGACGAGCGCCTCACCGACGTTCACCAGGCCAAAATCGTCGAGCCGATTCTGACGTAGTTGCCGGAGATGAATGTCCGGGCAGCGAAACGAAGGCCGCCTTCGCGGCCTGTGATTGTCTACAAGCCACGGAGGTGGCTTTTGTTTTATAGCCGGATGATTTATCACCCGGACACAATTATTGAACCATGCTCATCGGATTCGTCAGCGATGAAGATTATGTGGCGCTGGCCGATGTCCTGCTGGAGTTCGAGCGGGACGGCAATAGCGTGGCGACCGCGCGCACGACGGCGCGAGGCGCGGTGTTCGCGGACCTGACGCCCGGCGAATACCGCGTCACCCTGCAAAAGCAGGGCTACGGTTCCAAGCGCGTCCGCTTCCCAACCTTCAACCCTCAACCCTCAACTCCCTTCCACTTCCGCCTTCTCTCAGACCGCCTGGCGGGGTTCGCCTGGCCCAAGTGGGTGCGGTCCGGCGAGCGGAGCGAGTTTCGGGTCCATTCTGTCGAGCCGTACCGCCTCAGCCTCTACCGCTATGGCCTACGGAAGGTGCTGGTCAAGCTGATTGGGTGGTTCGACGCGCACGGGCCACGCGCGGTCATGCAGATTACGCCGGACGGGGACTATACGCGGACCGGGGTGGATTGGAACCGCGTGGGGTGGGGCAGCGCGCACCATACGCAATTCGTGACCGCGCCGGAGCGCTCCGGTCTCTACTACTTTCATGCGCAAACCGAATCGGGCGAGTTCTTCTCCTTCCCCTGGGTGATAGCGCCATCCAAGCCGACCGCACCGGTGGCCGTGCTCGCCTCCACCAACACCTGGAACGCCTATAACGCGTTCGGCGGTCGAAGCAACTATGTCAATTCGCGCGGACTGCCGCCCGAGCCTACGGTCAACGCGCGCCAGGACCTCCACCGTTATCACGGCGGGGCCTACGACGAGTGGCTCTTTCCCGATTCGGAGTACGCGCACCTCTCGTTCGAGAGGCCAGAGCGCGGCAATCATATTCCCGAACCAGTGCAGGCGGCCGATCCTATCGAGGGGCGCGACGGCTGCCATATGGCTCCAGCGGAGTGGCGGCTGCTGGCCTGGATGGAGCGTGAGGGATTTTCTTACGACCTCTACAGCGAATCCCATCTGCACGCGGGCGCGCTTGATTTAAGGGCATACAAGGCGCTTATTCTCAACACACATCCTGAATACTGGTCGCGAGAGATGTATACGCACGTAAAGGCTTGGGTGCGAAACTGCGGAGGCAAGCTGCTTTATTTGGGCGGCAACGGCCTGAACTGCGAGGTCGAATTTACCGGCGAATCGTCCATGCGCTGTCTCTCTCAAGTGCCCGAAGCGGGCAGCATGGGTGGATGCGAATTTGAAAGCAGGTTTCACAGAACATTTGAGAGCGAAGCGAATCTGCTCGGCGTGGGCTTTACGGACGCCGGAATTATGACCGCCGCGCCCTATGGGGTCGAAATGGCCGGTCATTGGGTATTCGCGGGGACCGGCCTGCGCAATGGCGATCTGTTCGGCCATGCCAGCCTCCATGAGCGCGTTCCGGGCGGCGCGTCAGGCCACGAAACAGACAAGCGCAGCCCCTCCTCTCCCCCGGGAACGATCCTGCTCGCGAAGGGCCTAAACCTGGACGAGGGCGGCGCGGAGATGGTCTTCTATGAAACAAATTCCGGCGGCGCGGTATTCTCCGCCGGCTCCATCACCTGGCCCGCCTCCATATTGATCGATGAGCACGTGTCCCGGATCACTCGCAACGTCTTGGAACGGTTTACCGGCTGACCGCAGACCGCCGTCTTCTACATTCTAACTTCCACCGTCTACATTCCGCTATGAAAATTATCCGCATCGAAACTATTCCCGTCCTTGTTCCCATCAAGCCCCATCTCGCGATTCGATCCAGTCAGGGCATGCATGACGCCTCGCCGTTCCTCCTGCTCAAGGTGCACACGGACGAAGGAATCGTGGGACTGGGTGAGGCGTCGTGCACACCCATCTGGAGCGGGGAAGACCATTTTACCGCGGCCCACTACATCGAAAGCACGCTTGCGCCCGCGCTGCTTGGCCGCGATCCGCGCGACGTAACTGCGATTACCTCTCTGCTGGACCGGCTTCTGGCAGGCATTGTCTTCACCAAATCTGCAATTGAGATGGCCTGCTGGGACATTCTGGGCAAGGCGGCCGGCCTGCCTCTTTACAGGCTGTTTGGCGGCGCTATTCGGGAGTGCATTCCTCTGAAGTTCTCCATTTCGGGCGCGGAGCCGGAGCGCGCGGCGGAGATTGCGTCCTGGGCGATTGGTCAGGGATTCCGCGCGGTTAAGGTGAAGGTGGGCGCAGACCCCGCCGCTGACATCGCGCGCGTCCGTGCAGTTCGCGAGGCGGTCGGCCCCGGCATACGGATCGGAGTGGACGCCAACGGCGGGTGGACGGTGCGCGATGCCATTCGCACGATTCGGATTTTGGAAGATGAATGCGGCATCTTCTTCGTGGAACAGCCTGTCTCGGCGGTCGATCCCTGTTGGATGGCAGAAGTGCGGAGAGCGGTTCGCGTACCTATTATCGCGGACGAAAGCGCGTTCAACCTTCAGCAGGCGGTGGCGATTGCGCGCAACGGAGCGGCGGACGTGCTGTCGGTCTACGTGGGGAAGGGCGGCGGGATCGGCGGAGCGCGCAACATGGCGGCGGTTGCGGAGGCGGCGGGGCTGACCTGCACTGTCGGCAGCAACTTGGAACTAGGAGTTGCGAGCGCGGCCATGATTCATCTGGCTCTAGCCACGCCGGGTATTGGAGCGGAATCGTTTCCGTGCGACATCATCGGGCCATACTACTACGACGAGAACCTGCTGACCGCTCCGCCGCCCCTCGGCGATGGATTCGCTTATCCGCTGGATGGCCCCGGACTCGGCGTGGAGCTGGATGATGAGCGAATCGCGAGATATTCGGTTCCCTAACAGCGTGGTCAAATGGGCCGAATTTCGGGGCCGGATTCAACTTTGCCGTATAATTCAATCGCCACGGATTCATGGAAATTATTCCGGTGATTCTGTCAGCGCCGGGCTGGCGGATTGCCTGTCGCTAACGCTGCATTCGAGGTCATTTATTGCACTACGACGTGATTGTAATCGGAGCGGGTCCGGCGGGAGGGGCGGCTGCCTACGAGTGCGCGCGGGCTGGGATGCGCGTCGCTCTCATCGAGAGGCAGAAGCTTCCGCGCCACAAAACCTGCGGCGGCGGCATGCCGATGGTGATGCAGCGGCATATTCAGGACCTCGCACCTGAGGCATTTGTCGAATCGGACGTTCGGTTTATGCGTCACACGTGGAGGTTTGATGACCCGCTGTTGGGAGACCTGAATCCACCCGGAAGTGGAGACCCCCTCTCGCTTTGGATGGTGCAGCGCTCCGTTTTTGACAATGCGCTTGCTCAGCGGGCCGCGCGGGCAGGAGCAGACCTGCGCGACGGCCTTCAGGTGCGAGACTTGGAGATAACCGACAGCGGCGTGAGGGTGCGAGCGCTCAGCGCGGCGTCCGAAGAGGCTTTCACGGCGACCGCTGACTATGTTATTGGGTCTGACGGGGCCAATGGCATCACCGCGAAGGTGGCCGGACTCCGGAAAAACAGGATGCTTGCCATCGCTCTCGAAATCGAACATCCGTACGCGTGGGGGGAAGCGCGCCATCCGGAGCTGCGGCCCGATATCTGCCATCTGGAATACGGAGCGGTCAAGCGGGGATATGCATGGGTTTTCCCCAAGGAAGATCATCTTAACATTGGAGCCGGCGTTTTCAGGCCGCGCCAGGACGGACGTGGCGACGTCTCTGTTCGTCCGCTTCTTCAGGAAAACATCTGCCTCTATATGGAGAGCCTGAATATTCCCTTCAAGCTTGAGCATCTGCGCTTCTACGCCCACCCGCTTCCGATATGGAACGGACGCGAGCCGCTCCATGCATACGAGGGCCGCATCCTGCTGGCCGGCGACGCGGCAGGATTGATCAATCCGTTTTTTGGTGACGGCATATTGCACGCTGTGAAGAGCGGGCAGATCGCTGCCGGGGCAATCCGCAACGGCAACGCGAATGACTATACACGCCTCATACACGCGGAGTTCGCGGCGAACTTCGACGCGGCCTTGAAGCTGGCGAAGTTCTTTTACAAATGGCCCGGCCTCTGCTATCGGCACGGCGTGCGGCGCGAGACCGCGACCCGGGCGGCTGCCCGGCTGCTGTCGGGCGATGCGCTCTTTTCAGATATTGCCGGTCGTGTTCTCCGTACTCTTCGCTCCGCGATGAATATTGAGTCCCGCGAACCGGCGCAGGAACCCGACGTTTAGTCAGGGCGCCGGCCGGATTGCGAGTTATCAGGACGTATCTGACAAATCAAAGCGAATTTACGTACTTTGCTTAAAGAGGTAAATTTGCTACGGTACGCTTTTAATCTAACGACCAACAATGGCAGTTGACCCTCTGTGTCAATATTGAGTGAGACACTCTACTATGGGTGGAGACATTCCAAGTCAGGGCGGGAAAGCGAGTATTTCGATGTCCATAGTTCACTCTAACGGCGTTCGGACCGGCGAATCGGTGCAGGCGAATTCGGAGGTCACTCCCGACCCCCACCTCATTCGCGCCGGTCCATAAGAGTAGCGCGTAACTTTGTAGCGGGCGTCGGTGAAAGTGGTGAGGTCTTTGTCACCGTCGTAGGTCCAGTTGAGGCCCCAGCCCATAGGACCGGTTATGCTTGTGAGCAGTCCGCAGGCCGCGCAGTAGGCGTAGTCGTAGCGCGTGCCCTTCTCGTCCAGCGTGTAGGCGAGGTTATTGCCGCTGTAGACGGCCTGCGAGTTGGTTCCGTCGGGGTTGGTGACCCGAATCAGACGCTGGGCGGTGTCGTAGAGGAA
>JBBROJ010000128.1:0-15374 GCA_038229495.1 Chthonomonadales bacterium
ACGAGGACTATCTTGCGCGCCACCCGTTACCGGAATCGGCGGAGAAGTCAAAGTGGTAGGCGTACAAGAAAGACCTGTTTACACCTTCGGCCCGCGCTTGTTGGCGCGGGCCGTCGAACTAGCCATAATCCGGCCATAATAATATGACGGAGCGATTCGCTGCCAGGTCTATGGAGGAAGTCTAATGGAATTCAAGCAGATTGTGGCACGCCATGCGGATGTAATGCATGGAGCGCTGGTCTTTGCGGGAACCAGAGTTCCTGTGTAGATACTCGTGCAGCATCTACCATCGGGAGACTCATTGGACGTCTTTCTTGATGAGAATCGCCGGAGCGACGCCACGGGCAAAATCCCAGTGGCGGGACGGCTACGCCAGAAACCCTGCTAAAGCAGGCTGCGGATCGTGCGTTGACGTGGAGGCAGCCCGCTTTAGCGGGGTTCCAATGGGTAGCCGCGGGGTTTCAGCCCGTGGCGGAATCGCTGCGGAGCGATTCGCTCTCATACAAACTGAACTCATACCATCGGGAGACTCAATGGACGTCTTTCTTGATGATTTTCCGAGCGTAACGAGTGAACTGGCCGTCGCCTTCCTGGAGTTGAAGCACAGGGAGGTGGAGGATGCGCGTGCTGCTTGACGAGTACCTTCCGCGCAGGCTCAAGCAACACCTGGGTCAAGGGGTTGTGGCTGTTACAGTACAGGAGCGTGGCTGGGCCGGCGCCAAGAACGGCGATCTGCTTCGCCTGGCAGGAATGGAGCTCGATGCATTTCTAACCACGGATCGGTCCGTTCCACATCAGCAAAACCTCTCGACTTTCGAGATCGCGGTTGTTTTGTTGGAAGCTTCCGGCAATCGTTTCGTGGATATATCGACGCTATTACCGAATCTACGCTCTACACTTTTGTCGATTCAGCCCGGCACGTTCTACCGTATAACTGCCTGATGATAGCCGTAGTCTTCCCTCCGTGAAATGCCCGGGGACCGAGCGTCTCCCGGAATCATCAAAGTATGACGTCGGAATCGGCGGTTTAGCAGTGGTTGCCCGCCACGCCGATCCACCAGCTAACCATGCCGCTGTACAGATCACTCACATCCCGCGCACAGTCGCTGTTGCGAAACGCAGCCAGGATGAGTATGCCCGGCGCTGCAAGCTGAATAGCAGGAACGAGCAGGATGCACCACAAAAAGGCAAACAGGAGCGATCCGAAAATACTGACGAGAATATCAGCCAGGAGTTCTGCATTGCTGATATACCTCGGTGGCGCGGACAGCAAGCGCCAACTCAGCTTACGAGACCAACGAAACGGCTAACTCACATACGGGTCCGGAATGCTCGCCGGTTTCAGCGCTCTCGTACGTGAAGACCTGGTATTCACCGACGAATGGTCTGTTTCACGGATTCAAAATGACAACTGTAGAATCCATTGAGCGCGCTTCCTCGGAGACGACCGGCTTGCCCGCGCCGCGAACGATGAACGTCGCTTTGAACGTATCGAGGTCCGCCTGATGATGGAAGTTCCGCAGGGCCGCGGGATTGGCCGCCGCCGCGTGTCCGAGCAAGCGGCGCGAGTTAAGCGGATTACTCATTACTGCCAGCCCCCACACATCCTCGCCCACCCACTGCCTGGCGCCCAGCGCGATCTTCCCATCGGCGATACGAAATGGAAGCGCCGGACGAAGGATTTCGGGGATTCGCAGGCTCTCCGCGCGGCCTATCAGCAACACGTTGGAACCGGTCAGCGAGCCCTCCGTTACCTCGGTATCGGCCTTCACGGTAACCGTGGCGAAAGGGAATACCTCCCTGGCCTGCTGTTCCGCCACCTCCTTCGCGATTGCGGTCTCCCGCGAACCGCCTCCGGTTGCATAAACTACCAGCAGTGGCGCGCTGATTGTCTGAAAGGAGAGGAGATTGGCTGTCACGCCTTTTTGGGCGCTCGCCCGCAGCGTTTCGCTCTGCGGGTCGAGCGCGACCTGCGCGGGCTTGCGGTCAAGCTCGATTCGGAAGGGTTGTGACGGCGATCGCACGGACACGTCTCGCTTCACGGACGTGCCGTCCGCCGCCTGAATCGATAGTGGAAGCTTGAGCCAGTGCGCGGGCTCGCTTTGCGCAATGATGCCCGTCAGGACGTACTTGCCGCCTTCCTGGGCCGACGTAACGTCCCGAAGCCGAAGCGCAGGCAGGTTTGTCCCCGTCAGCCAGGGCGGAAAGAATCCCCTCCATTCCTCCCCCGCTGTCTGCGCCACGGCATCCACGAAATCCGGCCAATCCGAGTCTTCGCCCGTCCGGTTTTTCCGGTGATCCGCGATGAATCGGCGCATGGAGGCCAGCATCTTCTCCGTGCCGAGCATGCGCTCGAGATTCTCCAGCACCAGGCTGCCCTTGCCATAGCCGAGCATCGACTGCTCCATGTCCATGGCGTCCTTCGCGTTCAACAGGTTGTGCTTCGTTATGAATCCGCTCTGGCTCATCATTTTCGTATTGAACTCGTGGAGTCCCGTCCGTCCTGTCCGGCGTCCGTAGAGACCGTCCGAATACTCCGCGAACGACTCGTTCCAAAGCGACCGAGTGTAGGTATTCGGGATCACGCCGCCCCACCACGTGTGCGCGACTTCGTGGACTATGGCTAATGGAATGAGGTTACCGGCCGCCAGCGTGAAGGAGTAGCATTCGAGTGCGGCGGGAAACACGTCGGTCTCCACCACTGCATAGCGAGTGTAGGGGAAGGGGCTGAAATTCCGGGAGAACCACGTAATCGCGGCGCCGGCGGCCTCGATGGCTTCCTCGGCCCGCTTCGGGCCGCCACTTTTTCGTAGCAGCACGTAAGCGGATACCAGTACGTTTCCAACCTTCCGGCTCGTGACGGTGTATTTGCCCGCCGCAACGGTGATGTAGCAGATGGGCATGCGGTTGGACCAGGAGTACGTGGAGGTCGTGGCGGTTACCGTTTTGCCTGCCGGCTCGCCCTGCCCGATTGCGGCCCATCCGCGGGGGACCGTTATGCGTACGTCCGAGGAGGCGGGCATGCGGCCTGTGTGCGGATACCAGTAACCGGTCAGCGCGGCCTGATTTGACTTGATGTAGTCCTCGGTTGAGACATCGATTCTGCCGTTATACGCGAGGTCCAGCTCGATGCGCCTGTTGTCAGGCGAGGGAGGTTCTATGGCAAGGAAGCCGCCCGCCTGCCGGTATGGAGTCGAAACACCGCCGCGCTTGACGGCGGTCACCGTGTAGATGGCATTGATTCGGAGGACCAGGGAGGGGAAGTCGGTGGACAGTCGTTCGATGGTGACGTGATCGGTCAGCGTGGCATGTTTGGCGGGAATATCGAACCGGACCGCTAATTGATGGTGGCGAACCCTGACGCCCAGCAGGTCCGTTTCCGGAATCTCCGCGCCAAGCCGGGCCCCCTGCTCGGTCACCCGAATGCGGTACAGGTGATCCGCCGTGCTCTCCGCGTTATGGTATCGCGTGAAGGCGACGAACGTGGCCTTTTCCGACGGCGCGACGCCCGGCAGCGTCAGGAGCTTCGCCTGCCATGGCCGGCGCGCGCCAATGATACCGGGCGGAGCCGAGGCCCATTCGTAGTCGTTGACTGCGCCGTCCACCGTAAGCTGATTCAACGCCGCCACATCACGTCTGTTTACCGCGGACTCCAGGCCGGCGAGCGTTTCGGCGGAAACCAGCGCTCCCTGCCGGTATGCAATAGCAGGCCGTTGCAGTACGACCGCAACAAGAAGGTGAAGCAGAATGATGGCGCGGGAGGCAAATCGATTTCTCACAGAATGTCCTCGCTGGAGAGCGGCTGGGGAGCTGTTCAGTCTCGATGCGGCATGTCTTGCGGCACAGCAGATTATATCATAATGGCGGCGAGCGGCAGTCTGAAACTGATCTGCCCGAAGTGATATCCGATTCGCAAACTGTGAGACAAGAACTTTGAAAGCTCAGGGGAACTATCTGCCTGCTCGCACCACTTACAAATCTGGAACATGGTACTGAACTTTCAATTGTAAAGTTGACTTCAGTACGACTTATGCCCGGAGGCCCGCGTGGCCCCCGGGCTTTTTTTATCCGCACTCGCCCATCGAACAGAGCAAAGAAGTGGGAGGATTCCGCCGGTTCTTTGGAGCCTGCATCTCTCTCTATTGCTGCGGGCGAAATCGTATGGTTCATTACGGGCTGCAAATATGTTCGCGCAAATGGCGCGGATCGCGCAGCCAGATTCGTGGAGTGATTCCCTTAAAGATTAAACTGTTATCCGAAAACGGGCGTGACCGCGCGTTGACATGCTTCTCGCGCTCTGGTATAATCTCCGCCAGAGATGGAAGCAGTTCCCATCTCTATGTTCGTACGTCTTGCCGTGTATCGAGTCGAGGCAAGAAACGCCTTTGGGGGTTAAAAGATAAACAAAGATTTCCGCGTAAACGAGCAGATCCTGCGATTCCACCGTGACTACCCGCGCGTTCGGGATGTCCGCCTGATTGATGATGAGGGCGAACAGAGAGGCGTTGTGAATGTGCGTGACGCCCTGGATATGGCCAAAGAGCGGGGTCTGGATCTGATCGAGGTCGCGCCCATGGCGCAGCCACCGGTTTGCCGTATTATGGATTACGGCAAATATAAATACGATCAGTCCAAGAAGGACAAGGAATCTCACAAAAAGCAGAAGGGCGGCGATCTGAAGGGCGTCTGGCTTCGTCCGGGCACCGACGATCACGACTTTGATTTCAAAGTTAAAAACGCCATGAAGTTTTTGCACGAGGGTGACAAGGTGAAAGTGGTGGTGCGATTTCGCGCACGCGAAATTACGCACCCCGAATTCGCCCGCAAACTGCTTGACCGCGTCATAGAAATGTCCAATGAAATAGCAACCGTCGAGAAGGCCCCCGCGATGGAGGGCCGCACGATGACGCTCATACTTGCGCCGAAGTAGCAGTAGTCAGTGATAAGTGGACAGTGATAAGTGGTCAGATTGGCCGCTCCTCGCTCACTCCTACGCGACAGGGTAAATATCACGGCGAAGCCGGGGCATCCCGGCTTCTCTTTGCGAGGAGCATAACAGTAAGATGCCGAAAGTGAAACTGAAGACGCGCAAAACAGCCGCCAAGCGCTTCAAAGTGAGCGCGACGGGCAAGTTGATACATCGCAGCACGAAGCTGAACCACCTCATGCGGAAGAAGAGCGGCAGCGCTAGACGCCGTCTCGATCAAGAATCGGTGCTCTACAAGGGCAGCGAGAAGCGCATGAAGCGCATGCTGGGAGAAGGACACTAATATATTGTGGATTGGCGATTACGGATTGCGGATTTGGGCAGCCCAAATCCGCAATCTTGCATCCGCAATAGTACGAGGGAATGGGATTATTAAGAGGGCCGAAGGCCCCTCCCATCCGTTAGGAGAAGAAGACTATGCCCCGCGTTAAGCGTGGAACGCTTGTTAAAAAGCGCCACAAGAAGATTATAGAGGCCGCCAGCGGATATTTCGGCGGAAAGAAGAATCTCTTCAAGACTGCCAACGAGCAGTTCATGAAGAGCGGAAACTACGCGTATCGCGACCGCCGCAACAAGAAGCGAGACTTCCGTCGTCTCTGGATTACGCGAATCAGCGCCGCATGCCGCGAAAACGGCTACACCTATAACCGGTTCATCGAAGGTCTGGGCAAGGCCGGCGTCGAGATCGATCGCAAGGTTCTCTCCGAGCTCGCCATCTCCGATCCGGGCGCGTTTAAGCAGCTCGCCGTCCAGGCGGCGAGCGCACGCGAAACGGCGGGACAACCTGCCGCTTAACGCGGGTAACCTCGAAGAGTGCATTTCGAACGCCCCGTCAGCGGCTTCCCGTCATTTGGTTGGGAAGCTGATGGCGGGGCGTTGGTCTGTTTCGGAATAGCTGAATCAGGAGGTGGAAAATGCCGCACCGTTCAATCATCTTAACGGAGGAACAGGACACGGACATAGCGGAAATCGTCCGCAGGGTCGCGCGTGAACAAAAAGCCGTGCGGGTTGTGTTGAACGCGGGGGAAACGGTATTGATCCTGCCCTCTTCTGATCTGCGGCCGCTTCCGGAGTTGGAAGGCGCCGTGCCAGAAGGCTGGAAAGATGCCGTTTACCGTCAATGAAGAGATTCGTCTCGACGCGGGCGTTTTCATCGGCGCCCTGCTGAAGGGAGACAGCCGGCACGAGGGGGCGCGGGAGATAGTGGAGGCAGCGCGAGCCGGCCTTTTGAGCGCAGCGACTACCACGAGCATTCTCTGCGAGGTATACGCAGCTCTCACGTGGCATATGGCAACGCCGCCCCATTCCCCGTCTACCGCATCGCTCGCCGTCCTCGCCCTCATCGTAACGCCGTCTGTAATCCGCTTGATCCCTGATAGGCTCGACGCAGCGACGCTCACGGTTGCCGTCGCAGGACGATACAATCTGACCGCCAGGCGCGTTCATGACGCCCGGCACGCAGCCACGGCGCTCGTGGGAGGGGGTCTGTACGCTTCCACTTATAATGTAGGCGACTGGACCGTTTTTGCCCCTGAAGGCATCTCTGTAGTTTCGCCTGCGGAACTGCTCAATGCTCTTAAGCGCTGACAGCGTTCGGGGCCACTGTACTGGAGATTTCGCTTGGACGAGCTAGATCGGCTGGTGCGGGAGGCGGCGGCGGAGATTGACAGCTCCGAATCGACCTCCGCGCTGGCACAGATAGACACAAAATATCTCGGCGGCAAGGGCAGCTTGCAGGCGCAGCTTCGGGCCATTGGCGCGCTGCCGAAAGAGGAGCGTCCCGCATTTGGCGCGCGAATCAATGCTGCGAAAGAGGCGTTGACCGCGCGGCTGGAGGCCCGGCGCTCGGCGCTGGCGGACGCGGAGATTAATTCGCGCCTCGCCGCGGAAGCCATTGACATTACCTTGCCCGGCCGCCCGATTCCAGCCGGACGAAGGCATCCGCTAACGGTGACCATGCAGCGCGTGAAGGAGGCGCTTATCGGACTGGGATACGAGGTGGTTGATGGGCCGGAGCTGGAAGTGTACAAGTACAACTTCGCCGCCCTGAACTACCCCGAAGACCATCCGGCCTTCGACGAGCAGATGACCTTCTATATAGATGACACGCATCTCCTTCGCACGCAGACCACAGCTTTGCAGGGGCGCATGATGGGGCCGGGCGGGCGAAAGCCGCCATTCCGATTCGCGACCATGGGCCGCTGTTTTCGCTACGAGGCCGTGGATGCCACGCATCACCATACTTTCCACCAGGTGGATGTTTTCATGGTGGACGAGAATATCTCGATGGCGGACTTGAAGGGCACGCTGAAACAGTTTTCCGGCGCGATGTTCGGCGGCGACGTCCGGGTGCGGTTCCGGCCGGACTTCTTTCCTTTCGTGGAGCCGGGCGTGGACTACTCAATCTACTGGCAGGACCGCTGGCTCGAGCTTGGCGGCGCGGGCCTGATTCACCCCAACATTCTGGAGAGCTGCGGAATCGACACTGAGCGTTACAGCGGCTTCGCCTTTGGCCTCGGCATCGAGCGAATCCATATGATTCAGAACGGCGTCAGCGACCTGCGACTCTATCTGGAAAACGACCTGCGATTCTTGAAGCAATTTTAGAAGCCGGAAGCCGGAATTCGAAAATCAGAAGGAAGGTCAATGGCCGTTCTTCCGGCTTCCGGCTTCCGACTAACGACTTCCGAGGCATTTATGAAACTTCCGGTTGAATGGATAATGGAGCGCGTATCGTTAACAGCGGACGTCGAGGAGATAGCGGAACGGCTGACGATGGCCGGGTTCGAGGTGGAGGGCAAGGATGACTCCTCGCTCGGTCCTGTCCTCGACATCAAGGTCACGCCGAATCGCGGTGACGGCCTGTCGGTGCTCGGCGTAGCCCGCGAGCTTTCGGCCGCATATCGCGTGCCACTGGCGGAACCTAATCCCTCATCCCTCATCCCTCATCCCTCATCCCTCAACCCTACCCTCGTCACCATCGACGCGCCCGATCTCTGCCCACGGTACGCCGCGCGAATCATCCGTAACGTGAAAATCGGCCCCTCTCCCGCGTGGATGCAGGCCCGGCTGGAAGCAGCGGGAATGCGTCCTATCAGTAACATCGTGGATGTGACCAACTATGTAATGCTCGAAACGGGGCAGCCGCTTCACGCCTTCGATTACGATACGGTGAGGGGCGGACGAATTGTCGTCAGGCGCGCGCGGGCCGGTGAAATGCTGACCACGCTGGACGGGGTGGAGCGCGCATTGACAGCGGAGATGCTGGTGATTGCGGATGCGGAACGCCCGGTTGCCCTGGCCGGGATCATGGGCGGCGCCGACACGGAAATGAGCGAATCCACTACGACGGTACTACTTGAATCGGCGCACTTCCAACCTTTGTCGGTCAGGCGCACAGCCCGCGCGCTCGATATTTCGACGGAAGCATCCTATCGATCCCAGCGTACGGTCGATCCGGAGGGCGTAGTGGCGGCTCTGAATCGAGCGTGCCAACTGTTGGCGGAACTCAAGTCCGGCGACGTCGACCCGGAGATAGTCGATGTCTGCCCATATCCTCCCGCGCCGCGCGTCCTGGGCGTTAGATCCGCACGCGTAAGCGCAATGCTGGGCTTCGATGTCAGCGCGGAGCAGGTAGTAGAAACGCTGGGCTGGCTCGGTTTCAAGCTAAAGGAAACACCTCCTCCCAGCCCCCTTCCTTCGACAAGCTCAGGGCAGGCACTTATTGTGGAGGGGGAACCCGGAGCTTCCTCATCCCTCATCCCTCATCCCTCATCCCTCGACTTTCTCGTTCCCACGTGGCGGCCTGACATCGTCCGCGAGATCGATCTCGTGGAAGAGGTGGGTCGGGTGCTAGGTTACGAGCATATTCCTGAGAAGCTTCCCGTTGGGCAGTCCACGCAGGGCGGAGACAGCGCCTGGGGCCGATTCGCCGAGCGCGTGCGCGAAGCGCTTGTGGGCGCGGGACTTCAGGAGGTGGTGACGCACACGCTGCTGGCTCCCACGAATCTCGAAGACCCCGGGTCTGAAGACCGTCGCGTTCCGATTCGAAGCGCGCTCTCCGCCGAGCTGTCCGGCCTGCGACGGTCGCTTCTTCCCGGACTTCTTGATGCGCTGGAGCGCAACGTGAAGCGCGGCAACGCTCCGCTGGCGTTCTTCGAGATCGGGCATGTGTTCAATCGTGAAGGCGGCGATTGTTCGGAGACAATCCTGATCGGTGGCGCGCTGGCTGGGCCAATGGCGGCGGGCGCCTGGGAGAAGCGGTCTCAGCCTCTACCCGCAGACTACTACACCGCCCGCGGGCTTGTGGAACGGTTGGCGGACCTCCTGCATACGGGGGCGCTGCGATTCGACAGGAGCGAAGACCCGCGCCTGCATCCGGGCAGATCGGCGGACCTCTACTTCGGCGAGACATATCTCGGCTATATCGGCGAGCTGCACCCGCGCCACGCGGCGGACCTGCGAAACCGTGACCGCGTAATCGTATTCGAATTGCTATTCGACATCCTTCAGAAGGCATCCGGCGCAGGGACCGGGTTCCGGCCGCCGTCGCCCTATCCGGCTGTCTCCCGCGATCTTGCGCCTCGTCTTGCTCTTGAGACGCCTTTCGCCCTGGTCGAAGAGTCCGCGCGGCAGACCCGGATTCCCTTCCTGGAGACGATGCGCCTGACGGACGTATTTACCGGCCCGCCGCTGCCGGAAGGCACGAAGAGCCTCACACTCTCTTTCACTTTCCGCGCGCCGGATCGCACGCTTACGGATGCCGAGGTGAACGAAGCGATGACGCGGCTCCGAAGCGCGCTGGAGGCTGAATGTGGCGCAAGCTTCGCCTTCTGAGGAAAAGCAGGAAGGGAGGAACGGAAGAAGGGAGGAAGGGAAAAGGCTGGCTTCCCTTCGTCCCTTCCTACCTTCTTCCCTTCTCGTCGTGTTCGCTATCGCACTGCGCCTCTGGGGCATCACCTGGTCACTGCCGGACGAACGCCACGTTTTGACTTACCATCCGGACGAAGGGTTAAATCTGTTTCGAGGAGTCTTGGAGAAGGGACAGGGGCGCCCTCATCTCGACCTCGACTTCTACAACTACGGCGGGCTCTACTTCTACTTATGGCAGGGCACGGTGGCCGTAAACGGCGCCTATGGGTTTGTCCAACGGCCCGACCCTGCGCAGCCCACGATTCCCCCGTCCCAAACTTTCGGCGCGATGATTCTAACCGGGCGACTGCTTACGGCTCTGCTTGGGGCGTTGACGGCGTGGGCGGTCTGGGCCCTGGGCCGCCGGCTGTTCGGCAGTCGCGCCGGCATCGCCGCAGGTCTCCTTTACGCCGTCATTCCCGCCGCCGTCATACACGGACACTACGCCACGGTCGACGTACCGGCCACCTTTTTCGTCACCGTGGCGCTTGTGTTTGCAGCCAAACTCCTGACCATTGATCGCTTTATCTCCTCATCGTTTTATCGCCTCATCGCCCTCTCGGGCCTGACCTGCGGTCTCGCCGCCGCCGCGAAGTATAACTGCGGATTGGTCCTCTTCGCGCCGCTGGCCGCCCTATGGATGAGTACCGGCCGCGCAAATGCCGAAGGTGATTCCGTCCCTTCCTCCCTTCCTCCCTTCCTCCCCTCCTCCCTTCTCCTGCTCGCAGCCACGCTGGCCGGCTTCCTGATCGGTTGTCCCGGCGTTCTCATCAACCCTTCGGGATTCTGCCGGGATTTCACTTTCGAGCTGGCGAAGTCGAGGGAGGGGATGGGCTTGCTGTTCGTGAATACGGGCAACGGCTGGCTCTATCATCTGACGAGTTCGCTGCGATTCGGCCTCGGCATGCCCCTTCTGCTGCTAAGTATTGCCGCATTGGCATATGCATTCGTCCGCCGGTCGCGCCAGGACTGGATGCTGCTGGCATTTTTCATTCCCTACTATCTGGTCATGGGGTGGGCGCAGGTGCGGTTCCTGAGGTATATCATTCCGCTCTGCCCAATCATCGCCGTACTCGTCGCGCGCTTCGTAACGGAGCCGCGTGCCAATAAGCCAACCATAGGAAAGCTCTTGCTGGGAGTGAGCGCATTGGTCTGGGTTCTCACTCTGGCGATTACTCTGGCTATGGACCGTCTTATGACGCTCGCGCCGCCGCAGGATCAGGCGTATGCTTATATTCAAGCGAACGTTCCCCGCGGAAGCAGCATTGGCCTCGTAACCGCACCGTGGTACTACACGCCGCCACTGTCGCCCCTGTTCACCGCTCCGGCAACCGGTCCGGCGCATGCGAGGATGGCGCGCCAGGTGAGCACGTATGAGCTTCGTCCGCCGGATGGGCAGGAATGGGACCCGAAGGTGCTCGATCCTTCGCCGCCCATCTACTTCATTGTCTCGGACATCGAGAGCGAAGACGCGCGCCGGATCGGATGGAAGCCCGCGCGGCCCTTTTTTACACTGTTCGAGCAGCAATATACTCCAACCGTGTTTGAGAACACGCCGTCCATTTTTGGAATCGGCTACGGCAAACCTGATTACGTACCGAACGACTGGCTGTATATCTATCCGCGCATTATCATTTACACGTGGAAATAGCGATTCTCGCGCATTATGAGCTACGCACACGATCGGGTAGGCGGGGCCATTGCTGAAACCGCCTACCCCGCCACCCGGCACGAAGGATCGAGCGAGGCAATTAGCGCCGGAAGCTGCCGGATGAGGCCGCTTGCTGCATTCGTATCGAATAGCGCTTCGCCACTAATCGAGCTCAATTCGCTCACAGTCCTCCGCAACAGCGCTCTCTATGCGGTCCAATTCGTCGGGCGGAATAGACCCGCCGAATTCTCGCAAAATGTCAGCCACAGTGCCGCGAGCGGGAGGCTGGTCTTTTGCCGCCCTTACAGAACATAACACCTGACGGAGTTATGCATCATTCTGTGTGTCCAACTCGCCGACAATGGCATCTTTCACAGAACCGTCCATGCTTCGTCTTCTCCAGGGCCGTTCTTTATAATAACCCAGTATAATAACATAGTCGCAACCCATTCGGGTCGCGACTACTCAACTGCTGTGGCCCGCCAGATAAATACAAAGGTCCGCAACTCCTCCCGATTCCCCGATTCACCCACGCCACTGCTCCCCCAAGATTGGGGGCTGGGGGGCAAAGCAACCTTCACGATTGAGGCCGTCAGCCCGCCTCCAGAAAATCCTCAATCGAAATCCCGGCCTCGCGCAGCACCGCACGAAGCGTCCCTTCCGCCATGTCGCGAGCATGATGCGGCAGTGTTACCTTCGTAACCATGGTCGAGCTTCGACAGACTTCGTGACTGCCAGGTCCCGAGCGATCGAATTGGTATCCCAGCCTCCGAAGCCATTGAACCACCTACCGGTACTTGAAGCCGGACAATCGTCCCATCAACCAACTCCGACCGGCACAACCAGCTCGACGGGGCCAAGGCGCGCGTCAGACGAAAGCGCGGGAGGCAATGGGTCTCCGTGCTCCAGGCACGATTCAGCGATACGGCGAGCAAGGCCCTGGGCAATTTCAGCGGCTTCCGCCACGCTCCGGCCCTCTGCCACCAGCCCCGGAACATCCGGGCTCGTCGCCACGAACACCACCGCCTCCACCTCCTCAACTCTCAATCGAATAGACGATTCGGTCATAATCCCGCCTCCAGCCACGTATACACGATTCCATCCAAACAGGACACCATCAAAAAGCCCCGCGATTCCCATGTGGGAACCGCGGGGCAGGGTCCTGCTCCCCCAGAATTGGGGGCTGGGGGGCCGCTTCTAGTACATCCCGCCGCCGCCACCCATGCCGCCGCCGCCACCGCCACCGCCGGCCGGCTTGTCTTCCTTCTTCTCAGCCACCAAACACTCCGTCGTCAGCACCATCGCGCCAATCGATGCCGCGTTCTGCAGGGCAGAGCGGGTCACCTTCGCCGGGTCCACGATTCCCGCCTTGATCATATCCTCGTACACGTCCGTCGCCGCATTGTACCCAACGCCCGGAGCCGAGTTGCGAATGGTCTGAACCACCACCGAACCCTCAACCCCCGCGTTGTCCGCAATGATACGGCACGGCTCCTCCAGAGCGCGCTTAACGATGTTCACGCCCGTCCGAACATCGCCCTCTAGCGCCTTGCCCGCCGCTTCCACAGCCGCCACGCACTTCAGAAGCGCCACACCGCCGCCGGGCACAATACCTTCCTCGACCGCCGCCCTCGTCGCCGACAGAGCGTCCTCGATACGGTGCTTCTTCTCCTTCAGCTCCGTCTCCGTCGCCGCGCCCACCTGGATAACCGCCACGCCGCCTGCCAGCTTCGCCAAGCGCTCCTGCAGCTTCTCCTTGTCGTAGTCGCTGTCCGTATCGTCAATCTGGCGGCGAATCTGCGTAATACGGCCCTGAATCGCCGCATTCTCGCCCTTGCCCTCCACGATCGTCGTGTCATCCTTCGTAATCGTAATCCGCTTCGCCGACCCCAGCATCGCCAGGTCCACGTTCTCAAGCTTCTGGCCCAGGTCCTCGGTAATGAACTTGCCGCCCGTCAGGATGGCAATGTCCTCCATCATCGCCTTGCGGCGGTCGCCGAAGCCCGGCGATTTCACCGCGATGCTGTTGATGTTGCCGCGAATCTTGTTCACGACCAGGGTCGCCAGCGCCTCGCCCTCAACGTCCTCCGCGACAATCACCAGCGGCCGGCCCATCCGCGCCACCTTCTCAAGCATCGGAATCATGTCCTGAATCGAGCTGATCTTCTTCTCATAAAGCAGAATCAGGGGGTCGTCCAGCACCGCTTCCATGCGCTCAGGGTCCGTCACGAAGTACGGCGAAATGTAGCCCTTGTCGAACTGCATTCCCTCGACAAGCTCCAGGCTCGTTGCCGTGCCCTTGCTCTCCTCGACCGTAATCACGCCGTCCTTGCCGACCTTGTCCATCGCCTCGGCAATCAGTTCGCCGATCTGCGTGTTCTTAGCCGAGTTGGTCGCCACCTGGAGGATGCCCTCCTTGGTATCGACCGGCGTCGCCAGGTTCTTGATCTCCGCAACCGCCGCCTCGACCGCGATATCGATGCCCTTCTTAACCGCCATCGGATTCGCACCCGCCGCAACCGTCTTCAGCCCCTCGCGCACAATCGACTGCGCAAGGACCGTCGCGGTCGTCGTGCCGTCGCCGGCCACGTCGTTCGTCTTGCTCGCCACTTCGCGAACGAGCTGCGCGCCCATGTTCTCGAACGGGTCCTCTACCTCAATCTCCTTGGCAATCGTCACGCCGTCGTCCACAAGACTCGGCGATCCGAACTTCTTCTCCAGCACCACATAGCGCCCGCGCGGCCCCAGGGTAACCTTCACCGCTTCGGCCAGCTTGTTGACGCCGCGCTCCAGTGCGCGCCGCGCTTCTTCATCAAATTTCAGCTCTTTCGCTGCCATGTAAATATCTCTCCTTCGTCGAGAGAATTCGGAATTCGGAATTCGGAATTCGGAAGAGCGTCAACTGCCTCTCTTCCGACTACCGGCTTCCAGCTTCCGACTTCCCAGAAATTACTTCTCCAGCACCGCCAGAACGTCGTCCTGCCGTAGGATCATGAACTCTTCCGTGCCGACTTTCACTTCCGTCCCGCCGTAGCGGGCGTAATAGATTCTATCGCCAACTTGGATGTCCATCGGGCTGATTTTGCCACTGTCCAGAAGCTTGCCGGGGCCGACCGCGACGACTTCGCCCTGCTGGGGCTTCTCTTTCGCGGTGTCCGGCAGCAGGATTCCGCCTGCCGACTGAGTCTCCGCCTCGACCGCCTTCACGATGATTCGGTCTGCGAGAGGTTTGAGCGCCATTGTTTCGCCTCCTGTGATTAGAATTTGGGCATAGCTGAGTAAGTGACTGAGTAACTGATACCCGGTGCGAAGCCCGATTTCATATGCGGGACGCACCCGGAAATCTTTGTTAGCACTCCAGCAACCTGAGTGCTAATCAGGTCCACAGTATACACCAAACGCCTGCGTGCGTGCAAGAGGATTGCTATCTCAATGTAGTTATCTAACTGATTAAGATCGTCCCGGTCGTTTTACTTGGTTGTCCGATGTAACGGTTGCGTACACGACCATTCGCCGCGCAACATAAGGACTCCGATGCAGTTAGAGCCAGCGAGCGCACGATCGATAACGCGTTCAAGCAATGGGTATCGGTCCGAACTGAGTCGAGGGCTTACTGTGAACATGCCGTAGATTTCAACCTTCCAACAAATGAACGCAAGTGAACACAGCTCGCAATAGCAGTATGTGTTGAATCTCATGACATTATGAACGGGGGTTGAAGAAGAGGAGTGCATACGGTAGTCTTCTTGGTGTCCACCAAGACAAAAAGGAGACCACCGCATGCGCGTCCATTCTAACGCAACCACCAACCAAAAGCAACGCCTC
>JBBROJ010000129.1:0-15362 GCA_038229495.1 Chthonomonadales bacterium
CGTACAGGGCATGACCGTCTCCGAGGTTCGCGGCGCGGGCAAGCAGAAGGGCTTTACCCAGCACTACCGGGGCGCGGAATACACGGTCAACTTGATTCAGAAGGTGAAGCTGGAGATAGTAGTGCCGGATGAAGAGGCCCAGATTGTCGCGGAATGCATAGTAAAGGCCGCGCGCACGGGCGAAATCGGGGACGGGAAGATATTTCTTATCCCCGTCGCCGAGGCAATTCGAATCCGAACCGGCGAAGAGGGCGAGACCGCCGTCACATAGGAGCCAGTCAACGGGTCAATGGGTCAACGAGCATATGGGTTAATTGGTCAACGAGGGAGCTAATTGCAAAAATCGGTCGTTATATAGGATTAAGAATAGGGCTGCCTCTGGAATCTATTGGTGTCAAAACCAAACCCCGGAGACAAGCCCTAGGCCACACTTTATAGCCGCAATCTGGTCGCAGATCGAACGCTCGCTGTTTCCCGCCGTTGAAGAGGCGCTCGAACAGGAGTTGAGCGGTGGCCTCAAGCAAGCCGGGCGAGCTATGTTATTATTCGCGCGCGTCTCAAGGACGAGTTCGGCTGCCGGTACATTCGGGTCCGCGGCGCGGCTAAGATGCATCAGCATGTGATGTTCGGCGTGTTGGCGCTGTGCGCAGACGCGTTGCTGCAGATGGCTGCCGGCTCTAGCTGACCGCAAGATCGTGCAATTGGGTGATCGCTAATTGGCCGAAATGCAGCCAAACGAACACACACGCCCCGCTATGGCCTAATGGCGCGCAACAACGGCTGTACGCCACCTTTAGACAGTCGAACGAGTAGATGCGATGAAACTTCCGTTGCGCGGCGAGGCAAACCTGCGCTCAACGGCGACAATCACGGCATTTTGCAATTGCCTCAGGTAATCGTATAAACCGAAAGTCCGTTTACAGCACAGCGCCTGCCGGTGTATACTGTTTGCGGCTACCCAATCCACATCTATCGCCCTGAGTTTTCGCCTTCGTCTCGCAGGCAGCAAATAGGAAATCAGCCCGCCGCACCGTCGAAAGGATTTCGATTCATGTTAAAGCGACCGTTCGTCAATGTTCTGGTTCTGTCCACTGCTCTCATACTTGGGGCCGGTTCCTACATCGTCCGCGCGGCAGGAATGCGCGCCGCAGACCAGGGGCTCGTCGCGAACGTAGATATGCAGCGCGTGTTTGTCGAAAGCGATGTTCGGAAAGGAATCGAGCTGAAGCTGCAAGAGTTCGGCGCGAATCTCGGCAAGCATTTCGATGAGGTGACCAAAACGCCCTACCTCGGTCCCGACGAGATTAGTGACCTCAGCGCCGCGCTGAACGCCGAAAAACCGACCGACGCCGACAAAAAGAAGATCGATACGATTAAGGGCGAATCGCAGAAGCGTGTGGACGAGGCGCAGAGGATGGCGGCGCTCAAGCAGCCGGCGGAGAAAGACCTTGCCCGCATTCGCGAACTGGAAGCCATGCAGCGACAGCGGCCTCTCTACCAGGAGCGGCTGCAAAAGGTCTATCAACAGGCCATCGACGAGGAAGAGACCCGCCGCATGAGGGCGGGAATGGCGGAGGTGCGGGTTATCGTAGGAAAGCTTGCCAGGGACCAGGGATTCGGCCAGGTGTTCGATGTCACGGCGATGGTCTATGCGTCCTCCGACCTCACGGATCAAGCTATTCGAAAGGTCCAGACCAACAAAAAGAAGTGACAAGCGCAGCCTAAACGCTTTTGTGCAGCGTCATGGGCGGACATTCATGCCGGGGACACTACGAGAAGCGATTCGAACTAGCGCGCGAGGTTTATTTCATTCACCTCGCGCGCGGCACGCAGCCCGGAATCGAGCGCGCCCTGCATCCAGCCCGGCCACGCCGATGCATGCTCGCCCGCGAAATGGATTCGACCTTCCGGCCGCGCGATGTGCGGGAGCAGGCTGGTAATCTGTCCGGGCTTGAACCATGCGTAGTCGCCCTGTGACCACTCGTCCTCGTCCCAGCACTTCGACACGCCTCCCTCGTAGTTTTTGCGCATCCCCGGATAGACCTTCTCCATCTGATCAAGCGTAAGCTCCAGCCGTTCCGCCTCGCGCATCGCCGTAACCTTCCTGGCCTGCGGACCGGCGATGTACGACTCCATGATCCCCCGGCGGCCGGGCTGGTCGAAGGTGGGTTCCCAGCACCACATCACCGGCAGATCGGTGTTCGTCATGCCCGGCAGTCCGGCAACAGACCAGAATTTGGACCGTGATTGAAGGAATACCCGCGCGACGGAGGTGTAGGGAAGCTCCTCGATAGCCTTCTGCTTCGGGGGAGAGAAACCGGGAACCACCTCGACTTTGCGCAGAGTGCTGAAAGGGATAGCGCAGATTACGCGATCGACGGTCAGCTTGTATCGCGCTGAGGCTTGCGTGTAGATTACAGTCACGGCGTTAGCGCTCTGTTCAATCCGCACAACCGGGCAGCCATAACGGATACTGCCCGAAAGCCGCTGGGCAAGCGCCTTTGGGAGCTGATCATTGCCGCCCTTGATGTGGTAGACCTTCTGCTCAGGCAGGCGGAGAGCGCTGTCGCGCAGGAGAGCCAGGGCCGAGGAGGTATCGATTCCGTCTCCGAACAGGTCGAGGTAGCCGAGCCTGAGAAGAGCGATTGCGTCCGCCGACGCGCCCTGCTTGCGCAGGAACTCGGCGAAGGTGATCTGATCGAGCTGCTTGAGCGAATCGGGAGGCCACGACGATGCCGCCGGATCGGCAGTTTTTGCCATTTTCGCTAGAAAGTCGCCCATGTAGCGCTGCCACATCCCCCGATGGCCGAGTCCTCGTTCCTCCGGCGTGAGGTTGAGCGGCCACTCTTCGGGCTGCCCCTCGCGCGGAATGACCCTTTGCCCGCGAATATGGAACATCTCGGCAAAGGCGCGCGGGGCGATTGTTGCGAGCGGCAGGCTGAACTCGCGGGCATACTTCAGGGTGAGCGCGTGATTGTCGGGAATAAAAAGCGCGCCCGCTTCGGCATACATCCCGTCCGCGAACGAATCCCGCAGCGTGAGCACCCTCCCGCCGGACCGCGTTCGCGCTTCAAGGACCGTCACATCGTGACCGACGCGAATCAACTCCGAGGCGGCGGCGAGCCCCGCCAGCCCTGCACCGATGACAGCGACTCTTTGCGGCTGCTGCCGGCGAGAAAGCGACGCGTCATGTGAAGTCGATGAAATTGCGCCTGCGGAAGTGATTGTGGAGAGCAACAGTCCCGCGCCTGCCGCCGCGCCGTCATGCAGGATCTCGCGCCGGTTCCATTTTCGCTGCATAGACGCTGCTTCCTCAACTGTGGTGAATTGCTCAGCCAGCCGCTTAGGGGCGGTAGTGATCGTAGAAGAGGGTGTCGTAGAGCATTTTGCCTGTATAAAACACCGTTCCAATCACGACAATGCCGTTTTTGAGGAAAAGGGAGAGCGTACTGGAGGGGCTGGGCAGAAGGACGAGTGCCCAGGCAATAGCTATGAGAACGCTCAGCTTGTAGAGGAAGCTGCGCATAGCCCCATTCCGCGCAATGCTTAGTTCAACCCGAAATGTATATGTCTTTACAACGCGAGCCGCGTTTTGAAATAGGCGATAGTCTCTTTTAGGCCGTCTTCCAGCGATACTTTTGGCGCCCAGCCGAGGAGGGATTTCGCCTTCGTAATGTCCGGGCGGCGCTGCTTCGGATCGTCCGATGTCGGCAGCGGCTCGAAGACAATCTCGCTGGGGCTGTTCGTAAGCCGCTTGATCTCCTGCGCAAACTCCAGCATCGTTCGTTCCGTCGGGTTGCCGATATTGATTGGCCCGGTCTGGCCGGATGTCATTAGACGCCAAAAGCCGTCGATCAGATCCGAGCAATAACAGAACGAGCGAGTCTGCTGCCCCGTTCCATACACCGTGATCGGATCGCCTCTCAGCGCCTGCCCGATAAAGTTGGGCACAACGCGTCCGTCGTCCAGCCGCATTCTCGACCCGTAAGTATTAAAGATGCGGACAATGCGTACATCGAGGCCATGAAACCTATGGTATGCCATGGTCATTGCTTCGGCGAATCGCTTGGCTTCGTCATAGACGCCCCGGACTCCGATGGGGTTTACGTTGCCAAGATACTCCTCCGGCTGCGGGTGCACCAACGGGTCGCCGTAAACCTCTGATGTGGACGCCAGGAAAAAGCGCGCTCCTTTTGCTTTCGCCAGGCCGAGAGCCTTATGCGTCCCGAGCGCATTCACCTTGAGAATCTGGATCGGCTTTGTCGGGAAGTCCACCGGGCTGGCGGGCGACGCAAGGTGAAAAATGTAATCCACGGGCCCCTCGATATAGAGGTAGTCCGTGACGTTGTAGTTGATGAATCGAAACCGCGGGTTGTCGATATTATGCGCGACGTTATCCGTGCTGCCGGTAATCAAGTTGTCCATTACGACAACCTCCAGGCCCTCGGCCAGCAGTCGATCACAAAGGTGGGAGCCAAGGAATCCGGCGCCGCCAGTCACAAGGGCACGAGGCATTTTTGCTCCTTAACAAGCCGGAAGGACGGAATATAGAAGGTGGAAGGTGGAAGGCATAAGACGACCTCTGACTTCTACCTTCCGCCTTCTACCTTCTAACTTCTACCTTCTAACCTTCTAGATAATCGAGCGCAATCCTGCAAAAGAGCTCGACGCCGATAGGAAGCGCTCGATCTTCGAAGTTGAATGTGGGCGTGTGAATGGGGGAAACCGGGCCCAACCCCAGGCGGAACATCGCGCCCGGCGCGTGAGACAGGTATTCCGCGAAATCCTCGGCTCCCATCGATGAGTGCGGGACAGTGATTACGTTTTCTACTCCCAGCATCGCCCCGGCCACTCTATCGATTAGGTCCACAATTTCCGAATCGTTCAACACGGGCGGCGTGCCTTCTCGGAAAGTAAACTCGCAGTCCGCTCCGTGTCCGCTGCACACGCCGCCGGCTATGCGCCGGATTCGATCGGGAATGCCGTCGCGAATCTCCTTCGAGAGTGTACGGTATGTTCCACAAAGCCGGGCCGTTCCGGGAATAATGTTGTATGCGGTTCCCGCGTGGAACTGCGTAATCGTGACGACGACCGGATCGTTCGGATCTATCTCCCTGCTGGCAATCGTTTGGAGAACGGAAACCACCTCTGCACCGATCACGATGGGATCGATGGTGGCGTGCGGATACGCCGCGTGACCTCCACGACCCTTGATGACGATGTCGAATGTGTCAGCACTCGCCATCATCGGACCTTTGCGAGTTCCAATCTGGCCCAGCCCAATCTGCGGCCACCCGTGCAGCGCAATGACCGCGTCCACGCCGTCCATCACGCCCTGGTCGCACATCCGTCGCGCGCCGTCGACCGTCTCCTCGGCGGGCTGGAAGATGAGCCGGACGGTTCCAGCAAAGGAGCCGCGATGCTCGCAGAGGACTTTGGCCGCGCCGAGGAGTGTCGTCGTGTGGCCGTCGTGCCCGCAGGCGTGCATGACACGGGTGTTCTGCGAACGGTACGGCAGATCGCTCTCTTCTTCGATGGGCAGGGCGTCCATGTCGGCACGGAGAGCTATCGTCCGTCCCGATTTTGCGCCACAGACGTCAGCGACGATTCCGTGCCCTCCAACGCTCGTGCGCGGCGTCAGGCCCAGCGACCGAAGCCGCTCCGCCACGAATAACGAGGTCAGCTCCTCCTCGTCGCTCAACTCCGGGCGCTGGTGGAGGAGGTGGCGCGTTTCTCGCAAATCGGATTCGATTGCCGCAACGGAGGCTCGAAGCGTATCGCTCACGATTTTGCCCTTTGAAACCTCTTTACAAATGTTACGGCGCGCCAGCGGACGAGTGAATGAATTCACTCGCTGGAGGGCCTGCGGCCAATCGTCCTCACGGACGAAGCGCACTCATGCAAAAAGTCTGATGTTTACGCGAGGCCCATTTGCACGAGCTTCGGCAGATCAGCGAGGCTGCGCAGCACGATGGGAAACTCGGGTTCGGGCGAATCGGGAAGTAGGCAGGCCTGCACGACACGCGCTCCCGCCTCCTCGGCCCAATCGAGGCACATCGCCTGATCGTCGACGACGATTGCCCGTGAAGGGCGAATCTCGCATTGCTGGAATATTCGCTGGTAGAACTCCGGCCCCTCTTTCGCGCAGTCCACGAGATCGGGCCCGAACTTGGATTCGATGTAGCTTTCGAGGCCCGCGCCAATGAGCGCGGCCAGCAGATACTCGGACTCCTGGGTCGAGGCCATCTGAATATGGACGCCCATTTCAAAGAGTTCGCGCAGGCAAGATTTCGCCTCGGGAAGGGCCGCGTTGCAGGCCGTCAGCGCATCGAACTGGAGTCGCTTCGCAAGCGGCGCGATAGGCTCGGCGCTCGGCAATGGAACACCGGCGCTGGCGAAGACCGCGGTTGTCACCTTCTCGCGCTCCGCCTCAATCCACTGGTTGTAGGCTGCGAGCGGATCGCCCGTGAATTTGACGGCGTACCGGCCTCTCGTGGCGTCCAACTCCGGCTTTAAGGCGGATTCCCAGGTTGCCGACTCGCTGCCAAATTCGCCTGATAGCAAATGGCCGAGCTCGCGGACAAACTGCGCGTCGAGCGCCGCCATATCGCTGAGCGTATTGTCGAAGTCGATGAACAGAGTTAGATTTTCGATCATAGCGTTCTTGCAGGTGGCGTGCAGGCGCGCATTTCCCGGACAGTTATCGCCGGGTTCGTATCAGGCTATGCTCGCGGCATTTCGCTTCGAAGAGGTGCATTCCCTGGATTTTGGGCTCGTCCAGGTTGTATTGCATAACGTTCTTGAAGTAATCCTCGACGCGGTTCAGCGGCAGATTGAGTCGCTGAGCCCAGCGGTTGGAAAGAGTGTCCAGGCGTTGAATGCCCCAATCCCGCGCGCGGGTAAGCGCCTCCGTTAGAGCCTCTATCGGCGCATCGGGCCGCGCCAGCCACGCCGCGTAGACGAACGGAAGGCTGGTCAGTTCCTTCCACGCCTCGCCGAGGTCGAGAATTTGCGTGGCAGGCGTGTCAAAGAGCTTCAGGTCGCCGATAATCAGCCCGGCATCAGCATTGGCGAGCATCCTATCCAAGTCCGGCGCGTGATGAAAGTATTGCGGCCTGACTCCGTAGCGCTCTTCCATGAGTATCTGCGTCAGCGCAACGGAAGTAAGCGAGCTGGTATCGAGCGCGACGCTCCGAACCTGTTCAAACGGGCGGCAGGAGAAGAGACGCACGCTCTTTACCGGCCCGTCCGCGCTGATGGAGATGTCCGGCAGCAGTACCAGCTCCGGTTTCTGAAATAGCTCGAAGATAGATACCAGGGCCGCGTCGATCTCGCCCGCTTCCAGCATTACGGCAAGCCGATAAGGCACGACATACGAGATAATGGCCGCTACATCGCACGAATCCGAATTAAACCAGTCGATCAGCGGTTTCGCATTGAGGTAGGGCACGCAGCCGATTCGAAGTTCTTGCATAAAGGCGCAGCCCGCGACTTACGTATTATTTACATCTATCTACGTATAAAGCGATCCAGGACGACAAATGCGAACAAGCTGATGCTGACCCAGCCGTTGAGCGTAAAGAACGCCACGTTGACGCGGCTCAGGTCTGTCGGCGACACGATGGACTGTTCGTATGTTATGAGGGCCGCAACCAGCGCTACGCCGGCAAAATAGACGACGTGCAGGCCCGATATTACTCCCACTGTGACGAGCAGCGCGAGCATGACTGCATGCATCAGTCGGGAGAGCAGAAGCGCGCGGTCCTTCCCCATGATTCGGGGCAGGGAGTGCAGGCCGAAGCGCCGGTCAAAGTCCACGTCCTGCAAGGCGTAGATGATGTCGAACCCGCCGATCCACAACATCACGGCGGCCCCAAGAAGAATCGGAGCCGGTTCCAGGCGGCCCGTAACCGCAATCCAGGCTCCAACGGGTGCAATTCCTATGGCGAATCCGAGCGCGAGGTGACAGAGGGACGTGAATCGCTTGGTGTACGAATATCCGAGGAGAGCGGCCAGAGCGATGGGGGATAGAAGGAGGCAGAGCGGATTAAGCTCGAACGCCGCGAGTACGAACAGCGCCACCGAGGCAATCGTGAAGGCCGCAACCTGTTTCATCGTGAGCAGGCCCGCCGGAATCGCGCGGGCCGCCGTTCGAGGGTTGGCGGCGTCGAAGCGCGCGTCGACGATACGATTGAAGGCCATTGCCGCGCTCCGCGCGCCCACCATAGCCACCAGTATCCAGGAAAGCGTTCGCGCTGAAGGCAGGCCGTGCGGCAGGGTGCGCGCCGCCAGCAGAGCGCTTATTAGGGCGAAGGGAAGCGCGAAGATAGTGTGCTCGAACTTTATCATCTCCAGAATGATTCGAAGACGAGCCAGCGGACCGGATTCACCTAGTCGCTCTCTGTAAACTGCCATTGCGGCACGACCTCCTGCTCGATACCCAACTGCTGCATGATGCGCGCGACGATAAAGTCCGCAACGTCTTCGATGGTTTGTGGTTTGTAATAGAATCCCGGCGATGCGGGCAGAATGGTGGCCCCCGACTCGGCAAGCTGCGTAATGTTCCGTAGGTGAATCAGATTCCAGGGCGTCTCGCGTACGACCAGAATCAGCTTCCTCCGCTCCTTAAGGCATACGTCCGCGGCCCGCGTCACGAGGTCGTCCGATATGCCGTTCGCGATCCGCCCCGCGGTGCCCATGGAGCAGGGCACGATCACCATGCCGTCGTGTCGGAAGGATCCGCTGGCTGGTGGCGAAAAGTAGTTTTTCTTGTCGAGAAACTCGATATTGTCGAACGGCTCCCCAAGAAGCGCCTCCGCTGACAGCGTTTGCGCCGTTACGGGACGGTCCAACTCGGTGGCAACGACCTGGAGTGCCTGGTCCGAGGCCATCACGTAGATACGTTCGTACGTTAGCGCGGCTTGCCGGAGGAATCGCACCGCGTATAGCGCGCCGCTCGCTCCCGTCATCGCAACAATTAGCCGCCCCGTGCTCATCCATGCCTCATATTGATCGATTCCGATGCCTGTATACCGGCTGTCACACTGTTGTCTGCGGTTTCCGTGGATTCCTCTTTCACGCCTTTTGCGTGACTGCCCGCAGCGGTCCGAGCGCGGTAGAGCAGAACCGCTCCAATGCCGCTCAGGATACCCAATACCGCGCCGCAAACAACGTCCAGGGGCCAGTGATCCGCGATATATATGCGAGACAGGCTGATTATGGCCGCCAGCAGCCAGCCGGCCGCGACAACCGCGTGTAACCGCTTTCGGCCCCAAAAGAGCATCGTTCCGGCGGCTGCCAGTGCGACGCTTGTCGCCGCATGGCCCGACAAAAAACCATGCACACGGAGGGGCCGCCTGCCGACGGTCTCAACCCGGACGTCGAGGTTTCTGCCCGCCTGGTGCTCGTGGTAATAGAACCAGCTGGGCCGGTCACGATCGATCGAATGCTTGAACAGCGTCGCGCCGATGCCGCTTATGGCCAGGGCCAGGAGCAGGGGGACGACCCAGGACTTCCGCCGGGCAAATGCCTTCTGAATATCTCGCGGCGCAGTGCGCCCGCGAATCTCTCCCGCGCAAGCCGCCGCGATGAGCGCGCAGGCCAATATGAAGAGCGCCTGGACGTGACCGAGTCCCAAATCGCTGATGCCGGGCATTACGGCGTCGAGAAACGGGTTCTTCAGACCGTGATTAATCCCGGCGAAGACGTGCCGGTCCCACGCGGTTAGCTGAGACGTCAGGCCGTGCAGGGACACGCTACAACCCCAGCGCCGGCCAGAGACCATCAATCTTTCTCTTGACCTCGTCCGACATCTCGATTACATCCGGCCACTCGCGCGTGAACCCCTCGGACGCAAGCTTTTTCGTGCAGTCAAAGCCTATCTTGGAGCCGAATCCCGGAGCCCTCGACGCGTGGTCCAGCACATCGATTGGGCCGCGGGTGACCATCATGTCGCGCTCGGGGTCGATGTTGTTGGAAAGCCGCCAGATGCATTCGCTGATGTCCTGCACATTCGCATCGTGGTCGAAGACGAAGATTATCTTCGTAAACATGAGCTGGCCCAGACCCCACAAGGCGTTCATTACCTTGAACGCATGACCCGGATAGCGCTTCCGAATCGAGACGAACGCGAGATTGTGGAAACAGGCTTCCACCGGCAGATTCATATCGACTATTTCAGGCACCATCAGCTTGACGAGTGGGAGGAAGATGCGCTCAACCGCCTTGCCCATCCATCCGTCCTCCATAGGGGGCCGCCCAACAATGGTTGCGGGATAGACGGGTTTGCGCCGGTGGGTGAGCGCTGTGACGTGAAAGACCGGATAGTCGTCCTTGAGCGTATAGTATCCGGTGTGGTCGCCGAACGGGCCTTCCGGCCGCCGCTCGAAGGGATCGACGTAGCCTTCCAGCACGAACTCGGCGTCGGCGGGAACCTTTACGTCTACGGTTTTGCATTGGACGAGAGGCACCGGCTTGCGGCGAAGGAAGCCAGCGAAGAGCATTTCATCGATGCCGGGCGGAAGCGGTGAAATAGCGCTGAACGTGATTGCCGGATCGCCGCCAAGGGCGACCGCCGCATGAATCCCGCGTCCCGCTTCCTCGCTCTTCCGGTAGTGCTCCGCGCCGACCTTGTGAAGCTGCCAGTGCATGCCCGTGGTGTTGCGATCATATATCTGGATTCGATACATGCCCACGTTGCGCTTGCCGGTTGCGGGGTCGTAGGTAAAGACGAGAGGGAGGGTGATGAACGGCCCGCCGTCCTGCGGCCAGCAGTGGAGGACGGGCAAGAGCGACAGATCCACGTCTTCGCCCGTCATCACGACTTCCTGACATCGTCCCTCGGAGACCGTGCGCGGCGGAAGCGTCGCCAGACGCGCCAGCTTGGGGAGCATCTTCAGCTTGTTCAGCAGGCCCGCGGGAACGTCGGGCTTCACGAGGTCCGCGATTTCGCAAGCGATCTCCTCGTAATCCGAAACGCCCAGGGCTATGGACATACGGCGCCTGGAACCGAGCGTATTAATTGCGATGGGGACCGAGTGGCCTTTAGGACGGTCGAAGATGAGAGCCTTGCCGCCGCCCGGACTCTTCATCACGCGGTCGGCGACTTCCGTGATTTCGAGGTGTGGACTAAGCTCTTGCGAGATATGGCGAAGCTCGTCTTCACGCTCCAACCGTTCGAGGAAATCTTGAAAGCTATCGTATGCCATTCGTTTCCATCCAGGCTGGTCAACGCAGGCTGATCCACGCAGGCCGATCCACGCAGGCCGAAACCATGGGTTTACGGGTCTATTGATTATACCTCAAGCCGCAGAAGCTCATTGAAGCGAGCGTATGTCTCCCTCCAAGTCCTGAATGTCCCTAATGCTGTGAACAATGTCATTATGTGTTGAATTTCTGTCACAATTATGTTATAATATATCGTGACTAACTCAAGGATGGAGTGCGCATCTCGATGACGGAGCAGGCGGCGGCGCGGCGAATGAAGCTTTTGGAAGAGTTGCGCAGAGATTCTGCGGGCAAAGAGTTGACCGACTACGCGCGAGAGTTTGACGTGGATGAGCGGACGATTCGAAGGGATGTTGACTATCTTCAGGACGTTGTTGGCGGCATCGAGATGGTGGGATTGCGGCGCGGACGGGTCTATGCGATGCGCGGCGGTCACGGTCCCGGGTACTTTAGCGACCAGTTGGATTACAACCGGGATACCAAGCAGGGTATCGCGCGGTGCGTCGTCGATAATCTGGCAGACAATCTGGCAATCGTTCTCACGGCGGGCTCGACTACTTACTATGTTGCGAGGGAGCTTCGGCGGGCCCGCGTAGAAGATGAGCGGCCCCACAGCCTCATCGCTTTTACAAACAGTCTCCCGGCGTTGTACGAGTTGATTGCAGCGGGGATTTCCACGGGCGTCATCGGCGAGGTCTACAACCCCGACGACAGCGCATTTCACGCGCACGAGTTCCACAGCGCGTTTCAGCCCAGCGTGGCAGTCGTCGGCGCGAGCGGCGCGGTGGCAAACGTCACGGCAGGCTCGTTCGACCTCTTCTCCCATCGCGCCGAAGAGGCCGCCTTCCTCAAGCAGCTGCTGCAACCGAGTCCTGAGATCGTGGTTGCCGTGGACGCAAGCAAGCTCGGGCGTAGGCACCCGTGGTCCTTCACCAGCGGAGGCATCCTCGCGGGCAAGACGGTCAAGCTATTCACCAGTAAACTGAGCGCCGAGCAGCGCGAAACACTCGACAATCTGACGGCCGGCGCGCATCGAATGGGCTGCCGGTTTTCGTATTTTGAGGCCGTAGATAAATAGAACGTCGTAGAGACGGCCTTCGCAATATTAATGGAGCGCAAGCTAATGTGTGGAATCACCGGTTATGTGGGACGCAGGCCGGCGGTAGCGACCGCGATTCAGAATCTCAAGCGGCTGGAGTATAGAGGATACGATTCGGCGGGAGTCGCCTACCCGGACGTGACGGGGATTAAGATCCTCAGAGCCGCCGGCAAGATAGTCAATCTCGAAGCGCAGATCAATGGTGAGCAGCAGGGCGCGAGCGTCGCGGTCGCCCATACCCGATGGGCAACGCACGGGCGGCCCAACGAGGCGAACGCGCATCCGCACAAGGACTGTACCGGCTCGCTTGCCGTGGTCCACAACGGAATCGTCGAGAATTACGCGAAGCTGCGCGACGAGCTGCGAGCGGCCGGCCACGAGTTTTCCTCGGAGACGGACACGGAGGTGATTGCGCACCTCATTGAGTCCTATCTGCCGTCGGCCGTAGTCACCGTCGACGAGTTTGTGGCCGGCGCGCGCCGGGCTGTAGAGCGCTTAACCGGTTCATATGCTATGGCGGTCGTTTCGCAGCATATTCCCGACGCAGTCTTCGTGGCGCGGAAGGATTCGCCGCTCGTGATTGGGCTGGGCGAGGGAGAAAACTTTCTCGCATCCGACATCCCCGCTGTCATGGCGTTTACCCGCCGGGTGATACTATTGGAGGACGGCGACTGCGCGCTCCTGACATCCGGCGCGGTCGAAGTATTCGGACTTGACGGAACACGGCGCCATCGTGACATCCTTGATGTTACTTGGGACGACCAGGCCGCCGAAAAAGGCGGTTTCGAGCACTTCATGCTCAAAGAGATCTACGAGGAGCCGCGCACCATACGCGATACGCTTCGCGGACGCCTGACAACGGATAACCGTGTCGTACTGCCGGACGTGCGGTTGACCGCGGGGCAGTGGGCAAAGATTAAGCGCGTGAGCATCGTAGCGTGCGGAACCGCATACCATGCGGGATTGGTGGGAAAACGGCTCCTGGAACAATTGCTTCGGCAGCCAGTCGATGCGACCGTCGCCTCGGAGTTCCGCTACAGCGATCCGATTCTGGACGACGAGACTCTGGTCCTGCTCATCAGCCAGAGCGGAGAGACCGCGGACACGCTGGCTGCGCTGCGCGAGGCGAGGAATAAGGGTGCGGCGACTCTTGCCATCGTTAATGTCGTGGGCAGCACCCTCGCGAGAGAAGCCGACGCCGTGCTTTATACACAGGCCGGCCCGGAGATTGGCGTCGCCAGCACCAAGGCATATCTGGCGCAGCTTGCCGCCCTAAGTCTATTGGCAGTCTACCTGTCGCAGGATCACGGTCTCGCCGATTCGGAGAGGCATCGATTCGTGGAGGCGCTGCGCTTACTTCCCGAACAGATCGAGGCGATTCTAGCACGCTCCGAGGACATAAAGGGACTTGCCGAAACGCTCGCGTCGCATAGCTGCTTCTTCTTTTTAGGGCGAGGATACGATTATGCCGCGGCCATGGAGGCGGCGCTGAAGCTGAAGGAGATCAGCTACATCCATGCGGAGGCCTACGCCGCCGGCGAAATGAAGCATGGTCCGCTGGCGCTGGTCGAGCCGGGCGTAGCAATTGTGGGCCTCTGCACTCAGCCGGCCACTAATGAAAAGATGGTGAGCAATCTGAAAGAGGTGAAGGCGCGCGAGGGGACGGTCGTCGTCGTACAACGCGAGGGGGACCACACGCCGGACTGCGCGGACGCCGTTATCGAAGTGCCGTCCACTCACGACGCGCTGATGCCGGTACTGGCCATGGTCCCGATGCAGCTTCTCTCCTACTATGTCGCCTGTGCGCGTGGCTGCTCCATCGACCAGCCGCGCAACCTCGCCAAAAGCGTCACCGTCGAGTAGAAGTGGATTCACCGCGAAGTCGTTTACAATCGTTCGATAATCGCGTCTGTGATCTCCGACGTTGTTGCCTTGCCGCCCAGGTCGCCGGTCATGTGTTTGCCCTCGGCGAATACGGCGAGGACCGCGTTCTCGATGCGTGCGGCGGCGTCGTGCTCGCCGAGGTGCCGCAGCATCATGACGCCGGAGAGGATGAGGGCGACCGGATTCGCGAGGTTGCGGCCCGCGATGTCCGGCGCGGAACCGTGCACCGCCTCATAGACCGCGATTCCGCCCTCCCCGATATTTCCGCTTGCCGTCAGCCCCAGGCCTCCAATGAGGCCCGCGCAGAGGTCCGAGATAATATCGCCGTAGAGATTCTCCATTACCATTACGTCGAACTGCTCGGGCCTCATCACGAGCTGCTGGCAGGTGTTATCGACGATCATCTCCTCGTACTCGATTTCAGGAAAGTCGCGGCCCACCCGCCGAATGCATTCCAAAAACAGCCCATCCGCCAGTTTCATGATGTTGGCCTTATGGACCGACGTGACCTTTTTGCGGCCGAAATCTCGCGCGAACTGGAAAGCGTATCGACCGATGCGCAGGCTGGCGGTCTCCGTGATAATCTTGAGACTCTCAACGACGCCGGGTACGACAATGTGCTCAAGGCCGGAGTAGAGGTCCTCGCTGTTCTCCCGAATCACCACAAGATCGATACTATCGAATCGTGTCTTGACTCCCGGCAATGTGCGGGCGGGGCGCACGTTGGCATAGAGGTTGAGCCGCTTGCGGAGGGTAACGTTTGCGCTAGTGAATCCGAAGCCGATGGGGGTGGTTATGGGCCCTTTGAGCGCGACGCGGTTCTTGGCTACAGAATTTATTACGTCGTCGGGCAAGACGGTGCCATGCTTCGTCATTACCTCGGCGCCGGCCTCCATTCGCTCCCAATCCAGCTCCACTCCGGCCGCCTCGATCACCCGCACCGCCGCGCTCGTGACTTCCGGCCCGATTCCGTCGCCCGGTATCAGCGTTACCCTCTGCATTCAGCGCCTCGCTTTCCGTACTTACCCTGCTGCCAACAAAACTACTTTGCGGAATTGTACCCGACCGGGTATGTGGCCGCCTGACATAAGTGGGCAAGCCTACTGCGAAGCCTTTGCCCGCAACCGCGCCGTTTTGAGCAGGTCGTCGGCAA
>JBBROJ010000130.1:0-15355 GCA_038229495.1 Chthonomonadales bacterium
CTATGTGAAGCAGGCCAGAATGGTATTTGACGATGATGAGCGTTGAATCAAGGGGCAGGCATTGAGCGATCTTATTGTGGCACGTGAGCCGGCAGACGAATCCGCGAAGCTGGAGCAGGCCATTGAAGCGAACCTGAGGGGGCTGGGTTATGGCGGGTAGGCTCCAAGAAACCACCGTTGGGAGCGTCTGTAAGGCGTTTGACGGCCCGCACGCCACGCCAACAAAGAGGTCGCACGGACCTGTCTTCCTTGGCATTACTAGTCTCAACAAGGGGCGAATCGACCTTGCCGGTAGCGAACACCTTTCGGAAGAGGACTTCGCGAAGTGGACGCGTAGGGTCACGCCGAGGACTGGTGATGTAGTTTTCTCATATGAGACGAAGCTTGGCGAGGCGGCGATCATTCCGGAAGGCCTGCGATGCTGCCTCGGCCGCCGGATGGCGCTCATGCGTCCAGACCCGGCAAAGGCGGATAGTCGCTTCCTTCTCTATTACTACCTCGGACCCGAGTTTCAGGACGTAATCCGGGAGCGCACGATTCACGGAAGCACCGTAGATAGAATCGCGCTTATTGAGTTCCCTAAGTTTCCGCTGCGTTTGCCTCCTCTTCGGGAGCAAAAAGCCATCGCCCATATCCTCGGCACTCTAGACGACAAGATCGAACTGAACCGGCGGATTAATGCGACGCTGGAAGAGATGGCGCGGGCGCTCTTCAAGTCGTGGTTCGTGGATTTCGACCCCGTCCGCGCAAAGTCAGAGGGCCGCCCAACGGGGTTGCCGCAGGAGATTGATGCGTTGTTTCCCGATTCGTTACAGGATTCGGAAGTTGGCGCAGTTCCGGCGGGTTGGGTGGTGCGAAACCTCGATGAAATAGCTATTTACCTGAACGGCCTTGCTCTACAGAAATACCCATCCGGAGACGGACCGACGCTTCCGGTCATCAAAATAGCACAGCTTCGCAAAGGAGCCACCGACGGCGCGGACCAGTGCAACGGGGATCTCCCATCAGAATACATCATCAAAGACGGCGACGTGCTGTTCTCATGGTCCGGTAGCCTGGAAGTCGAACTATGGTGCGGCGGGCCCGGGGCGCTCAATCAGCACCTCTTCAAGGTCTCTTCGGACCAATACCCACAGTGGTTTTACTACTTGTGGACGTTGCAGCACCTACCCGACTTCAGACAGATTGCGGCCGGAAAAGCAACCACTATGGGCCATATTCAACGTGGCCACCTATCTGCCGCTCAGGTACTCGTTCCCCCGCGTCGCCTTGTTGATGCGATGACGGAAACGGTGGCACCGATGGTCAACCTGATCATCACCAACCGCGTTGAATCCCGCACGCTCGCCACCTTGCGCGACACGCTGCTGCCGAAGCTGCTGAGCGGGGAGTTGCGCGTCAACGATGTGGGCCGTGCGGTGGGAGCGGATTTTTGAAGTGCATCGGCGAAGTGGTCAAATATGGCACAATTCATGCAATCTTCACCCTTAGGGTGAATCCAGGAGGCCCGGTTGATCACCGTACGCTTCGCCGATAATAAGCTTCAAAAAGCGTATGAAGTGTTGAAAAGTGGTACTCGTTTGTGGGGCGAATCGACGGCGCGGAAGTACATCGAGCGCGTAAATGCTCTCCAGAGTGTCAACGACGTATCTGAGTTTGCTGGCAGCTTCCCCCGGTATCGTGATCACCCATTGAAAGGCGACAAGAAGCATCTTCGCGCCTTTACCCTCCACGACCGCCTGCGCGTCGAGTACGAGCCTGACGAAGACGGCAAGGGCGTGACCATCAGGGAAGTGAGCATTCATTATGGCGACTAAACCACTTGTATCTGACTATCTCGTGCCCCCAGGACACTACGTCCGCGAGGCGCTGGAACACTACGGAATGACTCAGGCCGAGCTGGCCGAACGGACTGGACGGCCGCCGCAAGCGATCAGCGAGATCGTAAACGGGAAAAAGGAGCTGACCGAGGAGACCGCATTCGAGCTGGAGGCCGTTCTTGGCACACCCGCGCATGTTTGGCTGAACCTGGAGTGTACCTACCGGTACGGGCTAGAGTCCCAACAGCAGACAAATCGGCTGGCAGAGCAGGGTGAGACCTCAAAGCGCTATCCATACGCGGAGTTGGCGAAACTGGGATTAGTGGAAGCGACCCTCGCCGTGGAAGCACGCGTCGCGAATCTACTCCGGTTTTTTGGCGTGGCAAACCTGGAACTTGTGCATAAGAGCTACGCGGCAGCCTTTCGAAAGGCCGAGAAACAACAGCCGTCGCCGCACTGCCTTGCCGCGTGGCTGCGAATAGGCGAAAAGCTTGCCGAAGACCTCGAGCTGCCCGCATTTGACCGTGTGGCCCTGCAAGCCGCATTGCCCGCACTCCGCACTGTGACAACGATTGACGGGGACGTTGCACGAGCAATACAAGAAGTCCTGAGCGCTGCCGGCGTGGCGTTCGTCCTAGCTCCCCACCTCCCAAAGACCTACGCTAACGGAGCCGCGTTCTGGCACGCGGGCAGACCGGTGGTTTTGCTCAGCATTAGAGGCGTTTACGAGGACATCTTCTGGTTCACACTATTTCATGAGCTCGGGCACATCCTCTTACACGAAAGATCGGCGACGTTCATCGAGGGTTTGGGGGCCAGGAGCGAGGAAGAGGAACAGGCGAATCAGTTTGCGTGCGACATATTGATAGCCCGTCCGGAGTGGGACAGGTTCAAACGGTCCGCCCGTATCGACGAAACTATAATTCGCGCGTTCGCAGACAAGCAAGGTATCTGTCCCGCAATTGTGGTCGGCAGATTGATGCATGAAGATGGTGCATACGCTCGGTACCGCTTGCTGCATCCGCTGCGGAGGAAGCTTGTGTACGATTCGTGAGTGGGTTTACAGAATCGCACGTGGAAGAGGCCGCGCTGGCCTGGCTCGATGAGCTGGGCTGGTCTACTGCGCATGGCCCGGAGATAGCGCCCGTCGAACTCAAGGCGGAACGAGGCGACTACCGCGAGGTGCTACTGGCGGCTCGTCTGCGCGCGGCGATTTGCGACCTGAACCTCCAACTCCCCGCCGATGCGATCAACGATGCGTTTAAGAGACTTACGCTGCCTGAAGGCTCGACCCTGGAGATGCGCAACCGCGCGTTCCACCGGATGCTCGTCAGCGGAGTCACGGTGGAGTACCGGGCGGCAGACGGTGATATTCGGGGCGTGCAGGCGAAGATCATCGACTTCGACGACCCCGACGCGAACGACTTCCTGGCCGTCAACCAATTCACGATCAGCGAAAACGGCAGTGAGCGGAGACCGGACATCGTGCTGTTCGTCAACGGCCTCCCACTTGGCATCATCGAGCTGAAGAATACTACTGACCACAACGCCGACATCTGGAAGGCGTTCGCCCAACTTCAGACCTACCGCATGCAGCTTCCCACTCTATTTCAGTTCAACGAGGCGCTCGTCATCTCAGACGGCATGCATGCGCGAATCGGCACACTGACCTCCGACCGCGAGCGATTCATGCCCTGGCGAACCATCGAAGGCGATGCGGTGGTGGACGATAAGTATTCTCAGCTTCAAGTGGTGCTGCAGGGCGCGTTTAATCGGCGCCGCTTCCTAGACCTGTTGAAGCACTACATCGTCTTCGAGGAGAACGGCAACGGCAGCCTGGTCAAGAAGATGGCGGGTTACCACCAATACCACGCGGTTACGGTGGCGGTCGAAGAGACCGTGCGCGCCAGTGCCGCCCCGGGTGATATGATTGTCCGCGAGAGTCGCGACGGCTACATGGCGGAGCCACAAGAATTCGGTAAACAGGGAGACCGCCGCGTTGGTGTCGTGTGGCATACGCAGGGTTCCGGCAAGAGCCTGACGATGGCGTTCTACGCCGGGCGGGTAATTCTGCACCCGGCCATGGCAAACCCGACCATTGTAGTTCTCACCGACCGCAATGACCTGGATGACCAACTCTTCGGCACCTTCGTCGCCTGCCAGGACCTCTTGCGCCAAACACCAGTGCAGGCTCGCGACCGCGCGCACCTCCGAGAGATTCTCAGCGTAGGTTCGGGCGGCGTGGTGTTCACCACCATCCACAAGTTCTTCCCCGAAAAGGGCAGCCGCGAGCACGAGTTACTCACGGACAGGCGTAACGTCGTGGTGATCGCTGACGAAGCGCACCGCAGCCAGTACGACTTCGTTGACGGTTATGCCCGTCACATGCGCGACGCCCTGCCGAACGCCTCCTTTATCGGATTCACCGGAACGCCCATCGAGCGGGCCGATGCCAACACGCGCTCTGTCTTTGGCGATCATATCAGCATCTATGACATCGAGCGGGCGGTGAAGGACGGCGCGACCGTCACAATCTACTACGAAAGCCGCCTCGCGAAGATTCAACTGAGCGAAGAGGCCAGGCCGCGCCTCGATTCCGACTTCGAAGAAGCTACAGAGGGCGAAGAGGTCGACAAAAAGGAGCGGCTGAAGTCAAAATGGGCTGCTCTGGAAGCCCTGGTCGGCGCAGAAAACCGGGTAACTCTGATCGCCGCCGATCTGGTCCAGCACTTCGAGAATCGCCTGGAGGCTATGGACGGCAAGGGGATGATCGTCTGCATGAGCCGCCGAATCTGTGTAGAGTTGTACGACGCCATCAGAGCGTTGCGCCCAGAGTGGCATTCGTCAGACGATGCGACAGGCGGTATCAAGGTCGTTATGACGGGTTCGGCAAGCGACCCCGAAGAGTGGCAGGTCCATATCCGCAGCAAGGGGCGGCGCGAGGCGCTGGCGAACCGCTTCAAGAACCCCGCCGACCCTCTCAAGCTGGTCATTGTACGCGACATGTGGCTCACCGGCTTCGACGCGCCATGTATGCACACCATGTACATCGACAAACCGATGAAGGGCCACGGCCTAATGCAGGCTATCGCCCGCGTCAACCGCGTGTTCCGCGATAAGCCCGGTGGTTTGGTGGTGGATTATCTGGGCCTTGCGGATCAATTGCGCCTCGCGTTGGCAACCTATACCGAAAACGGCGGTTCGGGAAATGCGACGCTAAACGTGGAAGACGCCGTCGCGTTGATGTTGGAACACTACGAGGTCTGCTGCGATATGTTCCATGGCTTCGACTGGTCGCACTGGACCGGCACGGCGCAAGAGAGGCTCTCCATTCTTCCGGGAGCGCAGAACCACATCCTGGGCCTCACGGATGGAAAGAAAAGGTACTCCGATGCTGTGGCGAACCTATCGAAGTCGTTTGCGCTGGCCGTCCCGCACGAAGACGCGATGGCAATTCGTGACGACGTCGGCTTTTTCCAGGCCGTTAAGGCCGTGCTCACAAAGAACATAACTGACGGTAACAAGACGTTCGGCGACATGGAGCACGCCATTCGGCAGATTGTGTCGGGAGCCATTGCGTCCGACGAGGTGATCGACGTATTCGCGGCGGCAGGTCTAAAGAAACCGGACATATCAATTCTCTCCGACCAGTTCCTTGCCGAAGTCCGGGAAATGCCGCAGAAAAACCTTGCAGTAGAAATGCTCCGCAAACTTTTGGAGGGCGAGGTTAAAACTCGCAGCAAGAAGAATGCGGTTCAGGCGCGAGTTTTCTCGGAGATGCTGGAGCAGGCCGTCCGCAAGTACCAGAACCGCGCAATCGAGACCGCACAGATAATTGAAGAGCTAATACAACTCGCGAAGCAACTAAAAGAGGCGGACAAGCGTGGTGAAGAGCTGGGCCTTAATTCGGATGAGGTCGCGTTCTATGACGCGCTAGAGGTGAACGACAGTGCCGTGCAGGTTCTCGGCGACGACAATCTGCGGCTTATTGCTCAGGAGTTGGTAAAAGCAGTAAAAGCAAATGTCACCATCGACTGGAGCCTGCGCGAGAACGTGCGAGCGAATCTGCGAGTGATTATAAAACGCATTCTGAGAAAGTACGGCTATCCGCCCGACAAACACGCGCGGGCAACCGAAACAGTACTCGAACAAGCGGAGTTGCTGTGTGAGTCCTGGACGTAACGTACCACCCATCGTGAACTACGCTTCGCAAGGTACGGCTTGAAAATTGATTCTACAGCCACCCGTTTTCGGGTGTGGTTAAAGCCAATACCATCGCTTAATGCAGAAGGACTAACAACCCGATGAAACTCGCGCTGAGGTATATGGTTCTCATATTATGGCTCGCAGGTTCTGCCTACCTTGGAGGTGGAGCATGGGTGGGCGCCAAGATACTACAAGACACCACAATTACCGCACGCGCATCTCCCAAGACCGCGCCGGGAATAGTGTACGACGGGATCACGTTCCGAAATGAGCAGGAGGAACTGGCGTTTCTATTCGAACAAAAGGCCAGCAATCTTTTCCCATGGGTTTTCGCAGTACCCTTGTTTCTTATGCCGCTCGTACTCGCATTGGCGTTTGGCATTCTTGGGGGAGTTGCAGCCGTCGTAAAGCACCTCGTGCTGGATGCAGCACATGTGAACGATGTTGCGGTGGTCGGGCTGCCGCTTTTCGGCGGCTTTATCGGAATGATGGTCAGTATGTTAGGCATGCTTATCCCATCTGCGCTAAGTGCAAATTCTGCGGCGCGCCCGGAGGCAATGGCAGGATTGGCATTGTTCGGCGGCCTGTTTTCCAAACAGGCGTTCGAAGCAATTGAACGAATTGTTATAGACAAGATATTCAAATCTCGATCGACGAAATCTAAGTCGGCTGTGAAGAGTTGAGAGGACGAAGGGAGACTCGAATGGGTGCGCTCAGGGTGATATTAATATGTTGCTTATTGTATGGGAAAGCTCAGGCAAAGCAGGAGCCAAAGCCGATCTATGAAGGATGGAGGTTTGTCACGACGCGCGACGGTGGCGAGCGCGAGTCTAAACAGGTAAAGTCCTACTACGTTCGTAGAACCGGTAAAGACATCGTCCTAAAAGATGAACGCACGCGCGTAGAAACCAAAGGCGTTGTGACCGACGGCAAGGTTGAATTCACGACCATCGTACCGCGTAACGGTGAGGAAACGAAGGTGAAATGGTCGCTGGACGGTGATCCGTCAAAGGGAATGCTATCGATATCCAAAAACATAGTAATAGATGGTCACGACGTCAAGGTAACAACACAAGTCACGCGATTAGCTTCGGTGTGGGCATGCGACAATCACTCGCCAATTCACAGCGCGCTCACTTCAGCCCAGATGAAAGCCTTAACCAAAACTGAGAAATGCACCGGCTGGCATCGTGTCACCGGCACATCGGCGGACGAGGCATTGAAAGCGGTGTTCGATTCTTCGCCGAGGCCCAATGTACTCCGACCATAGTGGCCTGTGGCGCTCTATTCATCATACGTAACAAGTTATTGTAGCTTCAGCTCCTATATCCCATTCTGTTGGCTGCTCGGCCGTCCCGCTGAATATCTCGTGCGTCATAGCGGTCAAGGTCATCAACCACTACGACGACGAGGTGGTGAAGGTATATGATTTCTGAACCGTGACCCATTTGATTGAATGATGGACTATGAGACGGCCCCTGTGCGCGCAATCATGCCAATCAACCACTTCGACGAATCGCAGGGCAAACAACAGGCAACTACAATGGAGAGACGCGCTTACGAGGGGACAGACGGCGAGCTCACGTTCGACCCCGACATAACGCCAACGGACAAGGCGTCGGTACCAATGAGCTATCAGCGTCGTGCGGGTGTTCGCCGGAGCAGGTCAAGCGAATCATTAGGCGGCTCATTGACAAGCAGTACATCGAAATCGGCCTCACTGCTAAGGGCACTGCCGTTGCTAATCTCGCAATACAGACGCTCGTTGGGTACTACTCCCGCGGATAAATGGTCCCCGTAGTCCAGATAGGTAACGCCGTACGAGTTCCACGCGAAAGCATGTAGACGAGCCATTCCTGCACGGCGGCATGCCGCTAGCCTGTAACCTGGCTCTTTTTGGCGACTGCTTACTTCCAAAGCGGTATTACGGTTAAGGTGATCAAGCTCCACGGCGCCGAGGTATGCAACGCATGGGATCAACCCGCCTGGGGTAGCGACGGCTGGCTAGAGAGAAGCGAGAGGACATGAGAATCGACTGCGCATGCCCGAAAAGCCTTCAACGCCATTCGGCGCAAATCGCTGACCTTGAACCCCATCTCCAAACCATACCGTACAATCCCGGCGAATGGGAGAAGTGGGTCGGGGCGTATGATGAGTTCCACGCCTTGCAAACCCAATTGCCGGACAGCGTTTCACGCAGCGACTTGACGAGACTCGCGACAGAAGCAATGGCCTGCAGAGCCAGACTCCGCAAGCTATTCCTGGCTGTGATGGTCTTCGGCTATGGGAACAACGGCAGGAAGTTTCGCGTGCGTACGATGCTGGAAACGTTCGACCAGCAACCATGCCTTCTTGACGGAACGCTTGACCTACTGCTGTCGGGCAGGGTTGCCGAAGCGCATTCAGGGTTCCGAGTCGCGCAATGCGGCCCGCCATTCTTCACTAAGTTCTTCTATGCCGTAGGCCTCGGCGCACAGCTATCCCCGATGCCCCTCATCCTGGACAGCCGCGTATATCAGGCGTTGAACGTGCTCCACGACCGCGGCGAGATTGACCAGTGGCAATACTACACGCGGTCGGCGTGGACGGGGGAAGGTTATGCGCGGTACGTCGAGGATATGGGGGGGTGGGCGAGCCAGCTTGGCTGCCGCGCCGATGCGCTGGAAATGTATCTCTTTCACCATGCCGGTTCTCTGCCGTGATTCGGAACAAGCCGTTACGAACCGAAGGACCGAAAATCAAGCTCGCCTCGGTCAGTGCCGTTTGCACACTATCAGCAATAGATTCGGAGGCCCGACTTCCGGCCCAACGCCTGCCATTGAGAGCGACGATAACGAAGGAGTTGTCATGCCAACCCTGGTGATTAGCGCCCCGCGTGAACTGGCAAACGCAAACAACTGGCGCAGCTTCGACACGACCATGCGAACAGGAATCGGTTCCGGTTATGCAATTGCAAGTGCTCTGATAGGCCGCATCTCGGTAGGGGACCGCGTGGTTTTGCTCAGCAAAGACGAGGGTCTGCGCGCGGAGGGGAGAATTGCAGCGCTATTGCCGACCGAGAAAGCCGGGAACGGAATTCAGCGGTACGATGTGCACATGGCGGACCTTCGGAAGGTGCCGTATGCTCCCGAGTCACTAAATCGCAATGGCGTTGCAGTGCTATAGGGGGCGCAAATGTGACGAGGCAGTTCTGGATAGCTCGCTGAAAGCCAATGCGCAAACAGTTCACCTTATGGCGGTTGCTGCTGGTAATCGGTTGCGTGGCGCTGCCCCCCGCGCTCGACTCCGGCCCCGCCCGCGCGCAGCTCACCGGGCAGCGTGTCACCGTGGACCTGCGCTACCCCACCGATACGCGGGTTCCCTCCAAATACGGGTCGCAAATCGTTCCTGCCAAAGGCGCATACTTCCTCGCTGGTCCCTGCGGAATCAAGGTCACAACCAGTCAGATTTCGGCTTCGCTCTCCACGCTCTACAACAAATACACGTTCGAAAATACCGTCTGTAACGGCTATCGGCTCACCGTGTCCGCCGGCACACTCAGGCAGTTGAAGGGCTCCCAAACCCCGCCGTTGCTGCCCATCAGCGGCGTCGCTGTCGATCCGCAAAGCCATCTACCCGGCTTCGACGGCAGCCGAATCACGTTCACCTCCACCTACGTGCAGGTAAACCTTGCCGGGCTGACCTTCGGAACGGGCGATAAGCTCATCCTGGACCTGACCTTCGGCCCGCCGCCGCGCGTTGTCAATATGATGCGCCAGGGATTACGGCACATGTTGTTACATTAGCCGTCCGCAGGCATGGGTTCTCGTCCTACAAGGATTGTACGGTCCCCAACTCCTGAATCCCCGTCTCCTGTCCCGTCTGCACATTCACGAATCGACAGGCCAGCGCGTACCAGCCGGGCGGCGCGGGTAGGGTCGCGGCAAGCGGCGAAATTGCAGCGTGCATCCAGAGCAGGAGGGGCACCTACGCATTGAGGGGGACCGGCTGAACTGTGGACTACCGGGAGAGGCAGGCCAGGCGCATGAAACGCCCGCTGAAGACAGAAGGAGTTCAGGCAGCAGAACCAGATGGACCCCGTCTCGATGGCTAGAGGCGGGGTCCGCTTTTCCGGTTAGGGCAGCGGTACACGGCGGCAACAGGCGTTTTATCTGTTCCGAATGACGCAGGAGGCGTCAGCATGAAGGATCTGGGCGTCCTAAGGCCGTCATTCACAGATGCGTAATAAACTACGAAACGTGGAGACTACAGACCTATGTAGTACCCCGACACGTTGCCCTCCACGGAGACCGTGCCGTTATTGCTGCTGCGGCGGAATGTAATCGAAGGCCGCGTACCCGGGTCCGCATAGATGCGAATGGGCTGAGAGGCGATGACGATTTCCGTCCCCACCACCCGCCCGTCATCAAACCGCTGAACCAAAGGGATCGTGTGGAAACTGGAGACACCTCCGGCGGTTGTCGAGAGAATGAAGTAGCCGGTCTGGCCGGTCGGTATCCGCACCCCGCCCGACAAGTGCTCGATAGCAAGCCGGTTCCCGGCGGGTACCACGGGGAGGTCGGCAGTTACATTGGGCGTGCCGGATGATTGGCTCTGCGTCAGCGCCTGGTACGGCACCCGGCCCGGAGTGTCCACGTCCCGTATCGGTGTAAAGCCGAGAGCCGCCATAACGCGCTTCGGCCCGACGGCCGTAAGCACAAAGGCGAGGACGAGGATACCGGCGCTGGCGAGAAGGGAGTAACTGAGGCGTTTCATGGGTGGTCCTTTCATTGGACACGGAGAGATAGTTTTGTCGGGCGGCTGAAGTCTATAGGAGGCGGCATCTGGCGCGGCATATTGCCGGTGCGCCGGTCAGCGAACCGGTGAGAAGATACGCCGGCGCTCCCGGTTCGGGAACGGCGGTGTAGGCGGGATTGTCCACCTGATAGGCCGGCACGAGGAAGTTTGGAGCGAGCTGGACGGAGAAGAGGTCCACTGCCGTGAACTCATAACCGGGATTCACGATGAGACCCAGGAAGAAGGATCCGCCGTTGGGATCGATACTGTCAGGGTTTCCCGCAAACTGGCCCGCCGCGAGTCCATCCCTTATCCCCAGCCGGTAGGTGTCCGCCGCAATGGTATCAAATGACGGGGCATAGAAGAAGTCCGCGCCGAAAGCGGCAAGCCTCAGGCCCGTTGCCGTCATAAGCGTGACGGAGTCGCCGCCGACGAACACATCGAACGGTGAACCGCCAAGCGCCTGGCCCCCGCCGCCGTCGGACACGACCGCCGGCTGCGTGGCAGCGGAATCGGCCGTATACCGAAAGTCCCCTCGAACGTCGCCCACGGCAATGTCGCCCGGCGCGTACGATTCAAAGTCATCGGTTTGGGGCAGATTTGAGAGAGCCGCCGTGAAATTGGCGCGGCTGTGGTAAAAGGAGACCTGCGAGAAAGCGCGGCACATCGGCAGCAGGAGGAGCGAAACGGCGAGGCAGGGAAGGGCGAATCGGCGCATAAGGGGTAGACCTTTCCAGCGCGTGCTCTCCAAAAAAAGAGACGCGCCTGGCCACTCGTTTGTGGATATTGTACATGCTGCATGAATCGTGCCATATTCGCCGCGCCCTGCTTTCCTGCCCTGCGTATGGGCATTGCCGCGCGCTTCTCATTCACCGAGCGCGGCGTCATGCGCCGCGCCTTACGGGATTCGGGAATCGTCCGCGCGCGGCGGCGGCCCGGCCTCGGCCAGCCGCAGCGCATGGGAGGCGAACATACCGGGAGGTGGAGCAAGGGTGGATGTAGCCCTCAAAGCCGCGGATGCGGTCAATGCAGAGCCACTCCCTGCACGGTAAGGAGCGCTCCATAACGGGTTCAGCCTGCGGCTGACTGCTTAACCGCACGTGCAGATAGTAGTGCGTATGTCTATCCTTCGTTCGTCCCTCGCCCCTTTTTGTCGTCCGGCCTAACAATCCGCGCGTTCGCATCTGCTCGTTTCCCCTTGCTACGTCGACTGCACCGCGCCTATTATGTGAATCGGAGTCTCCTGCCCCGTCTGCACATTCACGAATCGATAGGCGAGCGCATACCAGCCGGGCGTCGCGGGCAGCGTCGCGGCGAGCGGCGAACCCGTAAACGCCACGAAGGCTTGCGTGCGGTAGGCGCGGGACTGCGGAGATTGGTGACCGAACTTGAGCGGCTGCCAAAGCGGCTCCGTCTTCACGTTGGGCGAGTTGGCGCCGCCGGCCGTAAACGTGATATGGCCCGCGCCGCCAGTCGCGGTCAGGGTAAGGGGGTCCCCGATAAAGGCGAAGGGTGGGGGAGTCGCGGGGATGGGCGCGCCTGGATTCACCTGCTGAAACTTGGTGGCCAGGCCGGTGAATGCGGCGTAGGCGGTCTGGCGGCGCGCCGTGCCGTCGCGCAAATCCGTGCGCACCTGCTGCGCCGCATACGCCGACCACGCCGCTGCCTGCGCGGGAGTGAGCGCGCGGTAAGCTGCCACCGCCCGTGCAAGGTTCGTGCGCACCGCCGTCTGCGCCCTCGTCTGCGGGTTGCGGGGAACGGTGCGCGGCCTCACAACGATGCCGGTCGCCGTCCTCACGAAGACCGCCGACCCCGCTTTCCCCCGCAGGCCGTCCGACAACACGTTCATTACCACCTTCGCCATGCCGCCCTCCTCTCGATCACTGTGCAGCGCACAATCGCGCTGCTAACCGTAGTATCGGAGGATACGCGCCGCTTCAACACCGTTCGAACACCGCTGCATCGCCGCCGCATCGCCGCTCCATCACAGTTCGTGAACGGGGATGGAGGAAAGAAGGAGGGAAGAAGGAGGGCAGATGCGGCGCAGCCGGCGGCGCGCGAACGGATGTGGAGCGGGGCGCGAGTTTGATGAACGGACTACGGCATCGGCTTCAGCCCTTCGCTCGTCAGCTCATAGGTCGTTTCGCCTGTGCGGTTGTAGAGCAGGGGCTTGCCGGTGAAGGGGTCGATGGCGAGCCGGCCAAGCCGAAGCTCATCGAGGGTTGCAGGCAGCCTGTCATTGTCCCAACGGTATTTTCGGATCGCTGCGTGGACCCCCAACACCTGCATCTTCGCCTGCTCTTTCGCGAAGCTCGTCAGGCTCTGCGTATAGACGGCGTCCAGATTCAGCGCGCGGGCGGCCTGCGCGGCGGGCGAATCCCCCTCGATTGGAGGCAGCGGCTTGCGTTCCCACAGCGGCTTGCGCAGGCTCTCCTTTACAAGGTCCAACCGCGCCGACAGAATGCGCCCGATTTCGTCGCCGTTGAGGACATTTGCAGTTGTGAGCTCTCCCAGGTGCTTCAACATGAATCCACGCTCGGCGTCCAGCGCGTTCAGCAGCGGATCCGGGGCCGCCATCCATTCATTGGCGAGCGCAAGCAGGCGTACGCAGTCGCGGTCCGCAAGCTGCTCGACGTGGCGGGTGAAGCGCCCAATCACCATGGCGTCCATTGCTACTCCGACCAGTCCGCCGATGATCATGTCGCTTTGCAGTGCATACCCGAGGCGCAGACCATCCCTCAGCGATTCGATTGCATTCGAAACCCGCCCGTCCGCCAACAGGACGTACATCTCCACGTATACGAGGCGGCTCAATCCGCGCATAAGGGAGAACGCTTCGAATGAAGGCTCGCCTTCGTGACCGCGCGGCGAGCGTATCGGCTTGTCCAGCCCCGCGCGCAACAGGGACAGCGCCTTCTGCACGGGCGGATCGGCCATGGCCCTGCGCTTGACGGCGAGGGTTGCGCCCGTTTCGTTGGCGGCCTCGAGCGGCTTGCTGCTTCGCGCCAGCTCGCCCGCAAGCGCCAGCTCCTCGTAGCCGTTCGCGCCTGTCGGCATGGGGAACAGCTTGCGGAAGATTGATTCCGGCTGTCCACCCGTTGTTTGAGCATTCGCGGCTGTGTTTGTCGCTCCGGCGAGCATAATCAGCCATGTCGTGCGCACCAGGCGCAATAACTTCATAGTGGTCTCCTGTCGATAAGGCTTTACTCGCGATACGAAGCCGGGCAAGGCTCCGGTTTCAGTGGATTCAACGGATCGGGCGGCTGCAATGCCGCCGTGTGCCGTTCCTGGGGAACTGAATAGGCCCATTCCGCGATATTGTATCCAGATTGTATCCAGCGAATTCGAATCCATCCAAACAGGCAAAGGAGTCATAACCGATGAGCGAGGTTAACCCAATTCAGGCCGGAAGCAGCGAATCCCTTCCGACGAGCGACCAGGAGTGGCGGCAGAAGCTCACGCCGGAGCAGTACCATGTGCTGCGCGAGAAGGGGACGGAACGACCCTTCACGGGCCGCTACTGGGAAATGAAGGAGGACGGAACTTATACGTGCGCCGGGTGCGGCGAGGAGCTGTTCAAGTCCGGCACAAAGTTCGATTCCGGCTGCGGATGGCCCAGCTTCTACGATGCGGCCGACAGCGGAAAGGTCAAGTTCCACGAGGACGCGAGCCACGGAATGCGCCGCGTCGAGGTGACCTGCGCCAAATGCGGCGGCCACCTGGGCCATGTGTTCGAGGACGGACCCAAACCGACCGGCCAGCGGTACTGCATCAACTCCGCCAGCCTCGCCTTCCACAAAGCCGCAGGAAAGTGATAACCACGGGGAGCACGGGGTACACGGGGAACGTCAGATACCACTCGAGTAGGGCTTGGGCGTATTCTCTCTGTCCTGCCGAATGGGCTTTTTCATTTTCCCCCGTGTACCCCGTGCTCCCCGTGGTTCAATTCGTTTCTTCCCTTCGCGTGCGGGGCCACGGGAACGAATTGCCCTCTTGACCGTATATTTGTCAGATGTTATACTACACGAAATCTGGATTGTAATAGGTCCCCAGGCATTTCCCTGAGGAAGGAGCCATTCTGTGGCAAAGCGCATCTATGTCGGGAGCCTCCCGTATAGCACAACGGAAGATCAACTGCAAGAGATGTTTGGAGCGTACGGCGCCGTTACGGACACGCAGATCATCAAGGACCGTTTCACCGGACAGTCCAAGGGGTTTGCCTTCGTGGAGATGGAGAATGACGATGAAGCCGCGAACGCCATCGCGGCGCTCAATGGGACCGGCGCTGGCGAAAGAACGTTGGTTGTAAACGAAGCCCGCGAGCGCGAGAGCCGGGGTTGAGTCGGCTATAACGGTTCCAGCGGCAGCACCGGTCACGGAGGTGGACGTGGGGGACGTGGTTGTGGAAGCCGCGACCGCCGTGGAAGCTACGGATATGGCGATCGAGAGCGGTATTGACATATACGGCTCAACTGTTTCAGCGGGTATCCCACTGGTGGAACCATTGGCGTGACTCTGTACTTCACGCCCGCCGATATCATCGCCATCGTCCC
>JBBROJ010000131.1:0-15111 GCA_038229495.1 Chthonomonadales bacterium
CCGTCTAATAGACGGGAGCGCTGAGCCTTACAACCTATCTGTCTATCTATTTACCTATTTATCTGGCGCTGCCACCTGGGCAAACCTGACATCGACTGGTATTAGTTCAGTATGCTCCGGCCGCACCTCCATCACTTTGCCCATATTTTCGGATCATTTATTTCTGTGCTCGACACTGCAACCACACGCAAGATACGGACGTCACGCCGACTGATAATCTTTGGCCTTGTCGGTGTCAGTGTAATAGGCGGAGCTATCGTTTTATACATTCGGAGCCTCCGATGGGTGCCCGACGCGGAAGCTCGGGTTCGAGAAGCTCAACTGGAAGCAAGGAGGGCCCATCTTCCGGACACTAATTCCATGCCTGCCGGAGTCGGAACCTCCGCTAGGCTCACACCTCCCTCGGCAGGCGACGGCCCGAAACAACTGGAATATGCGCGCGCGCTCGCGCAGCGCGGCCAGCTGTTCGCTGCGCTGATTCCCGCCGAGAGAGCAGTCAAGCTTGAGCCGCAGAGCGCTCCGGCATATTTACTGGCCGCTCTGATCAGCTCAAACCTGGGCTACAATGCGGACGCTCTCAGGTTTTACCGCCGCTCGATACAACTTGACCCGTCTCTGCTTGAGGCTTATCAGCGGATGGGGGACTTACAGTTGGGTAATGGCGATACTTCGGGAGCAGAGGCCACCTTCAAGATGGCGATGACGCGCACCCCGGATACCGCGGGTCCTCGCCTGAGCCTTGCAAGGTTGTACAGTGAGACCCAGCAGCATTCCAAGTTAATGGATACCTTGAGCCCACTGCTGCAGTCACCTGCCGCGCCGGTAGCCGCGCTCTATCTGGCTGGCAAGTCATGCCAAACGCTGGGCAGAACCAGAGAGGCGGAAGACTATCTTAATCGAGCGATCAAAGCCCGACCCGATTTCGCGGATGCCTACCATGCACTGGGCTCCATACATGCCAACGAGGGGCGATATTCTGACGGGATACCGGAATTAGAGAAAGCTGTTGCGGTTCAACCGGACAATCCGGTGTTTCATTACGCACTCGGCAACGCACTTAGATCCGATACCGCGCGACCTGACCACTTATCGCTCGCGCGCGATGCATTCGAAAAGGCTCTGGAACTCGATCCGACGATGACTATCGCCCACTATTTTTATGGGCTGACACTCGAGGAAACAAGCGAACCGGAGGCGGCACTAAGAGAGCTGCGCCATACGTTGCAGTTGGATCCCAAGTTTCTGTCGGCGGGTTACCGCATCGGAGTTATATACAGGTCAATTGGGAATGAGAAAGAGGGAAAGCGCTATCTGGAGCAGTTCGGTAAGGCCGCGAAGAGCGAGATTACGCAGGTTCATACGAATCGAAGGCAGGATTCATTTGTCGACACAGCGCAGGCGCAATATCACCGCGCAATGGCCTACCTTAAATCCGGTGACCGGGCCCGCGCAATTGCCGCTCTGAAGGAGGCGCTGGCTCGTGATCCCAGCTACGGTCTCGCGCGGCGGCAGCTCGGGGAACTTGGCGCGGGAATTCCTTGATTCAAACGCCTGGGGCTATGCGAATAATCAGGTACGCGCTTGTAATTTTGGTCTCGGCGGGGCTGGAGGCATGTCATAATGCGCCGGCAATTTCCCATGACATTCCTCATCAGCTTCCACAAGCCAATTCGACCACGGTGTCTACTCTCCGTTTCGTAGACATTGGCGACCGGGCGGGAGTGCATTTTACACATACGGACGGCGGATCCGGTAGACACTACTTTATTGAGCAGATTGGAGCCGGCTGCGCGTTCATCGATTACGATAATGACGGTCTTCTTGACATCTTTGCTGTGAACGGAGCGCCGCTGCCGGGCTATAAGGGCCCGGCCAATCCTCACTCCGCATTATATCGGAATCTTGGTAACGGGAAGTTTGAGGATATTACCGAGAGAGCGGGCCTTAGCACAACCTTTTATGGCCATGGTGTATGCGCCGGGGATTTCGACAACGACGGGTTTATCGACCTATTTGTGACATGCACCGGGAAAGACCACCTTTATCACAACCTTGGAAATGGCACGTTCAAAGACATCGCAATTCCGGCCGGTGTTTCCGGGGACGACGGCATTCACACCTCGGCCTGCTTTGTCGATTACGATAATGACGGCAAGCTCGATCTGTATGTATGTGGATACGTGAAATGGACATTGAAGGATGACCGTTGGTGCGGATCGCGGAACACGCATAAGCGATATTGCGGGCCTGAAGTGTATCCTTCTCGACAGGACGCACTGTACCATAACAACGGCGACGGAACGTTTACGGACGTTTCTCGAGCGGCAAACATTGTTCAGCCACGTTCAAAATCTCTTGGTGTCGTTGCTACTGATATAAATGAGGACGGTTGGCCCGATCTCTACGTGACTTGCGATCTCGAACCCAAACTACTATTTGTCAATAATCGAAAGGGCGGTTTTGTTGAGCAGGGTGTGTCGTGTGGCGTAGCGTTCAGTGGCGACGGAGCCTCAGAAGCCGGAATGGGCGTCAGCGCATCCGATTACGATAACGACGGCCATATGGATCTATTTGTAACAAACTACTCTTTCGAGATGTACTCCCTGTACCGTAATATGGGCACGGGATTCTTCAACTATGAGTCCAATCGTTCAGGGATCGGTCCTGCTACGCTTGTGCCACTCGGATTCGGCGCTCGCTTCGCGGACTTTGACAATGATGGTTGGCAGGACGTGGTGATCGCGAACGGGCACGTTCTAGACGACGCAAAAGAGACCAACCAGGCGCTGGAATACGAGCAGACGATGCAATTATTTCGAAATCGCTCCGCGCATTTTGAAGATGTCTCCACACTATCGGGCCCGAGTTTTCAATCGAAGTTTGTGGGGCGTGGCCTGGCGGTGGGCGATTTCGACAATGACGGCCGGGTGGATATTCTGGTTAATAACAATCACGGACCGCTCAGGCTGATTCACAACGAATCAACTGTGACGGGACATTGGCTTACCTTGAAACTGGTAGGCGCCAAATGTAACCGGAGCGCGATTGGCGCCAGAGTGAATGTAAAGACCAGTACCGGAATCCAGACACAGGAGGTGGTATCGGGAAGCTCTTTCCTCTCACAAAGCGATCTTCGCCTGCATTTTGGTCTTGGAAGCGATGGTAAAGCGCAACAGGTAACCATCCGCTGGGCAGGCTCCAATGGTAAACCCGGCAAAGTGGAGACCTGGAACAGCCTCTCTGTTGACCGAATTCACGAACTTATTGAAGGCACATCAACCCAAAGAGGAGAAAAGAAACAATGAAGTCCAAGATTAGTCCTGGAGTTGCAGCTGTGATCATCGTGGTCGCGATTGCCGTCGTCCTGGGTCTCGGTTACAAAATGACGGTGGGCAACATCCCGGCAGCTCCCGCCGTCCCTAAGATGCAAATGGGAACGGGTCCAATGACTCCTCCCGGCGGTATGATCACTCCAGGCGGATCGCCAGGTGGCAGTGGTCCGACCAGACCTATGGCGCCTCCTGGAATGGGTGGCGGCGGCACTCCGATGATTGGCGCCCCGGGAACTCCAAGCGGCGGCTAAACTAAACGACGTATCTCTGCTGATTACTTCGCACAAACTCAAATGCCACTTCAGGAGGGGCCTCGATTCAATTCGAATCGCGGCCCCTCTTTTGCTGTCCTTGAGTTCGTGCGACGCCCGCCGCGTTGCCTGTGTACTTAATGCAGCCAGCCCTTGATGTCCGCGGACATTAGAGGCTCGTTTAATTTTCGCCGCTGTCTGAGGCCGCGGCCCGCAGCAGATTCTCGGACGGCGCGACGCCCGATTCGGAGTAGGAACGGAGCAGGCTTTCTTGAGGGGCGAGGGGGCTGCCGGTGGGCCGGAGCAGGCTGGCAGCTTCGTTTTCCCGCTTCTGCCGGGCGCGCAGTATCATGAGCGCCTGCTCCGATTCGGCCAGGACGGCGGGACTTTCCCGCGTGGACCAGGAGCCGCGTGCGAGCCGCTCGACCGGCCTGAACGCCCGCGAGTCGCCGACACAGCGCAACGCCTTCAGCGTGGCGAGGACAATTGCTTCATCGTCGTTTGCCAGGAGCGCGCAGAGGCGGGGCGTCGTGTCGAAAGGAAGCTGTCCGTAACGCTCCTCCGTGAGCGTAGGCAGCACCTGTATGAGCGCAGACCGGCAGGCTTCACGCACCCTCCTGTCATGGTCGAAGGCGGCGGCGGCGAGGGAAGCGGCGCTATGGGGAATGGTGAGAAGACCCAAGCCATCCGCCGCTTGAGCGCGGATCCGATTCATGCGATTGCGGTCCAGCCGGGCAGAAAACGGATATACGAGGAGGCAGAACGGGATTGCGGCGAACGGCGGCACGAAGATCAGTCCGATGCCGGCCCCGCCCGCTTCAATCAGCCCTGCGAGGGCGGGCAGATAGAGGAGGCCCAGCGTTCGAAGGTAGCTGCGTCTCAGGCGCGGCCACCGGTCGAGGGAGGGCCATCGCTCCAGGACGTGCGACAACCAGCCCGCGGCGGCATGTCGGTCGGTGGAGCTTGCAGCGCGGGCGGCGGCCCACACAGCCACCAGATTCTCTCGCCAACTCTTGCCCGCGGGATCCGTTAAGGATATAGCGACCGGCTGGATGCAGTCGAGCGGAACCAGCTTGCCTTCCACAATGGCCTGGGCGAGGCGGCGAACCGGGTTCTGGCGAGGCAGCCGCTCAATGAGACGCTGTATCTCTTCCGGCGCGATGGACATTGCCGACCGGTGCACCGGCGGAAGCGGATCAATTTCAGGAGTATGGTCGCTCATAGCTTGGTCGTGATTCCCCGCTCGCCTGACGTTCATCGTTCATCATTCATTGGAATCTACACGTTCCGTTCCAGGGTCAGCAGATTGAGGAACTCCTCGCGACTGCGCCGGTCGGAACGGAACGTGCCCAGCATCTCGCTGGTCGTCACCTTGCTGTTCTGCTTCTGCACGCCGCGGGCCATCATGCACATATGCCGTCCCTCGATGACCACCGCGACCCCTTTGGGGTGCAGCGCTTCCTGCAGCGCGGTGCCGATCTGAACGGTCATTCGCTCCTGCACTTGCAGGCGGCGCGCGAACACCTCCACCAGCCGGGCGAGCTTGCTGATTCCGATAATTTTTCCATTCGGCAGGTAGCCGATGTGCGCCTTGCCAAAGAAGGGTAGCAGATGGTGCTCGCAGAGGCTGAAGAACTCGATGTCGCGCACGATTACCATATCCTCGTACGGCTCCTCGAATATCGCGCCGTTGAGGACCTCGGTAACGTCCATGGTATATCCACGAGTCAAAAATCGCATCGCCTCGGCGGCGCGGTGGGGGGTCTTCAGCAGCCCCTCCCGTTCCGGGTTCTCCCCAATCTCTTCTATGATACTGCGGTAGCTCTCTTCCAGCACGGAAACTCTCCTGTTCCAGCCAACTTATTCATTTCATACGCGGCTATTAATACTTTGCTACAGGCGTTACAACTGCCTTCGGCGGCCCACGCGGTAACGAAAGTACAGCTCATCGCCGTCGCGGTAGAGGGACAGGAGCTCCATGTCAATGAACTGCCGGTCCGGCAGCCCCGCACCGTCTACGATGGTAGGAAGATTCGCCCCACCCTTGATCTTCGGCGCTACCGTCAGGAATAGCTCATCGAGGAGTCCGGCTTCGAAAAACTGGAAATTGAGGGTGGCTCCGCCTTCCAGCGCCAGACTGCGGATTCCATATTTGTGCCTCAAAATGCGAGCCGCCTCCCTCGCTTCAACCGATTCTGCCCCTGCGATTTCCACGCGCGCGGCCTTTCCCAGCTTTTCTCTCGCCGCAGGCGGAAGGGATTCGGCCGCGAAGACGATGGCGCGGTCCGGGGCGTCCGTGAAGAACCGATTGTCCGTGGACATTTCGCCCGAGCGGGTGACTACGGCGCGCCACATGTCCGGCCTGTAGACGACGTTTCCGGCGCGAAGCGTTTCCGCACCGAGAATCGCCGCATCCACTGAGCCTTGAATCCGGCGCATCAGGAGTTGGTCGGTAGACCCGCCGAGACCCTGGGCCGTGGAACCCCTGCCGCCAATCAGCGTCTTACCATCGACTGAGGACACCATGTTCACGACCGTATACGGCCGTTCCTCGGGCGGGGCAGGAAAGTGAAGGCCGTCATACAGGTCCGTGAGATTCCGCGCGGAGTCGGCATGGTCGAGTAAACGTTCGATGGGCACGTCGGTCTCCGTCAGTCGGTCGGCTTCTGCGTCTGAGCAGCGCGCTTTGATTCACATGAAACCGGCCACCATAGAATTAGGAACAGTTGGAATATAACTGTTATACCCGGAGAGGAGTTCCGGCGCGGCGGTGAATCCGTGAATGGGAACTTTGGCGGGCGCCATGGTCCGTACGAAAAGGGGCGCACAGGCAGTTCCGCGTCCGGGAATCCGCCGTGCCCGCGCACGAGGAGCCGGACAGCGACGCCACGGGCAGGATCCCCCGGCATCGAAAGCTAAACGGCTTCGCCAGAAACAGTGCTAAAGCAGGCTAAAGCGGGCAGCCAGAGCACGCTTTAGCGTGGTTTAAATGGGTAGCCACGGGGATTTTGCCCGTGGCGGAGTCGCTGCGGAGCGATTCACTCTCACAGAAACTGAACTTTTACGCCGAGCAGCTATCGTTGATTATGCCGGGCAGATGTGATAGAATTGCCATAAGAGAAGCTCTCGATGATTCCTCTCCATGATAACATCCCCACGCGCCGCTTTCCCGCGGTCACCGTTCTGCTGATCGCCGCGAACGTGTCCGTGTATATCATGGATTTTCTGACGCGGCACGAGCAGGTTATCGCCCAAGGAATCGATAGGTTTGGCCGGCACGTTCAGTACGTAGATAATGTGGGGGGAATCGCGGCCCATTACAGCCTCATTCCGGCGGCCATCTCCCATGATCTCGCGAACGCCTGGCCGACGATTTTCATCAGCATGTTTCTGCACGGCGGCTTGCTCCATATCGCCGGCAACATGCTGTATCTCTGGATATTCGGCAACAACGTAGAGGATACACTGGGCCGCCCTAAGTACCTCTTTTTCTATCTTGCATGCGGTGCAATCGCCGCGCTAGCGCACGTGGCAGCCGGTCCTGGCTCGACGACACCGACGGTTGGCGCGAGCGGCGCGGTCGCGGGGCTTATGGGTGCGTACCTCGTCCTGTTTCCTCGCGCCGAGATTACCACCATCGTCCCCATCTTTTTCATCGGGATGGTTATGGAAGTTCCGGCGGTCGTCGTGATTGGCTTCTGGGCCGTCATACAGTTTGTCAATGCGAATTGGCTGCACACCGGCGGGATGCAGGGAGGAGGCGTGGCTTACATGGCGCATGTCGGCGGTCTACTCGCCGGAGTCCTGCTAATCATGCTATTGGGCGGACGCCGACTCGTTGAGCAGAAGCGCCAAGAACGTCCCAATTACGGCGACTTTTATGTACCCTAGAGGTTCCATGAATAATGCACGCAGAACAACCGCTTCTCTTTTGACCGCCCAGGCGCTGACGGCTCTGACCCTTGCGACCGTCTCCCCTGCCTCCGCACGCATCGACATAGGTCGGGACATCGAGAAGGGGCTTGGCCGCATGGTGGCCGAAGAGATCGAGTCCACGTACGGCGTCGTGGAGGACCCTCTGCTTACCGGCTGGGTAAACCGGGTGGGTCAGCGGCTGGCGGCCGTATCGGGACGCACCGATGTCAAATATAGCTTTAAGGTATTGGATTCTGACGAGGTCAACGCAACCGCCGCGCCCGGCGGGTACATCTTCGTCAACCGGGGAACGCTGCGCTTCATCCACTCGGAGGATGAGCTGGCGGCAGTGGTGGGGCACGAAGTTGGACACGTGGCGGGCAAGCATGCGATGAAGCAGCTCAACGCGCAGCTAATCGGCACGCTCGCTTTACTTGGGTTCCAGGCTATTCATGCTGAGACGCTGCGTACGGTGGGGGGGCTTGCAGGCGGCCTGGCGATGCTGAAGTTCAGCCGCGACGAGGAGAACGACGCGGACCGCAGGGGCTTGAAAAACGCCACCGCCAATGGCTACGAAGGTCCCGCAATGCTCACCTTCTTTCAACGGCTGCAGGATACGGAAAAGGACAAGCCCTCCAGCCTGGAGGTCTACTTCCTTACGCACCCGCCCACAGGAGAGCGCATCCGCCGCGTGGGGCACGAGCCCGGCACGGCGGACACCGCAGCGAACGCCGCCGCAGCAGGCGACGGATATGCCCAGCGCTCGCTCTATAGGCAGGCCGCAGAATCCTATCGCCGCTCGCTGAAGCTGGATCCCGACAACACTGCGGTAAAGCAGCGTCTCGCGGATGCCTTCGTGCGTATTCCCCAGACCGTCGCCATGCTGCCGCTCAGCGCGGATTCGAAGGCGCAGCGACTCAGGCAGCTGGCCTCGCTTTCCGATGAGCTTGACACCGCGCGCGCCGCATCCGATCAGGATTTGAAGAAGCTCGGCGATTCGCAAAAGGACATAGAGCAGGAGCTTGAGCTTGCGGCCCGGTCACTCTCCACGGTGAGCAATTTCGTAAGCCGCAGAGATACGCTTCAGTACCGCGAGTTCGTTCGCATGGCGCGAAGCTTCGATCAGGCCGCGAAGGTTGGGGGCAACCTCCGGGCCGCACGGGATGCGTCCGAAGAGACGCTGAAGGAGCTGGTCCGCCTGCGAACTTCCATGCAGCACGCGGTAGAAAACGGCGACGGCGCGGCGGCGCGGCAGGTCGAAGGGCTGGTCATGTCCGGCCCAGAGTTGCTGAAGGACCTGACGAACGGCCTCCGGTCCGCGCGAAACGAGGGCGGTGACGCCCGGCAGGCTGCGCGCACGCTCCACCTCGCGGCCGACAGCCTGCTGAGCTTCTATCGCTCGCCCCTCAGCCTGACAGGGGGCCAGTACAATATTCTCGACCTACAGGTGAGCACGGCGCAGGATTCGCTCCACGCTGCCGTCACGGCTTCGCGCAAGGCGCTCGTCCAGATTTCACGGGCGAGGCTGGATACTATTCTTCGGCGCATGAACTTCATAACCCGCTCTACGCCCGAGGACGATCCTTCGCCGATTGGCATCGTCGCGCACTACCTCGGCGCGGAGCCGGCGGCAGTCTCCTTGATGCGCGATCGGCTGGAGCTTGGCGACGCGGCGCTCGCGGTTGCGCAGGACCAGATCGTGAAGTATTGGACAGACCAGAAGCGTTCCAAGAAGGGCGACTCCAAGGAGGCCGCGAAGGCGCCCGATCCGAACGATCCGAAGATGAAGATTCAGCCCGAGAACGCCTCCGTGCTATTCGATTTGATGGTCCGCGATCTCGAGCGCGAAATTTCGACGCAGTAGACGGGTCCCGATTCGCGGACATATACGCCCGGCATGAAGTCTTTGAAGAAAGCACAAGAAAGGTCTCGGTTGCGACGTAACATAACCCCCGTACTTTATGTTCTCATCGCCCTCGGCTTTCTCGCCGGACTGTATGCCGCCTCAAAGCGATATGGAGTGGAACAGAGGAACCGCCGCGTGGAGCTTGCGCTGGAATTCAGCGAAGTGAAGCAGGTGGCGCAATTGTCCGGCCAGCCTCTCAATTCCGTCCTCGCGCGGTTCAAGGGCGCGGGCATCACCTCCCTTTCGATTACCGAAGATACCCTCGCCGCCCTCGAATCACAGGGCGAGCTCCACGTGCAGCAGTGGTCCGGCGTCGGCGCGACCATTACCGTTGCGCGGCCCGAGGTTTTCGACCGAATCCGCGCCGGGCTTGAGGCGAAGGGACTGGCGGTGGCCGAGGGGCGCGACTCCGAACAGGACACCTATTTCGAAGCGGCAACCGACCAGGACGAAGAGGCCCCCGACAACAAGGAACCCGCGGGTTTCGCCGTGCGTGCGGACTATGCCGTGCTTCGCTCCCTTGGAATCGGCATAGACCCCGCGGCGGTAGAAATTACGCACAAAGCGGGCTTGCAGCCTATCGGTAGAATCGGCAACTTCGCCGGAATCAACCCCGATCGCATGGCGAAGGTATTGGCCGCGCTGAAGTCGCAGGGCGTGCAGACCGTAGTGTTTCAAGGGCTGGAGGTTCTCGGTTTTCGCGGCCAGGAGAAGGCGGCAGCCGAGGCGCTGCGGCAGGCGGGGCTGCAATACGGCCAGGTCGAGTTCGGCAAGCAGAAGGGCGACGAGAAGCTTGGGGCCGCGCTCAAGGGTGAGTTCGTGCGGGTTCACAGCATCGGCGAGGGCGAGATGGGCACGCTCGACGAGAACGAGGCCATCGATCGGTTCATCCGCGCCGCGCGCGAGCGAAATATACGCCTTTGCTACATCCGGCTTTTGACGACCGCGGGATTTCCGACAGCCGGATACGACGTGGTCGCCACCAACGCCGACAAGTACCTGAAGAAGATTTCGGAAGGCATCGCGCGCGGCAAGGAGATGACATTCGGCCCCGCGCACCTCTACGATGATACTGGCGTCCCGTCAATCGTCTTCGGAATAATCGGCCTGGGGATCGCTGCCGGTTTGACTCTTCTGCTCATTCGTTTGGCGCCCGTTTCCGACCGGGCCGCCTGGCTTACTCTCGTGATCGGCGCGGTGGCATGCGTGGGGGCAGCCCTTGCGCTCGGAGAGTCGGGCAGGCGGATTGACGCCCTGCTTGCGGCCCTCATCTTCCCGACTATTGCCTGCCTGCGGCGCGACATTCTAAACGGGGAGACCGAGAGTGAAGGGCCTCTGAATCGCTCCGCGGCGGCCATGGCGGCAATCAAGGGAATAATTACGGCGAGCGCGGTAACGGCGCTGGGCATTGTTTCCGTAGTAGGGTTGTTGGCTTCGCGCACGTTCATCGTCAAGGTCAACCAGTTCCTTGGAATCAAAGCCGCGCACGCCGTTCCGCTCCTCTTTATCGGCCTGATCGCGATTACCGGGCTGCCCTATCTAAACCGGCTCCTGGCGGATGAGCGGGTCATCCTGAAGGCGCGGATGCAGGCATTGTTCGCGGAGCCCGCGCGTGTCGGCCAGCTGATTCTGGCTCTTCTGGCTCTTGCCGCGCTTGCGACGATCGTAGCGCGTACGGGAAATGACCCTGGCGTTGGGGTTTCCGGCATCGAGATGAAGTTCCGCGCCCTGCTGGATCGCGTTCTGCCGGTGCGCCCTCGAACAAAGGAGTTCCTGATTGGCCATCCGGCCTTTATTCTTGCGCTTGCTCTCTGGTACCGGGGACGCCGCGGGATTGCGCTTCCATTGTTCGTCGTGGGAGTGATAGGGCAGGTATCGATTCTGAACACCTTCTGCCACACGCATACCCCGCTCTATCTCTCGCTAATCCGCGACGTGACGGGTCTGGTGTTCGGAACGGCAATTGGGCTGGCGGCATTCTGGGTTATCGACCGGATGCTGCCACAGGAGCGGACGGCGGAGGATTCGGAAAGGGGTCCCGCGCCGCAGCCGAGTACAACCCCGGCATTGAGCGCGGATGGCTGAGAAGCCTGTCCGAATCGCAATTTCCGGCTACTACGGCTGCGGAAACACCGGCGACGAAGCGGTGCTCGCGGGAATCGTAGAGTCTTTCGAGAAGCGCGCGGGCGTTGTAGCGGCTGAGTTTACGGTACTCTCCGCTGACCCAGCCGATACGGAGCGGAGGCACGGGGTTGCCGCGGTCGATCGGATGAGCGTTGGGGCTGTTCGCGGCGCGCTGCGCTCGAGCGACCTACTGATTTCGGGCGGGGGAAGTCTGCTACAGGATACGACCAGCGTTCGGTCCTTGCTCTACTATCTCTGGGTCGTCCGGATGGGCCTGAAGGCGGGCGTGCCCGTCATGTTCTATGCGCAGGGTATCGGACCGCTGCGCCGGCCAATCTCTCGATTTCTCACAAGGCTGGTGGCAAACAAGGTCTCGCATATAACCGTCCGCGATTCCGGCTCTGCCAATCTTCTCAAGCGAATAGGAGTCACGCGCCCGCCCATCGAGGTGACCGCCGACCCGGCCTTCGCGCTCACCGCCTGCAGCGCGGAACGAATCGAGGAGATCCGGCAAAGCGCGGGCGTACGGGACGGCGGGCCGGCGATAGGGATTGCGCTTCGGCCCTGGCATGCGGCCCACGACGGGCCGGATGCGCAATCCCTGGCGGAGATGGCCGACCGGATTGTAGATTCCAGGGGCGGGCAGATTGTGTTCATTCCAATGCAGCCGCCGGGAGATGTGGATATCGCAGCGGACGTTTATGGACTGATGCGCCGACAGGACGCGGCGCTCATTGTCGTGGAACCTCTCTCGCCGCGAGAGACTCTTGGGCTTATCGGCTCTCTAGACGGGCTTGTCGCCATGCGGCTTCATGCGCTCATCTTCGCGGCAGCGAGCGGAGTGCCGCTGGCTGCCCTGAGCTACGACCCGAAGGTAACACACCTGATGCGCGGGTTGGGTCAGGAAGCCTACGGTATCGGCCTGGCCACGTTCACGCCACGGTTCGCCGCAGATTGCGCGGTCCGCTCCTTTCAACGGACGCCGGAGGAGCGGGCGGGCCTGCGGTCACAAGCGGAAGACATGGCGAGAAAAGCATTGATAAACGTGGATCGGGCACTCAGGATCGCGCGAGAAAAACGTGTTGTCGAACCACGCGTGTAAAGCGCGTGTCTGGGGGGCCTTCGGCCTAACGTCCTCCGGACGGTAAACCTGGTGAGGGCGAGTTCGTCCGGAGGACGCAATTTCAGGCCGGACGAGAGTTCCGCCGTCCCTGCTATAGCTCGCTGCCTGGCTTGCGGAACGTCAGACCTTATTGTATACTGATCTAGTCCTCGCCCTTTGCCGTTCTGCCAGATTCCGGCAGGGGCGCGCCGGCATGCTTGTACGCCTAACCCCTGGGCGCCTTCGTTCACATACGTTAGAGACAGTCTTCAGGAAGCTCAATGACGAAACGCACTATCGGTCTCGCCTCGATTCACGCATTGAGCGTCACCGCGATTCTCATGCTAAACGAGCAGGCCGCGTACAGCTCCGATACGATCTGGGACCTTCTGCGGAAGGGCGATCCGGCGCACAAGCGGGAAACGTCGCTTATACCCCTCGGCAAGGCCGCGGGAATCGAAGGAACGGCTCAGCCTTCCGAAGTGATCATCGACCCGAAGACCGGCAAGCAGATGCTCGTTCCCGTGGGGACGACGGCCAAGCGAAAACCGGCAGGCGTGCTGGGTTTTTTCAACACCATGGGGACCACGTTCCAGCGGCTTGGCAAGCAGCTCAATTCCACCATCAAGGTCACGGGCGAAAAGAAGATTGGCTTCCACGCCGAATCGGTCGCGGGCAATAACGAGACATACCAGAACGACATATACTACGGGCGGCGCGGGGTCGGAGGCACCTACAACGACACCGATTTGCTTGTGCAGGGCAAGCTCGGCGGCATCCTCAACTTCGAGACGCACTATACGGACCGCCTCTACGGTAACCCCTACGACAACCGTGTCTCGTTGAACTACGCAACCAAGGCCTTCAAGTTTGACGCGGGCGATATTCAGGCCGGAATCACAGGCAATTCCCTCCTCGATTTCAACCGCTCCTTAAAGGGGATACAGCTCTCCGCCGACGTGGTGAAGGGCCTTCGCCTCACCAGCCTCTTCTCTCAAACCAAGGCGCAGACCCGCACGGTCGTGCTTCAGGGCGCCAACGCCTCCGGCCCGTATTATGTGTACGCGGGTCAGGTGGTGGACGGCAGTGAGAAGGTTCGCGTCAACAACCGCGACATGATCAAGGGTTCTGACTATACGCTGGATCCGAACACGGGCCGCCTCGACTTCCTGAAGGGACAGATTATAGGCGTCGGCGAGACCATTGCCGTAACGTTCGAAACATACGGGTACCAGTCGCAGGCGGGGACGCTGATGGGCTGGCGCGCCGATATGAACTTCTTGAAGAGCGCTAAGTTTGGTCTGACGTTCCTCACCCAGGCCAGCGCGGACAGCAACCGCACTTCTCCCGAGAAGACCGAACAGTTTCCGGGCTACCAGAACGAAACCACGCCTTATACGCTGCTTTTTCCAATTCAGGTCAGTATCACAAAGGACGCAAAGGGCATTGCGGTGGCGATCCCGCTCAAACCGATGAAGGTGACCGTGGACGGCGTGCCCAAAATATTTGGAACGGAATACGTTGTCAACCCCTATCTGCCCAACCAGGTCTTCATTCGCGGTTCCTTTCTGCCGGACACCAAGATTTTCATCACCTATACGCCAGAAAACGACACGCAGGCGGGCGGCAACCGCCGCGTGATGGGAGCCGACGCCAACTTCAACCTGGGCAAGGTCGGCACTATAACCGCGGAAATGGCGAACAGCGCTCTCGATCTCAATAGCAAGACCCTGGGCGGCAGCGCGTTCCAAATCCGGGGCGACATGCGTTTTATGAAAGATAAGCTGGCGTGGAACTGGAACCTGAGAAACATCGGCGACAACTTCACCGCCATCGAGAGCCCCGGCTTCCGGCGCAACGAGCGCGGCGTTACGATGGGGTTCAATTACAATCCGACAAAAACGCTCAAGTTCAACGCCAATATTGAGAAGAGCAAGCGCCCCTCGTACGACTACAACAGTCTTATCGGCGGAAGCAGCAGCGGTCTGGCGCAGTCCGCCGGCAACGACGACTACACCCAGATGGTGTTCGGGGGAAACTGGCAGATTGGCAAGATCGGGCAGCTGAACTTCAATCACAACAGTATGTCCACGCTCTCTTTCGGGGGCGGAAAGTCCGTATTCGGGTCGGACACGATGAATTTCACCTACAACGGTATTAAGGCGTTTAACTTCGACGTTTCACTTGGCCGGAACTCGAATCAATCCATCTACAATACTTCCGGCATAACCGGCACGGGCGCGACAACCGGGACGACTGCCGGCACGACTCCGGGGACGACAGCCGCCCTCACGTCTTACAATAACAACACGCTGACATCGCGACTGAACATGACGTGGACGGCGAGCCAGTTCATTCGATTCAACGCGGTTGTCGCTAACAACGGCATCGACAGCGGCGGCCGAAAGACGACCGCTCAGGACATTCAGTTCACTTCCGACATTACGCCTCTCCGAAATATGCGCCTGACCCTGGGCTACC
>JBBROJ010000132.1:0-14863 GCA_038229495.1 Chthonomonadales bacterium
CGCGACGTTAGACGTGCTGGTTTGCATAACCCAGGCGCAGACCGGTCGGGCGACGGCGCGACGGCGACAGCCGCGCGCTACGACCGGCAAGCCGGAAAATACCTACAACAAACTGTCTCATTTATATTGACAAGTTCCGTTAATAGCTTGATGCCAGATTATGCAATCACAGCAAGCCTTCGCACTGCGAGTGTCGTCATTTATGCAGGCTTGGCTATGCCAAATCGGCAGGCTATTACGGTCCCATATGTCACGTGGCAGCATTCCTCTCGAGGTACGCCGCAAGATGCAAGGGCACTTGGACTTTTGGTTAACGGAGTTTTCGCATGAGGTTACGACTATGAGAACCGGGTGTCAGGAATCACCTATCCCCCTTCGGCAACCAACAGCTTTCAGTACAACGGGCTGGGACTGCGGACAAGGAAGGTGGATTCAGCAGGCACCAACAACTATGTCTGCGATGGTACAGGCGTGGCAAGCCCGGTGCTTGCCGATTCGGGTGCGACCTACACTCCCGGCCTGAGCGAGCGAAGAGGCGGAGTAACGATGGAACCATCGCGCGAGAACAATTTCAACTTTCTGCGGATAGTCCTCGCGACAGCCGTGGTATTCTCCCACAGCTTCCCCATGTTAGGGTCAACGGCAGAGCCTATCGAGCTGCTTACGGGCCGGCAGACTTATGGCGCCGCGCTGGCGGTCAACGGCTTCTTCGCAATCAGCGGCCTGCTGGTTACCCAAAGCTGGCACAGAAGCGCCGGCCTGTGGGACTACCTAAAAAAACGGTTGCTCCGCATCTATCCCGGCTATTTAGTCGCGGCACTCTTCTGCCTGCTGGTTGCCGGCACGCTCGGCGCGACGTCTCCAACAGCGTACTTGCGGGCAATCAACATGGGCCACTTTGTCAGGCAGGCAGTCCTGCTGTCCCCCATCGACGTACCGCCAGCCTTCATTCAGAATCCGCTCCCGAACACCATCAATGGCTCGCTCTGGACCGTTAAGATTGAGTTCGAATGCTATCTGCTGGTCGCTGCTTTCGGAATCGTGGGCCTTTATCGCCGCCGGCTTCTGCCCTTCTCCCTCTTCATTGTGGCAGCGTTAGCGGCGGTCGCGCTCAACACAGGACCGGGAGTGGAGTGGGCGCGGCACCATCTGTCGCCTGGCTGGCAGCAGAGTGTTACAGAAAAGGCCCGGCTGCTCGCATATTTCCTTGGCGGAATGACGGTCTGGCTCTATCGTGACCGGATCAAGTTTACTACGGGGGGAGCTATTGCCGCCATAGCCATTACCATTGTCGCGACGGCAGCAGGACAGTTGGCGGCGGTCCTGCCGTTTACGGGGACTTACCTGCTATTTTCGGCAGCCTACAGCCGGCGGATACGCCTCTACCGATTCGGCGGCCGATACGACTTATCCTACGGAACCTATCTCTACGCGTGGCCGATACAGCTGCTCCTGGTTCACTGGTCGGCCCGGCAGATAGGTCCCTACGCTCTATTCGCTTGCGCAACAGCAGTGACGTATGCCCTGGCGTTGGTGAGTTGGGTACTTGTGGAACGCCCCGCGCTGGCGCTGAAAAGGAGAGGTCCAACTTTGACGGAGGATTCCGAACGCCCGCTCGTATCTGTGCAATAGGCCGCCGGTACGCCGGGACATTCCCCGACGAGTCTCATTGGATTAACCAAACGGCCCGGTCGTTGCTAATCCGGCATCCGACGATGCTACAACGGCCATCGGCTCATCCGTCACCGGCTGCTTGAAATAGGCGCGCGCGGTATTGGCGTCGATGAGGCAGACGGAGACCAGCTCCCATCCCCGCTCGCCTTCCGAGTTGAGTTTCGCGTCCGCAATGGACAGATCACGCATTAGAAGCGAATGATAGTGCCACCTTTGCATTGACTTTCCTCCTTTGGAAAAAAGCGAAATACACTTTAGGTCTGCGTTACGGTTTCAAATCCTGATCGAGCTTACGCCGATACTCCTTGAAACTGGAGCGCAGGTAGGCATAGGCTGTTATCACGGCATCGGCGACGCACTGCTCATCCGTGCGGATACGCGGTCGATGCCGCACATATTCGGTACGCGCGATGGTTCCTCCTGTCAGCTTGTCACGCCATAATACCATCGCCTTGCGCGCGCTAAAAAGCAGCCCTTCCACTTCGGCCTCGGCGCTGCGAGCTACACCAGCTTTAGGCTGTCCCAAATCGTTCGCCACGACAGGTGATTCTACCAGATCGATCCCTACGACGCGGCTAACAAAGATATAATCACATCTCAATATAGCTGCAAGCGCCTGCAAGCGAGAAATGCTGGGTACGCCGCCGTCTTCCCAGAAGTCGCCGGGTTGAAGGGAGAGAGAGGAGAGGGCCTGTTCCACATCACGTCGGTCGGAAATTTCGGTTACGGGGCTCGATTCCGGCTGAAACAGCACGTCCCTCTGTCTAAAGACTGACGAGAGGGCAACGTTTCCGGTTCCATTGTCGTGTGACGTATTGATTGACGTATTGTTCGACGCGGTTCCATTTACATGCTCGTCCGTCATTTCATAGCGCTTCGCGAGAGTGGCGGGAAGATGCGCGGGTACGATTGCGCAGCGGCAATTCTCCGAAAAGAGAGTGGTTGAGCCCGTCCGCAATGTATTAACGAGGCGCTTGGCTGCTTGATCGGCGGCTTCGCGAGCAAGTGATTCGTCCTCCCTTGCAAACCCCTTGCCGACCAGCTTCCGCCCCGTGGAAGAGCGGCCAAGCGCGAAAAAAGGGCCGTTCAGTTCCGGTCCCCGGCTGCCTCCGGGCGTGCAAAGCCACGTCGTCGAACGAATCCAAAGTTCCTTTTCAATGCCTTTATTGGTGCCGAAGCGATCGACGGTTACGAGTAGAAAGGCGTCCGAATGCTGCGCGAGGGCCACTTGAGCCATTTTTGCCGCCAATTTAGCGCGAGTCTCTGAATGCAATTCCTCTTTCGGATTCGAAGAACGTATGGAATCGCGCAGCGCAGCGACCATGTCCCCGGAAATGGATTCGGCCGTAGCAGATTCCAGTCGTATAGCGGTATCCATGCTGAGTCGCGTTTGCAGCGCGGCCGAGAACGCGGTTAGGGCGGACTGCCGCTGCCGGACCATAGCTTCTCGCGCTTTCCGCCGCGCTTTCCACTGAGCCGTCCGCTTCTTATCGGTTCGCGCCGGTTCGACAGGCAATGGCGGATCGGCCGGCGTCATAAGCACGACCGGCGCCACCGAAAGCGTTCGAACATAGGCGAGCGGCACAAGCGGCGCTTCCGGCGATTGGAGCAGTTTGCTGTCTGCGCCGGATGACCGAATCGCGAAAGCTGCCATGATTCCAATAGTTCCCCAGCAATGGGCGATTCGCTGAATCTGCCGAAATGGCTTATCAAGTTGTCCTGCCGCGGGATGCGTTTCAGCAATCATAAGACCTCTTGCATAAAGGTTCTTTCGTCCGGCAGGACGATCGGCCGCAGGCCCTCGAGCGAGTGAATTCATTCACTCGCTCGCGTGCAGGAGTCATTTCAGTAATCATATGGCCGCTTCCCCAGTTTCTAACTTTCCGTCCAGCGTTTCGCGTACGCGTGCAAGCAGGTCTCGCCGCTGGTATGGCTTTTGCACGTAGGACGAAACATAGTCTATTTGGCCGAGGTCCGATTCACTAGTCGGGCTGAAACCGCTGCATACAAGAATCCTCATGCCCGGATATCGGTTGCGAATCTCGCGCGCAAGCTCCTTCCCCGTCATAGCCGGCATCATATTGTCCGAAATGACCAGGTCGATCTTATCGCCCACCGCTTCAATATATTCCAAAGCATCCCGTGGCGTCGCGGCGACGAGTACGTGGTAACCCTTCGGCTCGAGTATGTCGCGGAGCAGATCGAGCAGCATGGGTTCATCATCGACGATCAGGAGAGTTTCAGTGCCGCCAACCGGTTCGCGTATCCTCCCGGCCACTTCCATCTCGGCGGAGGTGGACACCGGAAGATAGACAAAAAATGATGCGCCCCGTCCCACCTGACTCTCGGCGGATATGTAACCATGATGGGCCAGAATAATCTGCTGCACCACAGCAAGGCCCAGTCCAGTACCGGAGCCGGCCGGCTTGGTCGTGAAGAAAGGCGCCCAAATCTGCTCCAGCACATGCGGCGGCATGCCGTTGCCGGTATCCTGGATACGAACCCGCACGTAGTTGCCGGGCCGCATCGCTCCGGGAGCCGCCGCGGGCTGCGGCTGAACTGCTGTATGCTCTATCTCCATTCGCAGCTCGCCGCCATTCGGCATCGCATCTCGCGCGTTGACGCACAGGTTCATGAGGGCCTGCTGAATCCTGCCCGCATCTGCCAGAACGTGGTCATCGCCCTCGTCCGCCTGTACCGCCACGCGAATCGTCTTCGGCAGCGTACTTTGCAGTATGTGCAGGGTCTCGCGCAGTATTTCTCCCAGTTTGACCGGCTTAAGCTCAGAGCCGCTCTTCCGCGTATAAACAAGGATTTGCCGGACTAGCGCGGCGGCGCGCTCCGTGCTTGTCTGAATGTAGTGAAGGCCCCGGTATTCAGGATCAGCCGAGTCCTTCTCCTCGAGCATCAATTCCGTATAGCCGAGTATAGCCGCCAGCATGTTGTTGAAATCGTGGGCGATGCCACCCGCGAGCATGCCTATTGTCTCAAGCTTCTGGCTCTGGTGAAGCTGCTCCTCAACGCGCCGCAGATTCGTTACGTCCCGGCCAACACATACGACGCCCCTGATACTGCCATCCGCTCCTCTCAACGGTCTCAGCCGGTGAACCGTCCGCGTGGCCGCGCCCAGGGTCGATATGAGGCGCATTTCCAGGTCTGTCACGTCATTCCCGATCCGTATCGCGGTATCGAGAGCGGCTTCAAAGGCCGGCAGATCATCCTCGTGGATAAATACTTTCCAGGGCTTTCCCAATCCCGCGCCCATATCGAGAGCGAGCGCGGAGTGCCCGGCGCTGTTGAGGTATGTCTGTATTCCCAGAGGATCGACCTCATAAATAATGTCGTCCGTCAGCTCGAGAACCTCGCGCGCTGCCGCGCAGTCCGGCGCCGGAGACAAAGTGGGCGAAATAGAGTGGATGGCATGGCCAGTCTCGTTAATGTAGTTCATAGGGTACTTTCCCGCGTCATGGCGGTTCATAAACAGCATGGATGGCTATAGAACCAGCGCGAGAATTAATGAAATAACAATGAGACTGCAATGAGAATACAGTGAGATTACATAGCGTAGAAGGTAGAGGCTGCTTGCTGCGGACATTGACAATAGCTGGCCACGCCATGTATACTCTAACGTATTCGCCAACGTATTCGCCGTTGCTATCGAGATTCCTCTGCGCGGCTTTCACGCTTCCCGCAAGACCCGGCTGTAATCCAGTGCACGCTAGCAGTTATCAACAAACCGCAAAGGACACGCAGGATGGAGCAGGATTCCAGGGACCTTTTTACCGTGGAACAGGCCGCGAAGTATCTTCAAATTAGTCAGTCGAGCATCCGTTCTTACATTCGTCAGGGCATGCTGAAGGCATTTCGGATCGCGGGCAAGCGCAAGGTTTTGATACCCCGAGCCGAGCTTCTCGCGCTTTTGCAGCCGGCGCGACCGACAGCCGCCAAAAATAAGCAAGAGAGCATCGGGGACGAGGGGAGCTCGATTTCGGGTGCGGAATGAGCTGGCGGAACTGTGGCGTTTTCGCGGTCTGCTTCTTCAACTTGTGCGTCGCGATCTGAAAGTTCGCTACAAGAACTCGCGAGTCGGCATCCTATGGTCACTGGCCCCTCCCCTGGTTCAAGTCCTCTGTATCAGCTTCGCGATGCGAAACGCGATCTCTCTCGCGCAGGACTTCCCCAGCTACATCCTCTTCGTTCTGGTCGCCCAGATTCCGTGGGTCTACTTTCAGACCGCGGTTCTCGATTCAAGCCAATCGATTTTGCTGATGATGGGCGTTATCCGCAAGGTCTATCTGCCGCGCGAGATTATTCCGCTCGCCAATGCGATTAGCAACTTTTTCCACTTTCTGATCACGTGGCTTGTCTTCCTCGTTTTCTGGTTCGGTCTGCGCGGAGGCAGGATACTCTTCCCTGAGATACTCTGGTTTCCCTATCTCATCGTGGTCCAATTCTGCCTTGTCACCGGATTGAGCCTCTTCGCCTCCGCGCTGAACGTCTTTTACGAAGACGTCAAGTACATAATCACGGTGGTGATGAACTTCGCATTCTTCCTTCTCCCGATCATCTACGTAGTCGAGATGCCCTACTACAAGGGAGCACGAATGTTTCAGGGAGTGGGAATGTCGCTCTACATGCTGAATCCGATGGCTTCCCTTATTACGGGATTCCGCAAATCTCTATTGGAACCGCCTCTTCCGCGGGCGATTGGAGGAGATTCATTCCCATTGGATACGGCCAATCTGCTCACTGCCGGCCTGATCTCTCTTCTGGTGCTGGTTGGGGGATACGCGTACTTCAACAGCAGGAAATGGCAGTTCGTGGAGCGCCCATGAGCCGCGCGACGCCCGACTCCTCGCGGACCGGCAACTCCATGCCCGACACACAGGCCGGGAGAAGCGATCCTGCCATCCTCATCGACGATCTTCATAAGACGTTCGCCATCCAGCACCGCCAGGCCGGGACACTAAAGCGCGCTGTATTGAATGTATTTCGCCGCCCTTCTCGCGAATACAAGGAGGTCCTGCACGGGCTGAATGTCCGTATAGAGCACGGAGAGTCCGTTGCGCTCATTGGCAGAAACGGCTCCGGCAAGTCGACGCTTCTGTCGCTGATTGCGCGGGTATACAAGGCGACCCGAGGCTCAATTCACGTTAACGGGCGCATTGCCCCGCTGCTTGAGCTTGGCGCCGGATTCCACCCTGACCTAACGGGAGAGGAGAATCTCGAGCTCTACGGCTCGATCCTCGGCCTAACCATCCCCCAACTGCGAGCAAAGTACGATTCAATTGTCTCCTTCGCCTTCGATACCCCCGACATGGCCGAGAAGATCGATACCCCGCTGCGCAACTATTCGGACGGCATGAAGATGCGGCTGGGATTCTCCATCGCTGTCCACACTGACCCCGACATTCTGATTGTAGACGAAGTGCTCGCCGTGGGAGACGAGGCGTTCCAGCAGAAGTGCTACAAGAAGATCGAGGAGTTTCAGCACGCGGGTAAAACCATCGTGTTTGTCTCTCACGACATGCACATAGTCCGCCAGGTTGCCACTCGCGTGCTCTGGCTGCACAGCGGGACAATCCGCATGGACGGGCCCGTCGAGGAGGTCGTGGATGCCTACCTGAAAGCAGCCGAACATCCCGATTTCCAAGAAGAGAATGCAGGAGTATGACAAACCACGGAGAGAATTCGGAGCGCAAGAGGCTCACCGTCGTTATCCCCGTCTTCAACGTCGAAGACAAGATTGCGCGCTGCCTGGACGCTCTCTCCTGGGCAGATGAAATCATTTGCGTGGACATGTACTCGACGGATAATACCGAGGCAATATGCCGGCGCTATCCCAACGTACTCTTTTTTCAGAACCGGGACTACATCTACGCGAACGTGAATTACGGCATCGACAGGGCGGGCAGCGAATGGATCATGCGGCTGGACAGCGACGAGGTTGTATCGGCGGAGCTTGCCGCAGAGATTCAGGTGGAGGTGCTCGCGCATCCGAATGTTCCCTACTCCGGGTTCTGGATTCCAAATCGGGTCTTCTTTTTTGGGAAGTGGATTCGGTACGGGGTTGCGTATGACGACCGCTTCGGACAAGATCGCATCGGCTTCGGGTACCGCAAGGGGCTGTTCCGGCGCGGCACAGCCCGGTATGCCTGCCTGCGCGAGCATGAGGACCTGATGACGGAGGGAGAGTACGGCCTGTTGCGCGGCCACTACGATCACTTTTCGCATCGGAGCGTTTCGGAGTGGATTCGGAAGATGAACTACTATACGGATCGGGACATGGAGAGACAGGACGTGCTTGCGCCGGGTTTTCGGCTTCAACGGACAAATCGCACCCTCGTCGCGCTCGTCAAGGTTTTCTACCATCTATATATTAAGCGCAAGGGTTATAAGGACGGCGTATACGGCTTCATAACCTCTGCCCTTAACACGACCTATATCCTCGTCGAGCGGTGCAAGATATGGGAGAAGCATTATCGGCTGACGCATCCCGGCGAGCTGACCGAGTATTAGTCCTCTTGCATAAGAGTTTTTCGTCCGGCAGGACGATTGGCCGCGGCCCCCCAGTGAGTGAATTCATTCACTCGCACGGAGTCGATCGCGCGGACATGCGCCGAATATTCAGTAATCAGACTCGCATCGCGGCGGCCGCATCATAAGCTGCTCGATTCCCTTTCGCACATTCGCCCGCTCGAACAGCGCCCCGAAGAGAGCTTCCGAGATCGGCATATCGACACCGGCGCGCCGCGCGAGAATGCAGATCGCCCTCGTGGTCGGCACGCCTTCCGCCACCTGACCGATCTCTTCCAGAACCGAATCGAGCGGTCTCCCCTGCCCCAGCCCAACTCCTACGCGATAGTTACGGGAGAGCCGGCTTCCGCCCGTGGCAATCAGATCTCCGACACCGGCCAGTCCCAGAAACGTGGAGGGCGCGGCCCCCAGCGCTGTCCCCAATCGGGTGATTTCGGCCAGCCCGCGGGTCATCAGCGCGGCCCGGCTGTTGTGTCCATAGCCCAGGCCCTCACAGATTCCCGCTCCAATCGCAATGACGTTTTTCATGGCTCCGGCAAGCTCGACGCCCACGATGTCCGCGCTGGCATAAACGCGAAAGGCGGGTCCCATCCAAAGCGATTGGCAGGCCCGCGCCGATTCCGCGTCCGTGCTCGCCGCGACGCTCGCCGTCGGGATTCCGCGTGCCACTTCCAGCGCAAGGTTGGGGCCGGAGAGCGCGGTCAGCCGTGCTCCGCTCCCCAGGACTTCTCCGATCAACTCGGACATGCGCTTACCGGTGCCGTCCTCCAGCCCCTTTGCCGCATTGACAATGAGAGCGCCCTTCGGAACGTAACCGACAGCCTCCCTGACGGTCTCGCGCATACCTCCGGACGGCACCGCAAAGACCACGCACTCCGAGTCCATCAGCGCTTCAGCCAGATTGGAAGTGGCTCGCACATTGTCGCAAAGGCGTATTGCGGGCAGATAACGGGCGTTTTCGCGAGTCTGCTCAATAGTCTCCGCAAGCGCGCCGCTCTGTGCCCACAGCCGAACGGATTCGCAGCGTGGCAGCAGCGTGGCAAGCGCCGTCCCCCAGCTTCCCGCGCCTAGAATTGCAATCCGCGTTATGGTTGCGGACGTTTGCTGCTCAGGCAAGGTCGCCCTCGTAACCGTACTCCCGCTTATGGGCCTCTTCCAGATAGCGCGCGAGAAGCTGGATGCACGCTTCGATGTCGGAAATGGCCGCCGTTTCGTTCACGGTGTGCACGTAGCGCGTGGGAATGGAGAGCGTGAAGCTCGGTATGCCTCCCTGGGATCGTTGGATTCCGCCCGCGTCGGTTCCGCCGCGAGAAAGAATCTCTAGCTGGTACGGAATGTTATGATTCCGCGCGACGTCCCGGAAGTGCCTCACCAGCTTTGGGTGGCAAAGAAGCGACGAATCCATGATCTTGATGGCCGCGCCCCCGCCCAGCCGCGTAATCAGCTCATGGTCGGCGGGACCGGGGAAGTCGTTTGCGAGAGTGATGTCCACCGCGATTCCAATGTCGGGCTTTAGCGCGTAGGCCGCGGTCGTCGCGCCGCGCAGGCCGACCTCCTCCTGGGTGGTCGCGACCGCAAGTATGTCGCAGGCGTGCGCGCCCACCTGCCGAAGGGCCTCGATCATCACGAATACGCTCACGCGGTTGTCGAGGGTCTTGCTAACCACCGTGTTGCCGACCTGCTCAGCCGTGCGCGCCATCGTCACCGGATCGCCGACTTCGACGAGCGCCTTCACGTCATCCCCCGGCAGGCCGAGATCCACGAAGAACTCCTCGATTTTGGGCGGCTTGTTCATCTCGTCCGTGGTGAGAAGATGAATCGGCTTCGACGCGGGCATCAGCGCGCCCAGCAGCCTGCGACCGGAGAATCCGTGGACATACACCCGCTGCGCCACCATCACGCGCGGGTCCCATCCGCCGATGGGCTGAAGCCGAACGAACCCCTTGTCATCGATATGCTTTACCAGGAATCCGATCTCGTCCATGTGAGCGGCAATCATGACCTTTGGGCCGCCGGTCCCCTTCTTGACCGCGATGACGTTCCCCATCGTATCCAGCGCCACGCTGTCTGTGAGACCGCGAAGCTCACCGATTACGAGCGCGCGGATCGGTTCTTCGCGGCTCGAAACGCCCGGCGTCTCGCAAAGCCTCTTCAATAGATCAAAATTCATTCTCGTCTCCACAATAAAATAGGCAAACCATTACCGTGTAAAATAGCGCCGCCATCAGCGTCTTCGGTACAGCAGGAATGCCACCGCTTGGTGGTCCTGACTTTGAAAACTTCGTACCAACGCATATTCGCCGCCGAGCAAAGGCAGTCCTGTCGCGGACGCGTCCGTTTCCAACCGCTTTGCCTCGGTGGGCCGCAGAAGAAGCAATTCCGGCCTGAACCGCTCGACGATAGATCGCAGCGGGTTCGGAACCTCTTGCCCATACGACGACAGGACCTCGGGCGAGACCAGCCCCACCATGTCGAGGACTGGCAGGCGGGAATAGTACCCGATGTATCCTATTGGCTCAAGTAGAATCCTCTCGTTCGGCTTCGCATTGTCACGCAGCCAGAGTCCGATGGGGAGCCGCACACTATCTTCCATACGCTGCGCCTGCGCGATGTCCCGCGTTATCGAACGAAGATGCCACGTAAGCGGAAGCGCCAGCAGGAAGAATGCCACGAGAAACGCATTCGGAATGAGACGATACCCCGCCATTGCTCGCGGCGCGACCGACGCGATGATCTGGCCGGCCCCCAGCGCCGCGACGATGTAATAGACCGGCAGCGGCGGCATGAAGTACCAGCCGAACGCGATCACCTTTGAGACCAGCATCACGCCATAATACACTAGCAGCCAGAGAACCGGAACGACAAGCCTGCTATCTTTCCACACAGCCGCGAGTCCCGCAAGAAAGGCGGCGAACATCAGCTTTTGCGCCGCTCCGCCCAGGAACTGAAGCTGAACGACAGGAAGATTGGGAAGCGGTTGCGGGAACATACGGCTGTAGACCGCCATCTTCGCAAGCATCGAGACGGGAATGGGAGACCCGAAATAGAGGGTGGCGAATAGGAGCCACGGCAGCACAAGGATAAGGGCGGGAATCGATCCGGCGGCAAGCTCCCGTACTGCGCTCCGCAAGTTCCGGCGCTCCGGCAGCAGCCATCCGGTCAGCAAGAACCCGGCGAGCAGTAGACCGTCGATTCGCAGAAGAAACAGAAGAGCCAGTGATAGGCAGAAGGCGTGTGGACGCCGCTCGACATAAAAATAGACAGCGGAAATGCCGGCCAGCGTTACAAGGCCGGTCTCCATGCCGCCGATGCTGAAGTTTATGGGGGTTGACGCGGCCGCGTAAAGCAGGGCCGCGAACAGCCCCAGCCTCGGGCGTCCCGTCCTGGCAAGCAGTTGGACGATAAGGAAGACGGTCGCTCCGTCGGCAAGGATGTTGACCGCCTTGCCCATGAAAATCGGGTCCAGGCCGAGCCTGTGGAAGAGCGCCAACAGAAGCGTGTAGAGCGGGGTTGTCGTGCCGAGGACGTGCTCGCCAGGGTTGTAGACGAAGCCATGGCCGCTAGAGATATTTTCAGCGTAGCGGAGCGTTATGAAGAAATCTTCGGTGGCGCTGTGCGTGGCGCGAAGGATGGCGAATCGAACAACTACCGCGTAGAGAAGGACACAGATGGCGGCATTTCTATAAAGACTCCCGCCTGAGGAGGTCGGCGGCTTCTCCTCTTCGGGCACGGCCTCCGTCTCTGCGCCGCGTGTCATGGGCCGCCTCAAAACCGCTCGAAGCGCTCGACATCCACCACGAACACGACCGCGCCGCCCACGAGCACCTTCACGGGAGACGGCATGAAAGTTCCGACAGGCGCGGCGTCCGGCGGAAGAACATTGACGAACTGCTCCCGCGTCTTGCAGCTGTCCCCGATTACCTGGAGGCAGCCGGCAAGCTCATTCTCCTCGACGCCGATAAGCAGCGTGACGTTGCCTTCGCGCAGGAAGCCGCCGGTGCTGCCTATCTTCGTAAATTTGAAGCCGTTCCGAAGCAGCGATTCGGTGATTCGATTCTTGTCGCGGTCGTGCACGACGGTAATGACGAGCTTCATGGAGCCTCCTTTGCGAGGGACCGTAGGACGGGCATTACACTTGCCTCTGCTGCAACAACTGCAACGACTGCGACGATATCTTGGTGTATCTCTTCGGCCGTGCGCGATGCGTCGATTACGCAAATGCGTTCTGGATCGCGTCGCGCTTCCGCGAGGTAGCCCTCGCGAACACGCTCATGAAATGCCAGCGACTCAGCCTCCATTCTGTTGCGATCCATCTGCCTCGCGATCCCCAGTTCCGCGCTGACATCCAATAGTATTGTGCAGGTCGGAACCGTGTTCGCCGTCGCGAAGGAGTTGAGGCTGCGAATCATCTCCACGTCCAGCCCTCGGGCATGTCCCTGATAGACCACGCTGGAATCCGTAAAGCGGTCGCAAAGAACGATCTCGCCGGCTGCAAGATGGGGTTCGAGCACGCGCTCCACCATCTGAGCGCGTGACGCGAGAAAGAGAAGCAGCTCCGCCACCGGCACGACCGGATTCCGGGCGTCCAGCAGCACCTGCCGGATCGCCTCCGCAACAGGCTCTCCGCCCGGCTCCCGTGTGACGCAGACCGAGAATCCATTCGCTGCAAGCAGGGCGCGAAGGAGCTCGATCTGCGTTGTCTTGCCCGCGCCCTCCACACCCTCGAAGGTGATCAAGAGGCCGTTAGAGACTGTATGGAAACCTCCCCCAACCCACTCCTTGGTAAGGAGGGGGCTTACTGGGCGAAGGTTCACCCCTTCGCCTAAGCTCCCCTCTCCCATCATGAAGGGGAGAGGGGCCGAGGGTGAGGGGTTTCTACATAGTTTCTTATGCATTGGGCAGGATGCGGACGCGACGGCGCGGCTCTTCGCCCACGCTGTCCGAAGGGAGGTTATGGCGCTCGACCAGCTGGTGTTGCAGTCGCCGCGTGTAGCTGTTCTGCGGCGCAAGCTCCACCGTTTCGCGCGTGTCGATGACGCGCTGGACGGCCTGTTCCGCCTCGCGGAGGGCTTCGTCCATGTAGCCTTTTTCGAGCGCGGAGGGCTGGAACATGTCGCGAATCGCGGCCGCTATCTGCGCGTACGTATTGCTCTTTACGATATACGTGGGCAAGTTGCGCGACGCGCCCTCGCGCATGCGGGACGGCTCTCGACGGTAGCTTGCTTTCAAGGCAAGCACGACATCCGCTTCACTTATGTCCCTTGCGATGGTTGCGGATACGCGGCCTTCCAGAATTGCGCGATCCAGGCGGTTACGGTTGACGCCATACGGAAAGATTCTTTTGATTCCCCGCCCGTCCCGCCGCTGCCCCGGTTGTGCAAGTTGCCCCTGCTGCACGGCTTGAGAAGCGGAGGCCGTCCGCAGCGCCTCGCGGACACTTCTGCCACCGCTGACTTCGGGTTCGTCGCCATCATCGGTCTCGTCGCCATCCTGGTCGTCTTCCGGGTCGGGGCGCTCCCTGATCAGAGTATCCGTCTTCTGGACGATTTCGATCTCGCCCTCCGTATTTCGGACGCGAATCTCAGGGCGCGGCTGCTGCCCGCGGAGAAGCCGGTCCACCGTTTGAAGCACGTCGTGGTGAATCGCGAGCTTGTCGACCTCGATAATCTCGATGATAATTTCGAAGGTAGGCGGCGCTTTGCGCTCCAGAACCGTCTTTTGCGTACCCCGGCGCTTTGCCTCTTCATCGGACAGCGTAACGGCCTGAATCCCGCCGATGAGGTCAGAGAGCGTGGGGTTCATCAAGAGATTTTCGAGGGTATTGCCATGGGCGGTGCCCACCAGCTGAACGCCCCGCTCGGCGATGGTCCGCGCGGCGAACGCCTCCTGCTCCGTGCCGATCTCGTCGATGACAATGACCTCCGGCATGTGGTTCTCCACCGCCTCGATCATCACGGCGTGCTGAAGCGAGGGCTCGGCCACCTGCATGCGGCGCGCCCGCCCGATGGCCGGATGTGGAATGTCGCCATCCCCTGCGATCTCATTCGAGGTATCCACGATGACGACGCGCTTCTTCAGCTCTTCGGACAGGACGCGAGCCACTTCGCGCAGCTTGGTCGTCTTGCCGCGGCCAGGCCGGCCAAGCATAAGAATGCTGCGCCCGGACTCCACAACATCCTGAATAATGTCTATCGTTCCGTATACCGCTCGCCCAATTCGGCACGTCAGCCCGACAACTTTACCCGCGCGATTTCGGATGGCGGAGATGCGGTGAAGCGTGCGCTCGATTCCGGCCCGGTTATCCTTGCCGAACGTGCCGACGCGATTCACTACATATTCAATGTCCTCGCCGGTAATGCCCACCTCTCCCAGCTCAATTACATGGTCCGGGTAGCGGGCCTCCGGCACGCGCCCCAGGTCGAGCACGATTTCCAGCAGATCATCCATGCTGCCGGCCTTCTCGATATGCTGCCGAATCATAGGCGGTAGCACTTCGAGCAGCTGCGTAAGGTTGTCGGTGACGCGCTGCTGCTTGACAGTCATTTCAACGGAGCGCTCTGCTCCTGTATGCAGTTGATGGCTCAACGGGTAATGCGGCTCCTTTGCGCCGGGCGAATCAGTCCGCGCCTTGTATTGGAGACAGCGAGAGACG
>JBBROJ010000133.1:0-14628 GCA_038229495.1 Chthonomonadales bacterium
ACCGGCTACGGATATGGGTGGTTCCTTCGTGACTGGCACGGCCACCAGGTCGTGGAGCACGGCGGCAATATCGACGGATTCAATGCGCAGGTCGCCTTCATGCCGGACCAGCACATCGGATTCGCGCTCCTCACGAATATATCCGCCTCGCCTCTCGGCTCCCAGGCCATGGAGGCTGTCTGGTCCAACCTGGTCGGCCTGTCGGATGCAGAGATATCCTTGAAGGCAGCCACAACTGCGACAGCGGCGCCGTCCGATGCATCCGGCCCGGCGGTCGCGCCCGATAAGGAAGTCGGCAAGTACGTGCTGGCAGTCGCCAAAATGACGTTCGAGGTGCTGTTGAAGGAGGGCAAGCCGGTCCTAGTGATACCCGGGCAGGGGACGGTTCCGCTCGTTTCAGTGAGCGGAAGGCGATACAAGCTTGGCGGTCCCGTGCCGGATGGGTTCTTCCTCACCTTCCGTCCAGCGAAAGACGATGCGGCTGCCTCCGAAGCGTTCCTGGAGCAGCCGCAGGGAAACGTCGTGCTGGTGAAGGAAAAAGCTCAGCTCTATGCAGGCCCAATGACCGTCGAGGATCTTATGCGCCGCGAGGTGGAGGCGCTTGGCGGCGAGTCGACTCTCAAAGCCAGACGGTCCATGATGCTGCGATTCGATATTGCCATGGAGGACCAGGGCATAACCGGCAATGGGACCGAGTGGTATGACGGTCCGGGCCGCCACGCGCAGACCATGACCCTGTCCGCTGCGGGCAAGCGCATCGCCACAATGCGCGACTATTGTGACGGCAAGCAGGCGGGCGCTGAGAACAGCTTCAGCCAGTCCGAAACAAAGACTGGCGCAAAGCTGAGCGACGAGGTGATAGACGCGGCCCTCTGGCCTGCTCTCGAATGGAAGACCCTCTTCAAGTCGGTGACCATCAAAAAGACGGACAAAGTGGGCGGTGAAGAGGTCTACGTCGTGGAAAAGCAGCCGGAAAAGGGCCGCTCGATTACCGAATACGTTTCTGCGCAGACCTTCTTGCTTGTCAAGCGCGAGGTCTCGGGCGCGGACGAGGCGTACAGTGACTACCGTACGGTAGACGGCGTGAAAGTGCCCTTTAAGCGCGTTGTAACCGCGCCTTCCGGCACCCGAAACACGACTACGATTCGGCAGGTCAGGTTCAATGCGCGGCCCGCCACATCCGTGTTTGAGCCGACGGGCGCCGTGCCGGCATCCGACGCCCTCTCAACCTACAGGTAGGCGGCGTCCATGCGGATACTCTTCTTCGGGACGGCTGAATTCGCGGTGCCGAGCCTGGAGGCGCTGCTGGCCACCGGCAGGCACGATGTTCTTGCGGTCGTAACGCAGCCCGACAAGCCGCAGGGGCGGGGCAGGCAGATGGCCTCCTCCCCGGTAAAGCTTGCGGCATTGCGTCACGGAATCGAAGTCCTCCAGCCGCGGCGCGTGCGGAGCGAATCCTTTTTGAGCGTGGCCAGCGACCTTCGGCCCGATGCGCTGGCCTTGGCCGCGTTCGGCCAGATCATTCCGCAGGCGCTCCTGGACCTGCCGCTCTTTGGCCCCATCAACGTTCACGGCTCGCTCCTCCCGGCCTATCGCGGCGCGGCCCCGATTCAGAATGCAATTCTGAATGGCAAGACGGAGACGGGCGTCACGACTATGTGGATGGACGCCACTCTCGACACGGGCGACATACTGCTGAAGCGCGTCGTTCCTATCGAAGAGGATGACACTACCGGCACCCTGACGCCCAGGATGGCGCAGGCCGGCGCGGAGCTTCTGCTAGAGACACTGGACCTGCTTGCCGAAGGCAGCTGCCCGCGTACGCCGCAGGACCATTCGCTCGCGACGTTCTCCCCACCTATCACTCCGAAAGATAGTCTGGCGCGCTGGGACGAGCCGGCGGAGCGCACGAGAAACAGGATTCGCGCTCTCTCGCCGCGTCCCGGCGTGTTCGCTTCGCTGAAGGGTAAGCGCGTCAAGCTGTGGAACGCGCGAGTCGCCACCCTCCCGGGCCCCCCCTTGGTAAGGGGGGATGAAAGTCATGGCGTTATTAGCGCGGTTACCAAAGAGGGCGTGGAGGTGGCTACAGGCTCCGGCATTCTGATTCTTACGGAAACGCAGCCTGAAAACAGCCGCCGCATGGGCGCGGCGGACTGGGCGCGCGGCGCGCGAATGATCCCGGGCGACCGATTCGACGCCTGAATCACTTCCGATCCACCACGGGGATCTGGGCCAGAGTTCTAAAGCATGCGAATGTCCGATAGTCGAAGTAATCAAAGCCGGCTGGTTTATGGTTCGGCGTGTCTATTAGTAGTTGTCACGGCTGCCCTTGTCGCGGTGGCCGGATGTGGGCATATCTCCTCCTCTCAAATGCGACCGGGCGCGCAATCCGTACCTGACTCACAGAACAGACCTTCAGACTCCGTCAGCTCGATGCAGAACGAATTCCTGGGTGACTCCGCATGCGAATCCTGCCATCAATCGGAGTTTCGCGAGCACCGGCATAGCCGCCATGCTTCCACGCTTCGGACGGCTGATCAGGCCCATCTCGCAGCATTCTTTCCACCGGCGGGACGCGTACTGGGATCCGACATTGTTATGGTCAACGATAAGGGTAACCTCGCAATGAAGATTGCTGGAATCGAAAGTAACTCCTTTCGACTCCAACTGGCCTTCGGGTCCGGTAAGACGGGTATGACGTACACCGGTCTGCTGAAGAACACCGGTATGCTGGAGTTGGGAAGAAGCTACTTCCCTAGTGCTCGCAAGTGGTATCTTACACCGGGGCACGAATCCGCGAAGAGCACGGATGTCGGAATGCCGTTCGATTCGCGAGGCGCAAGAAGGTGTATCCTGTGCCATGCGACCACACTTCCGGATGACAAGTTCATTCCGGAACCACGGTTTATGGGAGTAGGGTGTGAAGCGTGCCACGGTCCCGGCGGAAGGCATGTCAAAACAATTAAGGCCGGCGACCTCACGCATGCTTCTATGCCATCTCTTGGCCGGAATAACGTCGAATCTATCGTTGAGCTCTGCGGACGTTGTCATCGGGCGGAAAAGAGCGTAGCGCCGGACAGTCTGGACGCCAAAATGCCCCAACGCTTTCAATCTTACGCGCTTGCAAAAAGCCGGTGTTTTAAGGAGAGTGGGGGCAAACTCTCCTGCCTCACCTGCCACAATCCACACCGAGACGCGGAAACAGACGTAAAAAAGCAGGAGGCCGGCTGCTTGAAGTGCCACGCGTCGGGCCAGGGCAACGGTATGGGAGTGGGAAGCGCTCCACTGTTAGCGCAGGCCAGGTTCTGTCCGGTGAATCCTGCTACAGGATGTATAGGCTGTCACATGCCTAGACGCCGGGTTTTTACTCGTAAAGACCTGCCCACAACAATGGCGGACCACTATATTCGCATTTATAAGCCAACAACCAAGAGCAGATTGCCTCGCCCGGCCCAACCACGCGCCCTGTAGGGAATCCGCGCCCGGTTCTTCACGTCGCTCGAGGCTCCATCCTAAGAATCCAAACCGATTCAGTAATCGGTTGTTTGTTTCTTACCCGCAATGCCGCCAACGGCGGTCCGGTGCTCAGATTGACGGGGCTGGCTACTGAGCTTCGACTCTTCTTTCTGGGTGGCCTTTCTATGTGTCCTGGTGTCCTGGCGTCTTGGTGGCTCAAACCGCCGTTCACGTTCTTCGTCCGCTTCGCGTCTTCGCGGTTCAATTCATTATCACGCAAACTGAACTGTTACGCAATGGCGCGCCGGTTGACAGCTTCAGCCGCCCTGAGGTAGATTGACGTAACCACCTTTCCCCATCGCGTCGATCCCGGACACCGGAGCGAGGCTTCCGCTTGAGCGTCCCCCTCCTTGAAGTAGACAATCTCCAAACAGAGTTTCATACAAGCGGCGGTGTCGTGCGCGCCGTCCGGGGAGTCAGCTTCCACATAAATCGCGGCGAGACCGTGGGAATCGTGGGGGAATCCGGCTCCGGCAAGAGCGTTACATCTCTCTCTCTCATGCGCCTGATTCCGAATCCTCCGGGGCGAATCACTGGTGGCTCGGTGAAGCTGGACGGGCAGGAGATACTCAGTCTGCCGCCGCGCCAAATGCGCGACGTGCGCGGCAACAGAGTCTCCATGATCTTTCAGGATCCGTTCTCCTCCCTCAATCCCACCATGACGCTCGGCGAACAGGTAGTCGAAGCGATTCGCGCCCACAGCAGCGTGTCGAAGCCCGAAGCGCGCGAACGAGCGCTGGAACTCTTCCGAGCGGTGCGCATTCCTTCCCCTGAGATTCGGCTGAAACAGTATCCTCACCAGATTAGCGGCGGGCAACGGCAGCGCGTCATGATCGCCATCGCCTTCTCTACGAATCCAGAGCTGCTGATTGCGGATGAGCCTACCACCGCGCTCGACGTGACGGTCCAGGCGCAGATCATGTCGCTAATGGCCGATTTTCAGAAGCGAACCAACGCGGCCATTCTGCTGATTACCCACGACCTGGGAGTAGTGGCGGAGATGTGCGACCGCGTGCTTGTGATGTATGCCGGCAGAATCGTCGAGCAGGGGTCCGTGGAGCAGATATTCCGCGCGCCGAAACACCCTTACACCGTCGGGCTGCTCGAATCGCTGCCTCAATTGAACGCGGACAGGCAGGCACGACTCTTCTCGATTCCGGGCCAGCCGCCCGACCTAGCGCACCTGCCGCCTGGCTGCCCGTTCGTTGACCGCTGCCCACGCGCCATGGACATATGCCCCACTCGCGAGCCGGAACCCACCGAGCCGGTATCCGGCCAGGTTGTCCGCTGTTACCTGTACGGAGGCTGACGCGCTCTTAGCTTCCGATTTCCGACTTCCGACTTCCGATTTCCGACTTCTGACTTCCCTGTTAGCAACGCCTATGCCTGACATACTCCTACAAGTCGAGGGCCTGAAGAAGTATTTCGCTGTGACCCGCAAGCAGGGGCTGCGCACCATACGCGAGACTGTGCGCGCCGTTGACGGCATCGACCTTATCGTGCACACTGGCGAGACGGTCGGGCTGGTGGGAGAGAGCGGGTGCGGCAAGTCAACGGCCGGGCGGGCGATTCTCCGGCTGCTGAAGCCGACGGCGGGCCGCGTGCTCTTCGAGGGAAAGGACCTGGCGGCGCTGCGGGAGCGAGAGCTTCGCTCGCTTCGCCGGGACATGAGCATCGTGTTCCAGGACCCCATGTCGGCGCTCGACCCGCGCATGATGATCGGCGACATCGTGACGGAGCCGCTCCGCGCACACGGCCTCGTGACATCGCGGCGCGGGCGTCTTGAGCGAGCGGGACAGCTTCTGGAACAGGTGGGACTGCGGCCCGAGTTCGCCGCGCGCTATCCGCACGAGTTCTCCGGCGGGCAGCGGCAGCGCATTGGCATAGCGCGCGCTATCGCGACGGACCCTAAGCTTATCATCCTGGACGAGCCGATTTCCGCGCTCGACATCTCAATTCGAGCTCAGATACTGAATCTGCTCGCAGACCTACAAGACCAGCGCGGATTCGCATACCTCTTCATCGCCCACGATCTGTCCGTTGTTCGGCATCTCTGTGACCGCGTGGCGGTGATGTATCTAGGGGTTATCGTGGAGGAGGGGCCGAGCGACCCGCTCTTCGCGAACCCGCTGCACCCCTATACGCGCGCCCTGCTTGCGTCGGTGCCTGTACCCGACCCGTCGCTCCGCCGCGTCCGCGCGCTGCTGGAGGGCGACGTGCCTTCCCCGGTTGCGATACCGAGCGGATGCAGGTTCCGCACGCGCTGCCCGCTCGCTCAGGAGATATGCGCGAGGGAGATACCTCCTTTGCGTCCCATTCATCCCGATCACGCCTCCGCATGTCATTTCGCGGAAACGCTGGATTCGGAGCGTCTGGCTGCCGAAACCGCGAAGTAGCCGAGTTTGCCCACTGAGGGCCACGCCGCTCAGAAGGTTTCGGGAGTTGTACATGTACGTGATCGTTTGATGGTCTCAATGGCCAATACTGGCATTATGTTCCGTTCGCCTGGTTCGGTGCAGTTCCCAACGACCCATTGAACCATTAAAACGGGAGACTGTTGCGGAATCGCGGGAGCTACGTCTAAAATAGGAGACGCAAGTGTTGAACGGTTTTAGACTTGGATAACATCAGGAGGAACTATGAGGGCTTTCCATCGACCGACTGCGGGTTTCTCATTTCGTATGCTTCGCAGTGTTGCTTTTGCTGCCGCCGCCATAGCGCTCATACTCATCGCATCGTTTGCTCGCGCCCAGGCGGTTCCGAAGGAGGCGAAGGAGCGGGTGTTGAAGGCCATGGAGGAAATTATCACCAGGCGGGCCTTCGTAGCGGGCGCTGATTTCTCCAAGTGGCCGGAGTTCCTTGAGAAGCACCGGAAGGATATCGACAAAGCCGAAGATGTGCGCTCCTTCGCGACCGAAGTGAACCGGGCCTTCCGCGAGTTCGGATTCAGTCACATCGGCCTGCGCAGCCCGCGCCAGTTCCAGGCAAGCCGGAGTACGAGCGCCATTGGAATCGGCGTGTATGCGCGAAAGGTCGAGGAAGGGCTGCGTATCTTCGGAGTCGCGTCCACGGGCCCGGCGGCCCCGTCGGGAGTCGAGGTGGGAGATACCATCATCGAGGTGGACGGCAAGACCCCGAATTCAACGGACGTTCTGGAGGGAGACGAGGGATCCAGGCTTGCGCTCAAGCTGAAAAAGAGTACAGGCGAGGTGAAGGAGGTCGCGATAGAGCGCAAGCGCTACTCGACCGTGCGTCCCGAGACCCTTACATGGGTGGACGAGGAGGCGGTCGTTATTCGCATTCCAACTTTCAACGTCGGCTATGACCGGTACGCCGTCGAGAAGCTGATGTCCGAAGCGGCCCACGCGAAGTATCTTATCCTCGACCTTCGCTCCAACGGCGGCGGGCTTGTGGCCAATATGAGGCATTTGCTCTGTCTGCTGCTCCCCGACGGTTCACCCATCGGCACCAGCGTGACAAAGTCTATGTCCGAGCGGTATGCCATTGCGACGAAGGGCGACCCTAAGGATGCGGTGGCAGTGGCCAAGTGGGTGGACAGTCCACAGAAGACCCGCAAGGGAAACGTGGAGCCTTTTAGCGGCAAGATTGCGGTCCTGATGAACCGGGGCTCCGGCAGCGCGTCCGAAATTACCGCCGCCGCCCTGAAGGAGGACGCGGGCGCTGTCCTCGTCGGCACTAAATCGGCAGGCGCAGTCCTGACTTCTCTGCTGGCCACGCTCCCCGAGGATTTCGGCCTCCAGTATCCTGTTACCGATTTTATCACGGGCAAGGGCGTCCGCCTGGAAGGGAATCCTCTCCAGCCCGACGCCGAGGTATTTCCTGCGACGACAGGGCCTGCGGCGACAGCGTCCACGAACGGGCCGTCGCTCGCGCCGCAGCCGGCCGGCGTCGTAAAGCCAGATAGGGTCGTCGACAAGGCGCTGGAGAGACTGCGGGATCTCGATCATTTCGCGTATTTGCCCCATATACCAAACGTCTCCTCCGAGATTAACCGCTCCCGTCAGCTCGCCTGCACGCCGCAATACTCCTTTTTGGGACTGAATTCGGTCCGCATCGGATAACTGGTGATTTTGTCGTCCGGAACTCCTGCTGTTTTCTACGGCAGGAGTTTTTCCTTTTTCCAGCTAACTGTTGACATGTCCGCATTACCAAAGGAGACCGATCACAAATGACCGTCACCGGACGTCTTGACATCCTCAAAGGCCTGCTCTGTGCCATATTGCTTGCGTCGGCGTCAACCGCGACTTTGGCGCAGAACAATGCAAAGCCCGGAGCGTGGACACGGCTCTACAATGGCAGGAATTTGACCGGATGGCACTCGGAGGGCAAGGGTTCGAAGCTGGACGTATGGAAGGCAAACGGCGAGTTTCTCACCTGCGTGGGTGGAACGAGCGGTTATCTGGCGGCGGACAAGGAGTATGGCGATTTCGAGCTGAGATTGGAGTTCCGTATTCCGAAGGGCGCGAACAGCGGCGTGGGAATCCGGTTTCCGCGCGGCGGCTGGCCCTCCACCGATGGCATGGAGATTCAGATTCTGGACGATGCCGATCCTCGCTACAAAGACGTGAAGCCGGACCAGGCATGTGGCGCAATCTACAGTTTCGTCGCACCCAAAGCCCACCCTGCCAGGCCCGCGGGAGAGTGGAATCGGCTGCGTATCCGCTGCCGGGGCGCGGAAATCTCGGTGTGGATAAACAGCGTCGAGGTCATCCATGAGAACCTCGACACCCACAACGAGAAGGGCAAGGGCGAGCTCCCGCTCTCGAAGCGCCCTCGCGCGGGCCTTGTCGGCCTGCAATGCCACACAGACCCAATCGACTTCCGCCGGATTGAGATTCGCGAGCTGCATTGAGGCTTATGAGGGCAACGAATCCAGGTCAATAGCGACTGAAACGTAACCGAAAGCCGCCCGGGCTTCTGCCCAGCCGGCTTTCGGTTACGTTTTCGGTTCGGGTTTTACGTACGGAGAGGACAGGATTCGAACCTGCGTGGCTTTCGCCTACCCATTTTCAAGACGGGCTCCATAAACCAACTCGGACACCTCTCCACGACGGTAACAGTATAACGCAATGTTCGCCGACGGTCAACCGGCTCCAACCGGTGTCCCGAACGCTCATCACTTTGCCGGGCGCTCGTGCATCGGGTAAACTGGAGTCATTCCGCGCATGGCGCGCAACTAAGTGGCCAGGGAGCCCCGCATGTCTGAATTCCGTCCGCCAATGCCGCCTGTTGGCGACAATATACTTCGCCTCGTGCCCTATAGACCCGGAAAACCCATCTCCGAGGTAAAGCGCGAGCTTGGGCTTGATAATGTAATCAAGCTCGCCTCCAACGAAAACAATCTTGGCCCGTCCCCGCTCGCCGTAGAGGCGATGCGACAGGCCGCCGTATCGGTTCACCTCTATCCCGATGGATATTGCTTCGATCTGCGTGAAGCCGCCGCAAAGCATCTGTCGATCGATGGCGACCAACTTATCTTTGGCAACGGTTCGGACGATTTGATTCGCCTGATCGGACTGGCGTTCCTGCAGCCGGGCGACGAGATCGTGCAGGACGACCCGACGTTCAGCCAGTACGAAGCCGCGGCGGTGTTGAACGGCGCGGCCTGCCGCAAGGTTCCCGCGCTCAACTGGACCCACCATCTGGAGGCGATGGGCGAGCAGGTCACCGAGCGGACACGAATCATATTCCTCACGAACCCGAACAACCCGACCGGGACTACCGTGGGAGCGAAGGCCGTCGATTCCTTTATGGCGCGGATTCCTGCTCATACGCTCGTTGTGATAGACGAGGCGTATTACGAGTATGTCGAGCGGCCGGACTACCCGGACGGCATCGCCTATGTGCGCGAAGGACGGAATGTCATTGTTCTCCGTACCTTCTCCAAAGCGTATGGGCTGGCAGGCATTCGCCTCGGCTATGGCGTGGCCCGGCCCGAGATCATTCAGATTCTCGAGCAGGTCCGTGAGCCGTTCAACGTTAGCGTTCTTGCGCAGGCTGCCGGGATCGCTGCATTGCGAGATTTTGAGCACTTAAAGCGTACGCGGGACATGAATCGCGCGGGCAGGCGCGCTTTCTATGCCGCCTTCGACGAGATGGGCCTGCCCTATGCGCCCTCGGAAGCCAATTTCGTCTGGGTGGACACCCGCCGCGACAGCCGGGAGCTATCCGACGCTCTGCTCCGGCGCGGCGTCATCGTTCGGGCGGGCGCGGCATTCGGCGCGCCCAGCCATATTCGCGTTACCATCGGACTGCCGGAGGAGAACGCGCGATTCATACAACAGCTAAAGGAAATATTGGCAAAATGATAGTCGTGATGGCGGCGCACGCCACGGAAGACGAGATTCGAGACGTTGAGCAGCGGATTCAGGATTGGGGCTACGGCGTCCAGCCCATTTATGGCGCGGAGCGGACGGTTATCGGCGCGGTGGGCGTGCCCGAGGCCGATAAAATGGGCTATCTGGAGCAGCTCGAAAGCCTCGCGTATGTCGAGCGGGTCATCGCCATCCTCAAGCCGTACAAGTTCGTCAGCCGCGAGCTGCATCCCGATGGGACCGTCGTCAACGTGCGCGGTATAGAGATTGGCGGCAAGAAGATCGCCATGATGGCAGGCCCCTGCACAATCGAGGACTATGATAAGACGCTGGAGACTGCGAAGGCGGTGAAGGCGGCGGGCGCGCAGATTCTTAGAGGCGGCGCCTACAAGCCCTGCACCTCGCCCTACTCGTTTCAGGGTCTCGGCGTAGAAGGGCTTAAGATTCTTCAGGCTGTGGGCATGGAGACCGGCATGCCCGTCATTACGGAGGTTATGGACCCCCGCAACGTCGAGATGGTATGCGAATATGCCGACATCCTCCAGATTGGCACCCGCAACATGCAGAACTACGATCTGCTTCGCGAGGTGGGCAAGGCGCGAACGCCCGCAATGCTGAAGCGGGGAATGTGGGCGAAGATCGAGGAGTGGCTGCAGGCCGCGGAATACATTTTGGTCGGCGGAAACACGGACGTCATGCTGTGCGAGCGCGGCATTCGCACCTTCGAGACCGCGACGCGCAACACGCTGGATCTGAGCGCGGTCCCGCTGGCAAAGTCGCTGTCCCACCTGCCTGTCATTGTGGACCCGAGCCAGGGCACAGGCAAAGCAAGTCTCGTGGGACCGATGACGAAGGCATCTATCGCCTGCGGCGCGGACGGCCTTATTATCGAGGTTCACGCCCACCCCGAAAAGGCCATCAAGGACGGCGCGCAGACGGTCACCCACGAATCCTACGCGAGCCTGGTTCAGGAGTGCAAGCCGATTGCGAATGCAGTCGGCCGCGACATATAGACGATGGGGGCAGACCTCCGATAAAAGAAAAGCGTGCTTGAATTGCGTGAATTGCGCAGATTGCGTGAAGAGAGGCAGAATCGTTCTGAACGGAGGCAAGAGTGTTTAACGCGGGCGCACTAGCGTTCAGGGAGTTTGCTATGCACGAACCGCTGCCGCTCGCGCAGCTTCATGAGGCGGTGCTGGAGTTTTTGCGTGGGCGTGACGACGCTGTGCTCTTTGGGGCGCAGGCCGTGAACGCGTACGTGAGCGAGCCGCGCATGACGCAGGACATCGATATCATGTCCAATCGCGCGGCGGAGCTGGCAGCCGAATTGCGGGACCATTTGAACACGAGATTCCAAATAGCTGTCCGGATTCGAGAGATCGGCGACGCGCGCGGATTCAGGCTTTTTCAGCTTCAGAAGACAGGCAACCGCCATCTTGTCGACCTCCGCTCGGTCGGCGTGCTGCCGGCTGCCGAACGCATAGAGGACATACAGGTTCTGGCTCCGGCGGAGCTGGTAACGAGTAAAGTAGTGTCTTATCACCAACGACGAGGTAGCCCGAAATCTGGAACGGATTGGCGCGATATCGCAATGCTTCTCCTGGCTTTCCCCGCTTTGAAAACCCTGCACGGGCCCGTGGAAGACCTGTTAGCGGCGGCAAGCGCTGCTCCATCTGTGCTTTCCCTCTGGAAGGATCTGGTTGCGCAGGATATCCGAATCCAGGACGAAAGCGACGAGTTCTAGACCGACTACAGAGCGCTATTCGCAATGAGCCTCTCCTACATGCTCTTCAGCAGCACTTCCTGAGTCTTTGCATCGAGCGCGCGAAGGTCGGCAATCTCGAATCGGTTGCCGTCTACATCGGTAAGAAGCAGGCGGTGGTTGGGAAGCTCGGCGGTATTGTCGCGCATGGAGCGGACCACGAATCGCTTGTGGCCGCGATCCGTCTCGACATCCCATATGAGCGCTCCGTAATCGTCGCGGATGTCCAAAACCTTCCGGACGACCGGCACGAAGTAGCGCTTCTCCATTTCGGATTCGGCGGCAGCGCGGCTTTCGGCATCCAGCATCGCCGGGTTGGGAATGACACCGATGTCCTTCCCCTCGCCGTCGAGCAGGCCGTAGTAGTGGTCCGGGTCGGAGATAGGAAATGCGCGATAGCCGCGGACTGCGCGGTAGGACCGGTCGTCCGCCAGCGTCATCCTGAGCACGCCGCCATGATAGAAGAGACGCATTCGCGCCGGGTCCAATATTTGAAGCTCGTAGTTTTCAGCCATAGGTTTCTCCCTCAACACTGCCGGGGGCGCGTTCGCTTACCGGCATCCGAACCATTTAACGACAGCGATTCGAGCCGCCTCTTTGTCGGTCTCTCGAATCCGGCCCTCGAGCACCTCGCCCACCAGGAACTCCTTGGCTGCCTTTAGGATAGGACCGGGCGACACCCCAAGCGCCGCCATTAGTTCCAGGCCGTCGAGCGGGCTAACTACGCGGGCAGCGTTCATCTGCTCGTTCAGGGCCTTCATGCGGGCGCGCAGGGCCTCGGGGTCGGGGTGAGGTACGTCCTGCCGCATCGCCGCCATATCGCATTGCGTAATGGCAAATAGGTCTTGGGTATAGGGGTCGAGCGCGCGGATCATGCGCCGAATGGCCGCATCGTTCCATTCCGGGCGCGCCTCCCCGAGGCGCATGTGCAGCTCGACAAGCGCGGATATGTCGCGAATTTGATCGTTGGTGAATTTGAGACGCGTGAGGGCCCCGCGGGCCATAGCCGCCCCGACGAACTGGTGCTCGTAGAAGTGGACCCCTTTCTCATCTTCGCTGCGCGTTCGCGGCTTCCCCACATCATGAAAGAGTACCGCCAGCCTCACTTCGAGCGGCGCGTCCGAGGGCAAGTGGGAAAGCGCCACCAGCGTGTGATCCCATACGTCGTACAGGTGCCACGCGTTCTGCGTCACTCCCGCCATCTCCAGGAGCTCCGGCAGGAACGCCGCCAGGAGGCCGGTGCGGCGCAGGAGCTCCAGCCCAACGACCGGTCCGCGACCGCGCATTACACCGTCCTGAATCGGTGTCTCAAGTCGTGGCCCGTCCGCCATAACCATCTTTACAAGCTCGTCACGAATCCGCTCGGCGCTTACGACGGGAGGCTCGGGACCAAACAGATTGAGGCGGCCGGCCATCTCCACGATAGCCTGCCAGGTCTGCGGCTCGATAGAGAAGTCGAATCGGCAGGCGAATCGCGCCGCTCGGAGCATGCGAAGCGGGTCGTCGAAGAATGTGACGTGCGGGTCGAGCGGCGTGCGAAGGATGCCCGCGCGGAGATCGTCCCAGGCCTTTCCGGTCAGATCGAGAACCTCTCCGGTGTGGACGTTCTCCATGAGCGTATTGATGGTGAAGTCTCGGCGATAGGCGTCGTCCATCAGTGTGGCGGGAACAACGGCCGGCTTACGATTGTCAGACTCATAGCTCTCCGCGCGAGCGCTGACCAGTTCCACGTCGTGATCGGCAATAGCGATCTTGGCAGTTCCGAATCGCGGGTAGAGCACCGGGTGATGGTCCGAGACTCCACGAGCGAAGAGGAGATCGGCGAGGGCGACCGCATCGCCTTCCAGCACAAGATCGAGGTCCTCGGACATCTGCAAACCGAGCGCGCGATCCCGCAGCGCCCCGCCGACGAGAAATAGCTTCTCTTCGTACGGTGTTCCGCGCGTCGCGCCTCGAATTCTTTCCAGCGCATCGCTCATTGCGTCATGATACCGTACGAGGGGCAGCTATTTCTCGTCAGCTCGCGAGTCGGGAGTGAGCGGGCAGGGAAGGAGTTCGCTGCTTCAGTGTCGCAAAGAATGCACATTATGCCGGCCTGCGCGATTGGAGGGTGCATTATGACGAGCGTTCAGTACGTTGCGGCGAAATTCATCGAGAAGGCGGCGCAAGACCTTGTCGCGACCATCCGCGCTATGCCCGAGGAGAAAGCGTTGTGGCAGCCGGAACCGAGCGCTCGCACTGCGCTCGATCAGCTTGTCGAATGCTCTCTGGCGAACATAATGTGGGCCAACATCCTGCGCGCGAAGGTCCACGCCGTTCTGCCGGAGGGAGTTGCCGAGCGCTGCTATGACTCTCTCGATACGGTCGATAAGGCGGTGGAGCGGCTCCTCGCGAGTGCGGAGGCGCTGTCCGAGACTATCCGCGCGCTGGAACCGGCGGAGCTTCGAGAGGTGATAGCGATTCCAGGGAAACCGGAAGAAGGGCGGCCCGTTGCGGAGTGCTGTTTCCACCCGTACTGGAACATGGTCTACCATCAGGGCCAGATCGCTTACCTACAGACGCTCTATGGCGACCGCGACGAGCATTGCGATGCCGGCCCGTTCGGCTAACGCCTGCCTGCCTGCAAATCAGCTGACGAAGCGGAATAAGATCGCGCTTCCCGTGGTGTACACCGTCAGTCCGTAGCTGCCGTACGTGAAAGTCGCGGCATGGCTGAGCGCATCGGTTGAGGAGGTGAGGTTCCCCGCTGAATCATAAACGTTCGTGACAACATGAGACAGGGGGTCGGTAACGGTGAGGACCTCGTTCTTGCTGTTGTACGTCCACGTCCAAACGTGGGAGAGCGGGTCGGTCTTGGTGAGGACGTTACCCGCCGAATCGTACGTGTACGACGTGCTGTTCCCTCGCCGGTCCGTTACCTGCGTCTTGTTGTAGTCCGCGTCGTAGGTGTAGGATTCGGATACGCCCGCCTGGTCCTCCGCGCTCGTGAGCTTGCCGCTCGTGTAGTTGTGCTTG
>JBBROJ010000134.1:0-14551 GCA_038229495.1 Chthonomonadales bacterium
CCGGTGGCTGACAGACGAGACAAACCGCCAGAGCTCTGGATTCAAGCAAAATGACGTTATGGCGTGGGGAGACATATACTCGCTGGTAGCCGCTGAGAGTACGAGGGCGGCGGTACGCAACGAACCCATCATGCAGGATGTCACCTTTACGCTCTCGCCCAACGTCGCGCCTGCCAGCGGGTTTGGAAGCGGAACACTGGTCGCAGACGGCCCCTGGACAACCCCGCCTCCGCCTGGCCCGCAGAATGGGGCCGCACTGAACTTCAACTCGTCCTCAAATTGGACCACCACGCTGTCCCTGCCGAAAGGCTATAAGTGGAAAGTGTCGGGAACCGTGATGAGCCCCTTGGGGTACGAAGCGGCCCCGCAGACGCTCTTCCAGACACCGATCGGCAGCGTTAGCATCCCATGTACGCTGACAAAGCTGATCGAGCTAAAGGTCAAGACAACCGGGCCAAATGGCCCAATGTCGGCCATGGTCAAGCTGATGAAGAATGGAGCGGTCGTCCAGTCAGGCGGGACGGCAATGCAGCCTGACGGGAGCTATTCGATCACCTTCAACACCATCGATCCCGGCGCGTACGTGCTGAAGGCGACCAACCCTCCCTATACAGACTCGCCGGACGTGACTATCAATGTCGTCGCGGGATTGACACGGACTGAGACCCTGGCTCTTGGGCCTCCAGACTTTATCGGTCCGCCGCCTCCTCCGTAACTGAGAGGGATCCTGCCAGAGTCAAACACCTTCCTCGACGCAGCCTGCCGAGGAAGGTGTTGTTTTGACCTCCAATTCTTTCGAATGCATAGTTGCCGGACAGCATATCTGTTTCAGCTAATACGCCGCACTTTGGTTTTTTTGTAGAGAAGGCGCGCGAACAGGCCGTTCGGATATTTGAATCGCTGGCCGCGGTTTTCTCCATCGGCTCGCTGCTTGTCATCCCAGCTCCTCCATAATTAGCTCGTGCTGCGACACGCTGAACGCCCGCTCGGCATATACCGGAGCGATGTGCGCCGAATTGCTGCGGAAATCCTCATCGATAATAAAGGCGAACGCTTCGGTCATGCGGCAGAATTTACGCAGCTCCGCCACCTCCTGCGGCGTTTCCGGGACGATTCGCAGCGTAAGGCTGATGCGGCGCCCCTGCTCATCAACTACAGCGGGTTCTCCGGGCCACATTCCCTCGAATTCTGCTCTCATGCGCGTTCCTTGTTGAAAATTGCGGAAGTCGGAAGTCGGAAGTCGGAATCCGGAAGTCGGAAGTCGGAGGCCCACCGCCCCAGGGTTCCCGCGCCCGCCAGAGTTTTCGGGACGCCCCAACGACCCAACAACCCAACGACCGGCCGCTAAAAGATGTCCGGCATCCAGGGTCGCGGGCCGGAGAAAGCCATTTGCGCGCGCGCCAGATCGGCGTCGTCTCCCTCCAGCGCGCCCACCAGCCGCAGCTCGATGGGCGTCATGTAACCCGTGTACAGGCTTGCCAGCGTGCGTACGTCCACCGAAATGCGGCCCTCGCCACCGCGCCGCACCTCTCCGCGACCGCCATGGATTCCGAGGACGAACCGGCCGTCGTTCCAGGGCAGCTGGTCATCACGGACTTCGAAATGAATCTCCATGTCGAGGCCTTGCGGGTATCCCCGCAGCCGCAGAGCTTTCTCTACGTCCGTAATGCGCAGAACCCAATCGACTGTCCCCGTGACCTTCTCTTTCGGCTCGCTCAACGCGAAAAGGAGGGGGTCGTTGGGGCCTCCGCGCCACTGAATCGTGTTGGTCATGGAGCGGTCGTCCGCAAAGAAGGTGAGCAGGCGCAGCGCGGCGTCGCGGGTAAGCGCGCACATATCCGTGATATGGGTCTGCTCCATCTGCCCGCCCTGAAAATAACAGGCATACCCCTCAGTGACACCGTCCCTTTGAACCAAATACCTGCTTCCCGTCTTGTCCTTGCCCTCCAGCACGCGCCGCCAGAGATTGGGCCAGCGCTCCAGGTGCCCGTTGTTCATGCGTGCCCGTGTTTCGTACGCCGCGCGAATCTCGCCGTCGTCTTCGACAGCAACAGGAACCATATCCAGATCGCGGTTCTTGGCACGAATCGCGTCCGTGCTCAACTCATAGGTATTCCACGCGCCTGCCTTCTCGTATCCCGCGCGCCGGTAGAAGGTGAGCGTGGCCGGATAGAGGCACGACAGCGGAAACCCCTTCCGGTATACCTCCTCGTGCATCTTCTGGAGCAGGAGCGAGCTCGCTCCGCGCCCTCGATACTCCGGGGCCGCGCCGACCGGGCTAATGGCGATGCAGGGGACTTTGGCGCCTCCGAACCACTGGGCGGCCTCGATGATTCCGAGGCCGGCAGCCATCTTCCCGTTCTGGCGGGCCACACGGAAAGTTTCGTACCCGGCACGCTCGACGTACCGCGCAACCTGCTCCGAATTCATATTGAAGTGGAGGGCGTCGGAGAGCATGGTCGCCAGCGCGTGCGCCTCTTCTTCCGGCACCGGTCCATATTCGAATGCGTCTTCAGCGCTCATATTCCGTCCTTCACAGATAGTTTATGGAAGGTGAGCGAGGCACTGAAGCGACCTCGCTGGAGGGCCTTCGGCCGGTCGTCCTACCGGACGAAGAGAACAATTACGCAGCGTCCTCACCCTCCTAGTTGGCCGCACTCCGCCAGCATCGATTCGCTCATTCGCTCCCACGTCGCGAGAACGCAATCGTCGAATGGATCGTCGTCGCTGTTCAGAATCTTGCCGTTCGAGTTGAGCCACGCGACCGTCCGGCGCACGCCCTCCACCCACGGAATCGTATAGGCGAATCCCAGGTCCCGCCGCGCCTTACTGTTATCGAATGCGCGGTTGTATTGGAACTCATGCGCCGTGAACGCTGCCCGTTTGGGCGCGAGCTTCGCCAGCAGATCGGTGGGGATATGCACGATGTTCTCGCTGCCGCCCACCGCTTCCGCGACGCCCGCGGCATATTCGTCCCACGTCTGCGGCGCGTCGCCCGTAACGTGATAGGACTGCCCGATCGCTGCCGGGTTGTCCAGCGCCCCAATGAAGGCGCTTGCGACGTCATCGATATGGCACGATGCCCACAGCGTCTTGCCGTCACCGTGCACGATTATCTTCTTGCCTTTGCGCACGCGGTCGAGAAAGGTGGTCGTCCAGCCAAGCGAATGGATAATTGCGCCGCCCTCGCCGTACGTGTGGGATGGCCGCAGGATTGTCGCAGGGAATCCGTCTTCCAAGTGCGCAGTCATCAGCAGGTTTTCGCAGATGGCTTTGTTCTTCCCATAGTCGCTGATGGGGTTCAGCGGTTCGTCGTCGGTAGCAGGCATTTTGGTCATGCGGCCATTGTATACGCAGACAGTGCTGCAAAAGACGAAACGTTTCGTCCTACCGCGGAAGGCCCGAATCGCGCTCTCGGCGTCCTGCGGTACGAAGCCAATCATGTCGATCACGCCGTCCCACCCGTCTCTAGATTCAATGGCCATCCGCTCCTCGAACGCCGCGTACTCCTTCCGGTCACCCGTTATGAACTCGACGCCCTTCGGCACGCGGCTCTCCCGCTGGCCACGGTTGAACACGGTCACGCTGTCGCCCCGCTCGACGAGCTTGCGCGTAATGCTGGTGCTGATGAGGCCGGTTCCGCCAAGTATCAGGATTCTCATAGCTCAATTCGCTCCTGGCATTCGCCGGGGGATTCGTGCCGATGCCGCGCAGGGAAACAGGGAGGCCCGCGCCGAAAGTAGAATAGATTGAAACCAATGTTTGACGTGGACCTCGGCAAGTCCTACAACATCCGCCCGACTGGGGTGCAGTATAGAATTCAGCAGAGCTTGCAGAATAAGGTGTTCTCGTCCGTGAGGACGACCGACCGAAGGCCCAGAGTTCTCGACTACGCCACCGGTCCGAGTGGTTGAGACAACGAGAGGAGCTCACTCCCTCGCACACACCCGCCTGACCGGTAAGGAATCGAAATGCATTTTCGGCTGTCGAGTGAACAGCAATAGGAATAACACGATGGAAACCCGGGAACTCGTCGCCTATCTCGACGAATACCTCGACATAGCTAACGTCCCCGACTACAAAGATGCCTTTAATGGTCTCCAGGTCGAAGGCAGCGCGAATGTCTCTAGAATAGCCGTCGCCGTCGATGGGTGTCGGGCAACCATCGACGCGGCGGTCGCGGGAGGCGCGCAGATGATAATCGTGCATCACGGTCTCTTCTGGGGCGGGAAAGCCCCCGTCACCGGAGCGTACTACAGCCGTCTTTCAGCGCTGATCAAGAACGATGTCGCGCTCTATTCCTGCCACATTCCCCTGGATGCTCACCCGGAGGTCGGCAACAACCACGTGCTGGCCCGGCTGCTCGGTCTGTCCGTGGGCGGCCTATGGGGCGAGCATGACGGCATGCCTATCGGGGTGTGGGCGGATGCGGATATTAGCAGGGAAGAGTTTGTCGCGCGCGTCCGAGACATACTCTCCATCGAACCGCTCGTGATGCCGACGGGACCGGAACAGATTCGCCGCATTGGAATCGTAACGGGCGGGGCGGGAAGCATGATTGGACAGGCGATTCGGGCGGGCTGCGATACTTTTTTGACGGGCGAGGGCGCGCACCACACTTACTTCGATGCAGAAGAGGGCGGAATCAACGTAATCTACGCGGGCCACTATGCGACCGAGACCGTGGGAGTGAAAGCGCTGGCCGGGCATCTGGAGCGGAGGTTTGGCCTGGAGACATTTTTTATCAGCCATCCGACGGGGTTATAGCCATTCATGCCGGCGCTGCCGGGCGTGCACACGCCGCAGAGCCTTCGTCTACGCTTATTAAGATTGAAAGCCGCGATTCGGCTCGATTCGCATGAAGAGACCGGCGTCCGCTCGGATGCCGGTCTCTTCACGTGAGTAGATTGGGTCGCTGCCACTAAACTACCTATCGCGCGCGCTCCAGAAGTTATCGCCGAGAAGTTTGTCGGCCGTACGGACTACAGGATATAAAAGAAGAAAGATAACACGATACGTTAACAGCTGCCAGTAGAACCTCGCTTCTTCAAGCATTGTCTGCACCCCGCTCAATTTTTGACCGGACATCTGATTCCTGACAATCCGTCCTGCCAACAAAATAATCGCGATTCGGCAAGCGGAAAGTTCCGCCGGCCGTGGATTATGTTAGCCAACGGTGAAGAATAATCGCTTCCCTTCAACTTCTCAGAGTTGGAGATAAACTTACGGCACCCACCCCCCGGCCCCCTCCCGAAACGGGGAACGGCACCCACCCCCCGGCCCCCTCCCGAAACGGGGAACGGCACCCACCCCCCGGCCCCCTCCCGAAACGGGAGGGGGAGCAAAACTGAGGGTGAGTGCGATTCACCAGGGTACAGGCGATTCGATAATTGTTTCGTGTCACCTTAGCTGGATAGTTCAATTATTGCGGCATCGCTTTGAGCCATTCGATAGCTTTGGGGATGCCCTGCCGGACCATGGAATCGTAGTGGTTGCCGGATGGCACTCGCGCGAAGGTGACCTTCGGGTTTGAGCGCCTTAATGCGTCCGCGAATCGCGCGTTGTCGCTCGTGGGAACATTGCCGTCATCGTCGGCGTGGAACAAGAACACCGGGCATCGGAGCTTGTCCGCATTATTGATGGGGGATATGGAACGAAGGAATTCGCTGAATCCGGGCACGGCCCCGTCGAGCAGCGACAGCTTGCCGCCGAACCGGGCTTCGATGTCCGTGGCGGGAGCGTAGGCAATGCAGGCCGCGATTCGCGAATCGGTCCGGGCTGCTTGAAAAGAGAGGGTGCCGGCGGAGCTGTGCCCGGCCGTGTAGAGCCGCGCCGGATCGATATTCGGTATCCGGGCGAGCGCGTAGTCGACTGCTTCTTTCGTGTTGTCAGTGCCTCCGTTTGCCGCCTTGAATTCGCGCATCCCCTGAACAATCTGGTTCTCGTTGTTGGTATCCTGAACGTCTCCATCGATGCTGTAGGCCACGACGGCGAAACCCGCCTGTGCGTACGGAATCTGCTCCTTTTCATCTCCCTCTCCAAACGTCCCGAGCGTGTTACCGTATATGAGCGGCGTGCCGGCGGGCGCTACGAAAACGCACGAGAGCTTGCCGTGGGGCTGCTTCGCGGGCAGGAAGATGCGTATCTTGCTGCTGCCGCGCGGCGAGGGAAGCTGAATCTCGTGCATAACGACGCCGTCCGCGACCTGCATGGCCGGCCCGAGGGGCGGCATTCCGGCCGGAGAGGACGAGGCCGCCGGACCAAACCCGAAAGCGGGCGCCCTCGTCCGGGGACCGCACGCAGTCAGGCTGACGCCAATCACAACAGCGGCGGAAGCGGCCGGAATCAAGCGCTTACCCGTCTTCAACAGCCAAATTCGGTTCACTTCTTGCATTGCAAATCTTCCCTTTTCCCGCGTCAGCAGAGCGCGGCGCCCCTAATCAGCCTGCCCTTGCGTGGACGGGCGGCACAATATCTGTTGATTATTACCATAAGTTGAAAGCGATAGGAGGTTGTGGGCGCTAGACTGCCGAATGATAGCAAACAGGAAGATGCAGTCTCATTCAACACCGACTACGAAATTACTAAACTACAAAACTACATAACGACTCATCTGGTAAACCGGTAACCCAGGCTGTAACACAATACGACGGCATGAATCAATTCACCAACCAATTCAGTGACGAAAGGACGTGCAGACTATGAACAGCGAGAAGAAAACCGATGAGAACATGTCTCGGCGCCAGTTCCTGGCGCAGACCGGCGTGGCAGTAGCCGGCATGACGCTCGCCGGACGAGCGTCCGCCGACGACAATAAGCCGAAGATTATTCTTGGCGAAGGCGACCACAAGTACGAGTGTATTCACGATTGGCTGACGCCGCCCGACAACATTCGGTGGGGCGACACCCAGGGCGTCGCGCAGGATGCCAGGGGCAACATCTACATCTCCCACACGGTCCATCCCGAGAGCATGTCGAAGGATGCCATCGTCGTTTTCGACAAGAAGGGCAAGTTCCTCAATTCATGGGGTTCGCGGTTCCAGGGGGGCGGGCACGGCCTCGACATCCGCAAAGAGGGCAAGGAGGAGTTTCTCTACCATTGCGATACGGCGCACCGCCAGGTGGTGAAGACCGATCTAACCGGAAACGTGGTCTGGGAGAAGGGTATTCCGCTTGAGACCGGAGTCTACAAGAAAGACGGCAAGGAGATAGCGTTCATCCCCACGAACGTGGCCCTCGCGCCGCATGGCGACTTCTATGTGACCGATGGATACGGCTCCGACTATATCATGCAGTACAACGTCAAGGGCGAGCTTATCAGGACGTTCGGCGGAAGAGGAACGGAGCCAGGCAAGGTCTCCAACGCGCACGGGATCTGGGTGGACACGCGCGGACATGAGCCCTTTGTGGTAGTGGCCGACCGCGCGAATCACCGCCTTCAGTATTTCACGATGGACGGCAAGCACGTCAAGTTCAGCAACGACGGAATGCGCCTTCCCTGTCATTTCGACATTCGCGGCGACATGATGCTCATCCCCGATCTCGATTGCGTGGTGACGCTGCTGGACGCAGATAACAAGGTGATTACCCAGTTGGGCGACGGCAAGAGCCTGGGCGAGTATCGCGGCAAGCCGAAGGCCGAATGGGTTCCCGGTAAATTCATTCACCCGCATTCTGCCAAGTTCCTCAAAAACGGCGATATTCTGGTGGTCGAATGGGTTCCGGTTGGCCGGGTTACGCTCCTCAAGCGGCTTAGCTGACAGACCGCGCCGCTCGCTTAAAAGGCCCTGCCGATATGATTCGGCAGGGCCTTCTGTCTACCTGTTTTCTCTTCGATACATTTCCAATAATCGAGTCAATTGGAAGCGCGTTTGCTTTCCTCTACGATATTGCCGCCACGCCGCAGCTTCCATAGAATCTTACCTCTCGCATAAGTCCCGCCCGCCACCGGGCGAGTGAATTCATTCACTCGCTGTCTCAGACGCTCGGACCGGTGGCGCGCCCGAGAACTCTGGGCCTTCGGCCAATCGTCCTCACGGACGAAAGAATACTTATGCAAGATGTTTTGTATCTCGCTCTCGCATCTCGCGGACGCACACCGCTGGCCCGATTCACTCACCTCACTCGGCTCACCCAACTCACTCGACTTCTCCGAAGGGTAACCATCAGCATGGACAGCATCCGACTTCTCGACGATCCCGAAATGGAGCGGGCAATGCGCCGCTATGTGCTGGCTCAGAATCTGTTTGATCACGCCTGCTACTCGGTCCTTGACGCCGAAGGCGCGATTACGCCGGTGGCCGCGATTCTCTCCACGGTCGACTCCGAAATGGCTGAGGCGACGGGCTGCCTTGAATCCATCCTCCAGGGCATCGTCTCTGCCCGAGTCGAGGAAGCTCTTATCGTCGCCGGGCTGCTTCAGCCAACCCTTCTGCCAAGAGCCGCCTAAGAAGCGGCAGTCGAATCCTATCTCCGAAAGCTCGTTCGCCATTGCGGACGAGCTTCTTTTACATTTATCAGGCGCCACTTACAGGCGAGTCGCGACCTTGCGAGATTGATCGGTGAGACCGGCACAACTCGTTTCAAAGATGTCTTCACGGATGATGATACGCTCGATGCCACGCTTTTTGGGAAGGATAAGAATGGCCAATGGGTTAAACTGCATTCCATGACGTTATTTCATGACGTGCCTGCGCTCGGCCCCCCGGCCCCCAATCCTGGGGGAGTCTATGCCCCCCAACCCCCAATCCTGGGGGAGTCTATGCCCTCCGGCCACTCTGTCCCCCCCAGGATTGGGGGTTGTGGGGCTGTTTTTCAACACAATCTAAGTGATGGGGACACTGGCGTTATGGCAGCCGTGAAAACGCGGGAGAGACGATATACCCCCAGGGAGAAGGAGCGCGCGGCGGAGGTCCTGCGGATTTTGAAGGGGCGCTACCCCGATGCCGAGTGCGCGCTGACGCACGAGGGCGCGTGGCAGCTTTTGTGCGCGACAATTTTGAGCGCCCAGTGCACGGACGCGCGGGTCAACATGGTCACGCCGCGCCTGTTCGCCCGATATCCGACTGTTGCCGCCCTCGCCGAATCCAGCGCCGCCGACGTGGAGGAGATCGTTAAGAGCACGGGCTTTTTCCGGCAGAAGACCAAGAGCCTGATCGAGATGAGCCAGGACGTGGTCGCCAGATTTGGCGGAGAGGTGCCGTGCGCCCTGGAAGACCTGATCACGCTTCGTGGCGTGGGGCGCAAGACGGCGAACGTGCTTATCGGGGTGGCGTTTGGCGGAGAAGGATTGGTGGTTGACACGCATGTCAGGCGAATCTCGAATCTGCTGGGCTGGACGAAGCAGGAGGACCCGGTCAAGATTGAGCAGGAGCTAATGAAGCTGCATCCTCGCCAGGAGTGGACGAATCTTGCGCACGTATTGATTCATCATGGCCGGACAATCTGTATTGCGCGGCGTCCGAAGTGCGGCGAATGTCCCGTCAAAAGCCTGTGTCCGGAGGGGATTCGGCGGCTCGCGGGTGGATGACGGTCGGAAGGTCAACCAGTAAATTAGTCAACGAGTAAATGGGTCAATGGGTCAATGGGTCAACGAGTAAATGGGTCAACGAGTAAATGGGTCAATGGGTCAATGGGTCAATGGCGCAGTTGAATCACGCGAAGGGAATGAATGATGGGCGACGATATTTCGATAGTCAGGGTTGAGCTGTTTGGCGGGCGGCGCATGCGGAAGGCCGACGGCACGATTGTGCCTCTGGCGCCGCAGCTCGCCGGGCTGCTGGCCCTTCTCGCCCTGGAGCCTTGCAAGGAGCACACACGCGAGTACTTCATCCGTTCGCTCTGGCCGAATGAAAAAAACTGGAAGTCGAAGCAGGATGATCTTCGCGTTATGTTGACGGGTTTGCGCAAGATAATTCCCGGACGTCCCGATCTCTTCCCAAACGAAGCGCAGGCATATCGCCTATCTGGTGAGGCCGGACTAGCTTTCGATTTCCAGGAATTCGACTACCTTTTTGCCGAGGCGCGCGACGCCGAGGAGGACGATCGCCGCATCGAATGTCTTGAACGGGCAGTTGAACTGTATGCCGGCCCGTTCGCGCCGGGGATTCGCGATAAAGTAGCGCCGATTGCGGAGGCCCGCCGCCGGTATGCGGAGCAGTTCGACGAGGTTAGTCAGCGCCTCGCTGAATTGCGCGCGGATCGCGCGCCGGTCGAAGAGACGGACGCGCCGCCAATCGAGAGCGGTACACCTTCCCCCGTATCGCGGCCCTGGTGGCGGCGTCGGAGCGTTCTAGCTGCCGTTGGCGTTACTCTCGTCGTGGCAGCGTTCGTCGCATGGTCGTTGAAGGCGCCCACTCCGACCTTTGCGGAGCGAATCCAGGTTCTGAATCGACTGCGAGAGGCCGGCATGCGACCGGCATCGCCCGCAGAGACTGAGAGCGGCAGGCGGCAGCAGGCGGAACAGTGCGTCGCGCTTGGGGAGGAGATGTGGAACGCCTCCTATGGACCTCTGGAGAGCGAGCGGCTGGCCCTGCTGAAACCGCTGGATGGGGATATTCAGAGCAGTTTGCGCTGGCTTATGGAGTACGAGCCCCAAAAGGCCGTAAAGCTGGCGGGCGCGCTCACGAGGTACTGGTGGGTCCCGGAAAGGCCGATGGTGGCGCGCGGCTGGCTTGAGAAGGCGCTGGCTCGTTCACCGAAGTCGGAGTCAACGGATCGGGATCGGGATCGGGATCGGGCTCGCGCCCTTGCTCTGCTCGCCATATGCCTGCTGGAAAGTTACGACCTCAAGACCGGCAACGCCCGCCAGGCGAACTCGGCTGCGCTGGCCGACATCCGGCAGTCATTTTCTATATACCAGAGATTGAAGGATCGGCCCGGACAGGCGCACGCGCTGCGCTATATGGGCCACGTGCTGCTTGGATTGCGTCGCGAAGTGGAGGCGGAACGCAGCTTCAAGCGGGCGCTTGCGATTTACGAGCAGGAGAACAATGTATCCGGCCAGGCCTATACCTGCTGGGGGTTGAGCCTCGTACGGAGGAACGATCCGGTTGGCGGCCGAAAGCAGACCATCGAGTATTTGCTTCGCAGCGTGAAGCAGTTTCGGCAGGCGGGCTACGCCTCGGGACTGAGTCTCGCATGGGAGAACCTCGGCAACCATATCCACGGACTGGCGGACCGGCCGGACCTGGCGGCAATGCCTGAGTTCGTCATTCTGCTGAACGACTTTATCTCCGTGTGCAAGGAGCGGCTGAACGATCCCGAAGTGCAGGGCAGCCTTGTAGAGACACTCCTTCTGCGGAACCGGCTTGTCCGCGCCGCAAGTCTCGTGAACGACAGGGTGACAGCGGTTGAGCAGCTCGGGTACCTGTGCGGACCGGGAGGCAACGTGTCCGATCCACGCATTGTCGCCGCCTATCTCCATGATATGGACAACTCCCCGAATCCGCCTCTTGACAGGTGGCATGCCGAGCAGAAACTGAAAGATATGGGCGGCGCGCCGCCGAACGAACCCGTCTTGACGCTGGAAGCAGCCGCCCGCCTCGCCGCCCCCTGAATCCCCGAATTCCCAATTTAGCGTTAATCTTGCGCATTAACGCCCCTTAACGGTTGCGTTCCGTGACTAGCGACGTTAGAATGTCTCTGTTTGTTCCACCAGTCGCTCACACTCGACGGGTTGTTACTTTGTCGGCAATCCGCGTCGCAGCGATCAGGAGGCTGTTCTTAACCTATCTACCGTTGGGTCACGACGGAGAATAACGCGAAAGACGTATTTTTCTTTTCTCAGGTTCTGTATCCAAGTCATCCGCGCTGAGTATTTGTTTTAGGGTACAAAGGTTGGCTACGTTTTTGACAATAATTATATCGATTAAAGGAGGTATGTGATGACGCGACAACTGACGGCTCTGTTCATCCTCGTTACTTTCGTGGTAATTTGCACGGTAGGAGTAGCACAACTCCCCCCGCCTGGAGGGGACATGCCGCCTGATGACTACCCGGTTTATGCATATCCGCACAGGACGTCTTCATTTACACTGTCTTTTGCAGATATGAATTTCAAAAATTCGGCTGTACACTACGATACTGCGACAGACATAATCGTAGTAAATCCGGGTGACCCTAAGTTCTACGGGGACAGGGCGAGCATCAACCTGAAGAGGCTATACAGAAATTTCAGTATTAGAGCGTACGGGGGCGTCTATCTGTCTCGTTTCACATTTTTCCCGGATCCAGGCTTCGGTTTTCGAGTCGATGGCAATCGACCCGGCGGCATAGACTTCAATTACGATACTCCGGCAGGCGCTGATTTTAGTGATAGCTTCATCACGACAAAGATTTCCAACGGGCAATCGGTATTGGAGTTTATTACAAACAGCCGCGGGCTCGTGGATGCGTCAGGTCGTTTTGACATAAATGTCACAATCCCCGGAGATTGGTCGACGCTTGGAAAAGGCGGTCACCAGACCGAAATGCTTGGTATTGGGGCAGGTTGGACGATTGCGAGGAACTTCACGTTCGATGGTACAAACACCATTTTTTCGGCGTACTCCGCTCCGTCCAATGGGAATTGGCCGGACCTTCATTTTATTCTGCATGGGGCGTCGCCGTTGAAGATAATCGATCTAAGCTCGAAGACCTTCATCACAACGGACACCGTTACGTTAAAAGCTCAAGTCGGTGCGCCGAATGTACCAGTGCGATGGACTATCGAGGGGCGCGATGCTGCAGGAGGAATCGGACTCTTTCCTACAAATGAGGTCCAGATCTCGGATAGTAGCGGCATCTCAACGTTTACATTCATTCCGTCCAATAATCCTTCGCTTATGATCAATCGGGCGGTCTATTGGACAATGGGAAGTGACTTGCACAATACCCCGATCAGTTTCGAGGTGATTGCGGCAACCACCATCAATGGTCAAGATTTTCAATCCAAACTTTCGGAAACCAATCTAGGGCCTCTATCCCAAGACGAGACAGACATAGTTCGACAGGAATACGTTGATTACGATGTATTCCCTGTGCCTATTCATTCAGCATTTAAGGACGCCCTGGATCTACCACATTCGGGGTTTAATGATGGGAATTATGGAGTTCAACTCTCGGAGCAACTTCGCGAAAATTACGATACTATTCTAACAACGTTTTACGGGCAAATGGTTGTATTAAATGGACAGCAATTTCGTCTTGATCAACTCCTTGTCAACGGGAAACCAATTCCTGTTCGAATCTCCAGCAGTTACCGCAATCCACAAAGGAATAAATCTGTCGGCAGTGTGGTTCCCGACAGCCACCATACCCGAGGAAGAGCGCTGGATCTAGTGCCAGATATCGGACGTGCGGCAAATGGATCGCTGAAGCAGTCGGTAGTTATTACGGTTAATGGAAATAGGGTGACGCTCGATCTGCATAAGCATTTATATCCTCGCCTGAATGCCGCTGCCGAGCCAGGTCGGATAGCGTTCCCCGAAGCAGGTAACGATCCCCATGTTGCATTAGGGGACAGGCGTGAAAACCATATCCATGTTCATTGGTAACCCTGTCAATACTCTGAAAGGATCGCCATATGTCGACAAAGCGGCTAGAGTTTACTTTCCTTCTTGGCATGCTGCTGTGTGTGCAGAGAGCGCAATCGCAATTATTTGCACATGCGGAGGTCATTCAGTCAGGGAATGTATTTACGTATACACTATTGAACGATGAACCGGTTGGAAGTCCAAATTTCCTTAGTCTTTTCGATTTGTTTGTGAACGCGCCGATCATAATAACTGGCGTACCGCTCGGCTGGGAGTACATCACAGATAATCATTCTTACGTGGATTGGTTCAATGCCGATTCAACGTTGCCCTATCCGCATGACGTCGCCCCCGGCGCGTCGCTTGGTGGGTTCGTAATTGAAAGTAATGTATCAACTACTGACTTGCTCGACTATGGATTGACTGCATGGGATCATGTGGCCGACATCTCGGGCCCAGACATTCAGGGTTTCGTTCTCGCTCCGTCTGGAGGGATAGCCGGAGTTCCTGAACCCAGATCCGCCGTATTCCTCGCCAGTCTGGTTCTTCCCACTGCGCTCGCCTTGCGGTCACTGCGTCGCAGGCAGTCACCGAGGTCGCTGTTGTAATATTTCACGCTCCGCAATATTGCAAGACATGCCGGGCCGCTCATATTATGAGCGGCCCGATATGTATGTTACCTAACCCGCGCAGGCGGGGGTTCATTCCGTGGAGGTCGTGGAGGCATGGACAGGAGCGATATTGGACCGTGCGCGTTGTGGGAATCCGATGTACGGCAAAGGGCGGCGGACGCTCTCATGAGGGCGGTGGAGAGGCTGGAGTTGACGCACGCGGAGGCCGAGGACGTTCGACTAGCCGCCCACTGTTATGCAGAGGCGCGCGCGATGGAGGCAATTGCGTTCCTGCGCAAAGCTGGATAGGATTCGCATATCACAGTGGAACTGCTGACGATAGTAGACCACTTGCATAAGCGCTCTTTCGTCCGGCAGGACGATCGGCCGCAGGCCCCCCAGCGAGTGAATTCATTCACTCGCTCG
>JBBROJ010000135.1:0-14424 GCA_038229495.1 Chthonomonadales bacterium
CCCGGAACGGGAGGGGGAGCAAAACTGAGGGCGTAAGACGAAAGGCGCCAGGATATGACTGTCCGAATCGGGCTGCTGGGCAGTGGATTCGTCAGCAATTTCTACATGCAGGGGTTGCGCGACGTGGCTGGCTGGGAGGTTCCGGTTGTCGCGTCGCCGAATCGCGACCATGCAGAGGCGTTCGCGCGCAAGTGGGACATCCCCGAATCGACCTCCGACGTTGAGAGCGTCATTCGGAGGGCCGATATCGACCTCGTAGTGCTCGGAGTCCCCAACCATGTCCACAAGGATCTGGCAATCGCCTGCGCGCGCGCCGGAAAACACGTGGTCTGCACCAAGCCGCTGGGGCGCAATGCCGCGGAGGCCAGAGAGATGCTGGACGCCGTACGCGCGGCAGGCGTGCTGCACGGCTATGCCGAAACGGAGGTCTTCAGCCCGGCTGTCATCAAAGCGCGCGAATATATAGAACGGGGTGGAATCGGGCGCGTGCTGACTCTCAGGTCGCGCGAGGCGCATGCCGGACCCCACGAAGCGTGGTTCTGGAACAAGGAGCTTTCCGGCGGCGGCGCGTTGCTCGACATGGGCTGTCATACCATCGAAGCCGCGCGCTATTTCCTACAGAAGCGGAATCCCGTCGAAGTCATAGCATGGGGAGATACGCTCCAGCACAAAGACAGGACCGACGCCGAAGACAACGCCACACTGATGATGCGTTTCGACAAAGGGGAGATGGCGATCTCGGAGCTGAGCTGGACGGCGCGGGGCGGGCTGGACCTTAGAAACGAAGTGTACGGCGCCGAGGGGGCGCTTTTCACAGATATCACCCGCGAAACGCCGCTGAAGGTGTTTTCGCAGCCCGGCGCGGGCTATGTGGTCGAGAAAGCGGACTCCGAGACAGGCTGGCTGTTTCCACCCGTGGACGAGGCCTGGACCTACGGTTACCGCGAGGAGATGCGCCATTTCGTCGAGTGCGTGAGAAAGGGCAAAATGCCGCGCGAGACATTCGAGGACGGCTATATCGTCAACTGCATTTTGGACGCCGCCTACCGCTCGATGCAGACCAAGAAGTGGGAGACGCCAGTCTATTGACGGGCCGCCGGCTTGACGTCCGCTCAACGCTGCTGTATCCTGTGAACAGGTCTAACGCCGCCAATGTCTCTCTCGGGCCGCTCGGAGTATCCACGCATGCGTAATTCAATTTTGCCCATCACCTCTCTGATTGCCCTCGTATCATGCTGCCCGATGATCGCCCGTTCGGAGGACGCCGCGCCGCGAAAGCCGCTCGAGGCAGCCTACAAGGAGTACGATAAGGCGGCCCTCAAGGGCATGCCAGGCATGCAAAAGTGGTGCGAGGAGAACCTTGCGGTGGAGTTTACCCTGTTGTTTGCGGATGGAAATATAATGAAGCGCAAGCAGTATCTCGATATGATGGACCGCCTCGTAAAAACGCCTTCTCCCAACTGGAGGGACGTGAAGGCGCAGAAGACCCGAATCAAAAAGCTTGCGATGATCGGAGCGGATGCCGTAGCGCTGGTAGAGATTGCAACGACTTTTGCGCCGTCGGAGCCCCGGCGTCCCCGCGTCGAGCTGGAAACGTCCTATCGCGAAACGTGGACAAAGGCCGGAGAAACCTGGAAGGTAAAACGAAGCGAAGAGATCGAAGCCAAGAAGCCGGAGGCGGAAAAGCCGGTCGTCAATAAACCCAGGCAGCCGAATCGACCCCCTGGCGTCCGCCGGCCCAACACCGGCTACCCCAATGTTCCGCCGCATCCTTAGCGCTAACGTCCTCGCAGACGGCGTGGGGCGCTCCGCGCGAGCGAGGCAATGAATTGACCTCAATGGAAGGCCTGCGACCGGTCGTCCTGCCGGACGAAACGCGGACGGAAGGTCAAAAGCGCTATGCTAAGATTGGGTTACAGCTTCATCATAGCCGCCACCTTCTGCTCCGCGATGCAGGCCACCAGATAGTTGAAGACCTCGCGGTAGTTGTCGGTCCCGCTGAAGAAGCGTGGTTTGCAGCCAACCGCCTCGATTGCTATTCCGCAGAAAGTATTCCCCACAACTCTCGTTGGGTGCGCATCTGAGCCTTGACTGCGGGAGCAGGGCGCGATTAGCCACACAAAACCTGATAGTCACGGTATTTTAACACGCGGGGACATGGCAGAAATACCCCGCCAACCGCGAGACTGTTTTATCAGGCGCCGGCGATTTTCCTACGATTGGACTCATCAAAGAAAATAAGCGTTTCTTCCAGATGCAGTTCCCAGTAGGGCCATTCATGTCCCCCCTCAAACTCCTCATAAACATGTGGGATGCCATGTGATTCGACCGCGGCGTGAAGCGCCCGATTCTCATGCAGCAATAGGTCCGATTGTCCGCAGTCGAATCGGAGCGGCGGCAGCGTATCCTTGTGTTCCAGAATCGTTTGAATAACCGACTTGTCCTCCGGCAACGCGTCGTATAGGTCGAGCGGCTCTTCGACGAAGAGAGCCATCTGGCTGAAATCGGTAATCGATGAATGGCCGGAGATTCCCGCGAATCGGTCCTTGCCATACTTTGCCCCAATTCGCAGCGCGCCGAAACCGCCCATCGACAGCCCGGCGATGAAGAGCGGCGTTTGGGAGGCCAGCGCGGGCGCTAGAAGCTGGCGCGCCGCCCACGGAACCTCCTCGGCTATCCACTGCTCATAATCGTGACCCGGATGCCGCACGTAGCCGGAGCCGTCGCCCCATAGTCCGTCGGACGGCATGACCAGCGCAAGCGGACGGATGCGGCCCTCGCCGATCAGTCGCGCGGCGGTAAGGTGCGCGCCGCCGTTTAGCGCCCACGCCCAGTGGCTGGCGTAGACGCCGTGCAAGAGCAGGACGAGCGGCAGCGTTTCCAGCTTGTCCAGATTGGGCGGGAGCCACACAGTGATATCGCCGCGTCCGCCAAGTACGGCGCTCCGTAAGGTAATCTGACGCAGGCCGTCTCGCTCGAATCGGGGGTCGGAGAACTGAATCGTCTCTCCCGGGTCGCGGCGGAGCGTGGAGGTCGAATCAATCATCGAACGTAATCACTCCCTTGGCGATGACTCCGCGATGCATGTCCTCGAATGCTTGCGCAAGCTCGCCAATCCGGTACGTGCGCGTTACCAGTTCGTCCAGCATAAGGTCGCCGCGGCTGTAGAGGCCGAAGAGGCGCGGGAAATCCCGCTCCGGGCAGCACTTGCCGTAGAGCGGGTTGATATAGGTCTTGTCCCACTCGAAGAGGTTCATATCGATGGTAAGGTCCTGCTCGATTCCGCTGACCTGCACCGCCATGCCGCCGTGCCGGACCATCGCGAGAGGAGCGGCCCCGAGCGCTGGATTCGCCGTCGCCTCGAACGCGTAGTCCGCTCCTCGGTCTTCCGTCAGCGCGCGAACGTCACCGACGGCCCGTTTCAGTCCGTCATCATCGCGAGAAGCCAGAATGCAATGCGTCGCGCCAAATCGCTTCGCCATTTCCAGCCGGGTCTCGGAGAGATCGATGGCGATGATGGTGAGGGCGCCCGCGATACGCGCGCCCTGAATCACGTTCAGCCCCACTCCGCCGCAGCCTATGATGGCCACGCTCGACCCCGGCTCGACCCGCGCCGCGTTGACCGCCGAACCGTAGCCGGTCATCACGCCGCAGCCCATGATGCAGGCCGACGCGAAGGGCATGTCAAACGGAATCTTTACTACGGCCTCCTTGCGAACGACCGTCAGCTCCGTCATGGTTCCGATGTTGAACGACCGGGCGACCGGATTGCCGCGCAGCTTCGCCGCTTCGGGATGGGCGTGCCCCTTCATGGGTTCGCGGCCCGCGACCGGAGAGTTCACCTCACAGATGGCGTAGTTTCCGCGCAGGCATTGAAAGCAGGTCCCGCACGAAATTGCCCAATTTAGCAGAACCGGGTCGCCCGGCGAAACGTGAGTAACCTCTTCGCCGGCCTCCACGACAACGCCCGCGCCCTCGTGCCCCATAATGAGCGGCTTGCCCCAAGACATCGAATCGTAGTCCGTGTGGCAGATGCCGGACGCCTTGATTCGCACGAGAACTTCGTCATGCGCGGGATTTCCGACCTCGATGTCCTCTACGTGAAACGTGCCGTCACCGGGCGTGAAGATGGACTTTGCGTTCATTTTCCAGCGTCTCCTCACGACCTGCGATGTTTCAGCTAACCATTCCGAGCAGCATTTCGCCGCCTGCCGCCCAACCTCCTATCCGTCGTATACGTCCACCTTACGAACGAGAGTTCACCTACGGATTATCCAAATCTTCCGACTTGGCGTATAATGCAAGCAGGAGGTATCACACATGGTTTCCCTGACGCTCACCGACGAACAGGTTATTCAGCTCGCGATGCGCCTTCCCAATCACAGAAAGCGGGAACTGGCGGCCATTCTCAACGAGAATGAAGAGGAGCCTCGGCTGATCGATAAGGGCGGTGTCAGCGTTGTGCATGCGAAGTGGATAGGCGACGTCGAAGCTGCGGTCGAGCAGGAGCGTGAGAACAGACTTAACGACCTGCTTTCAGAAGCAAACAGGTGAAAACTCTCTTCGACACATCCGTTATTATCGCCGCCCTCGTTGACGAACACAAATCGCACGCACGGTCGCTACTCTGGCTGCAACAGGCGCAGCGGGGTGAGTTTTCCGCAGTCATTTCGAGCCACTCTATCGCCGAGTTGTACGCAATCCTTACTCGTCTACCTCTGCGACCACTAATATCTGGGCCCCTCGCCTGGCGCTTGATCAACGGCCAGGTACTTCCGTACTTCGAAGCCATTCCGCTCAACTCAGCTGATTATCAGGCGGTAATCTCATATCTCTCCGGGGCTGCGCTCATTGGAGGTATTACATACGACGCGATAATTGCTCAGGCAGCCATAAAGTCTTCAGCGGAAAGAATCCTCACGCTTAATCCGAAAGACTTCCTTCGCACCTATCCGGCCCTCGCCGCTGAAATCATAACTCCATAGTCTCGGCTGCTTTGGCTTTTCCTCCCAACGACCCAACGACCTAACGACCCATCTACCGGTGAACCTTTTTCGTGCGAGCCGGCACTAATGGTGCAGCACGCAATCGACACCTTACCTGAAGGAGGAGGATGGGATGCAGCACAGACTACGAATCCGATTCACGCTGACCGCGCTGGGACTTATGGGAGCTGCGCTGACCGCGTGGAGCCTCAAGCCAAAGCCGGTCATGGCCGCGACCTCGAATCCGGCCGCGCCGGGCCAGCTCACGATTATCGACAAGAAGGGCAAGCCTGCAGGGCTCTGCCCACTCAAGCACACCGATGTTACCGCCGACATCGCCGGCTACGTCTCTCGCGTGACCGTCAAACAGGAGTTCGGCAACCCGACGAACGAGCCTGTGGACGCGATCTACACCTTCCCGCTGCCGGGCGACGCCGCCGTGGACGATATGACGATGACCATCGGCAGCCGCGTGGTGCGCAGCCAGATCAAGCGGCGCGAGGAGGCACGCGAAATCTACGAGGCGGCGAAGAGCCAGGGCAAATCCGCCGCGCTGCTGGACCAGGAGCGGCCCAATATCTTCACGCAGTCGGTCGCCAACATTATGCCGGGCGACAAGATCATCATCGTCATTAGCTATGTGAACGTGCTGAAATATGACGACGGCGTGTACGAATTCAACTTCCCGATGGTCGTGGGTCCGCGCTACATCGGAAATGGCGGCGGTTACACCGAAGTAGGCAAACGCGGCAACCCGAGTCCCGCGAAGGTCATTGAAGGCGAGCAGACAATCAAATCGGCGGTCACCGATGCGGACAAGATTACGCCGCCAATCACGCCGCCGGGAACTCGCGCAGGACACGACATCTCGCTCACCGTGAGACTGGACGCGGGTCTCCCAATTCAGCAGGTCAAGTCCACGCTGCACCAGGTCAACATCCAGCGCATGGGGCCATCGAAAGCGCTTATCCGGCTGAAGAACGAAAACGAGATTCCAAACAAAGATTTCATTCTGCGCTATACGGCGGCAGGATCGGAGATGCAGGAGGGGATTCTTACGTACGCAACTCCCGTGCGCACCGCCTCCACCGCAGCCCCGAGCAGCGCCGCGAACGGCTATTTCACGCTCATCGTTCAGCCGCCGCTCGCGCCGCCGCAATCGCAGGTCTCGCGCAAGGAGATGGTCTTCGTCATTGATCAGACCGGCTCGCAGTCCGGCTGGCCCATCCAGAAGGCCAAGGAGACGATGACCCACTGCATTAAGAACCTGAATCCGGGCGACACGTTCCAGCTCATCGGATTCAATACGGACCTCTATCCCTGCTTCGACAAGCCAGTTCCGGCAACGCAGGAGACCATCGCGAGGGCGCTCAAGTTCCTTGCCCCCATCGAAGGCCGGGGTGGTACCGACATACTGAAATCTGTTGACTACGCGCTGAAAATTCCCGATGATCCGGACCGCCTGCGAATCGTCTGCTACATGACCGACGGCTATGTGGGCAACGACATGCAGATCATCGACTGCATCCAGAAGAATCGCGCACGCGCCCGCATGTTCCCGTTCGGCGTTGGCAACTCGGTGAACCGGTTCCTCATCGATGGAATGGCGCGGGAGGGCAAGGGCGCGGCGGAGTATGTCACGCTCCAGGACCCCGGCGAGGCCGCCGCGTCACGCTTCTACAAGCGAATCGCGTCTCCCCTGCTGCTGAACCCCTCCATCGACTGGAACGGCCTGCCGGTCGAAGACATCTATCCGAAGCAGGTTCCCGACGTATTCAGCGCCGGGCCCATCATCCTTAAGGGGCGTTACACGCATGCCGCCGAAGGCGACGTGACGCTGCACGGGCTGGTTCGCGGCAGGCCCTGGAGCCGGACGATCCACGTAAAGCTGCCCGCGCTCGATGCCGAAGGCAGCGCCATCTCCACGCTCTGGGCGCGCGAGAAGATTGAGGACCTCCAGAATCAGGACTGGATCGGCGCGCAGGCGGGAAATCCGAAGCCCAACACGAAAGAGCAGATTATCAATACGGCGCTGGAGTACCGGCTGATGAGCCAGTACACTTCGTTCGTGGCAGTTGAAGAGAAGGTGGTCAACGTCGGTGGCAGGCAGCGCACCCTCGACGTACCGGTGGAGATGCCGGAGGGCGTATCGTATGAAGGCATATTTGGAGACAGGATGGAGTCCGAGACGAGGCTTGGCCGCCGCAGCCGCAGTCTTGGCTTCCAGCCTGCCGGAGCGACGTCACTGAGCACAACCAAAAACTATTCATTTGGCAGCCTGTCTGCTGCAAGTAGCGGGCGCGGGTTATTCCCTGCCCAGAATGCTCCCGTGCCGGCGCTCACGAAGCAGTTGAGCGAAAGCTTAAGGGATTCCGAAGGTTTCGACAGCCTGGGAATACTGGACGACACGGCGAAATCGAAGAAGCATCTTGCGGCCCTGAAGCCGGAGGACCGCGCGAAGCTTCTCGAGCAGGTTAAGCTGGCGGAGCCGCTCCGCAAGCATCTGGCGGACCATCGCAAGGCGGTTGCGAGCGGGTTGGCGGCCCTCAAGGACGTCGTGGAGGTCCAGATATGGCTCAACGCGCTGCCGGAAGGCGGCCTGAAAAAGCTGAAGGAGCTGGGATTTACCCTTACTGCGACCCTGACGCCCAATAAGCTGCTCCTCGGCACTGTGGACGTGAGCAGGCTGCCCGCGTTGATCGAGTTGGGCTTCGTCCGCAAGATCGAACCGCCGAAGTTCAAATAGCCTTTCGCAAGAGGCGGATTCAGCCATTATGAACGTAATGAACATGATAATAGCATCTCATAACGTTCATAAAGTTCACTATGGCTAACAGAAAATACATGCCTGAAGTCATAGGGGGCGGTCCCGAACGGGGCCGCCCTTTTGTCTGAACCGGGATTTATGTGATTTTGGGATGGGCTATGATTGCAGGTCACTCAAACGGCTGCGCATGCCGAAGCGGCCAAGGGTAGAAAAACCAATGCTCGATTCACTCGATTCTGTGCCCGGACTCCGTCCGTTCCGGTTCGTCGGACAGAACGAAGTTTCGCGTTACGCAGGATATGCTCGCCCGACCTGCGAACTCGATGTCACTCAAATCCAAACACCCTGGGAAATCCTTGAACATGAATCGCCTGGCCGTTGTCATTTCGCTTGCCCTGCTCGCCTGTCTCAGCATTGCCGCCGTCGCGGAGACCGCGCCCGCCGACCTGTCCCGCGCCGTAATAGTCGCCCCAAAGAGTCTCACAGGACCTGAAAACCGGGCCGTCGCAATGCTCATCGAGGAGGTGGAAAAACGAGCCGGACTGCGGTGGACGCGTTCCGATTCATGGCCCGACGCGAATACGCCCGTAATAGCCGTCGGCCCGATTCGGGATGCCAGGCTCTTCGCCGGTACGCATGGCGCAGCGCTCGCCACTGCCGACGCGCGGAAGCCGGAAGCTTACCATATCCGAACGATTGCGGATCGGCCCGCGCCCGCCCTGCTCGTCACGGGCGAGGATGCGCGGGGCGTGCTGTTCGGCGTGGGCAGGCTGCTCCGCTCGCTCGCCATAACCAAAGGCTCCGTGTTGCTGCGCGCGCCGCTCAACGAGGATTCCGCTCCGGTCTACCCCATTCGCGGCCATCAGCTGGGCTATCGCCCCAAGACCAACTCTTATGACGGCTGGTCCCTGCCCCTCTGGGAACAGTACATTCGCGACCTCGCCGTCTTCGGCACCAACTCCGTCGAGTTGATTCCGCCGCGCTCGGACGATGCCGCCGACAGCCCACACTTCCCACTGCCGCCCATGGAGATGATGGTGGGCATGTCCCGCCTGCTGGATGAGTATGGTCTCGACGTCTGGATTTGGTATCCGGCCATGGACAAGGACTACTCTGATCCAGCCACGGTCGAGTTCGCGCTCAAGGAGTGGGGCGAGGTCTTCAAGAAGCTGCCGCGCGTGAATGCCGTGTTCGTGCCGGGCGGCGATCCCGGCCACACGCAGCCCAAATACCTCTTTGCGCTTCTTGAGAAGGCGACCGAAGTTCTGCACCGCACCCACCCCAAAGCGCAGATGTGGATGTCGCCGCAGAGCTTCACGAGAGCATGGTTCGATGAGTTCCTAGAGATTATCCGCAAGGAGCCGAAATGGCTGACCGGTATCGTCTATGGACCGCAGGTGCGCATCCCACTGGCGGAGCTGCGCAAGCTGCTGCCGAAGCGTTATCCGATTCGTCACTATCCCGACATCACGCACAATATCTACGCCCAATACCCGGTGCCGGACTGGGACCCGGCGTTCGTACTGACCGAGCTGCGCGAGTGCGTCAATCCCCGTCCTCTCGATCAGGCCGCGATCTTCCGCCTGCTCCAGCCGCACACCATCGGCTCCATCACCTATTCGGAGGGCTGCAACGATGACGTCAACAAGATCGTGTGGAGCGCTCTGGGTTGGGATCCGAATCAAAACGTAACGGACATTTTGCGGGACTACAGCCGCTACTTTATCGGTTCCGGCTATGAGTATGGATTCGCGCAGGGGCTGCTCGCGCTAGAGCAGAACTGGGCCGGCTCGCCTCTGGCCGGCGATAAGATCATTACGACGCTCCAGCAGTTTCAGGAGATGGAGCGGCGCGCCTCCCCCCACGACCGTTTGAACTGGCGGTTCCAGCAGGGGCTGTACCGCGCCTACTACGATGCCTGGGTCCATTCCAAGTCGCTGTACGAGACAGCGCTGGAGGATGAAGCGATGTCCAAGCTGAGGCAATCGTCAATAACGGGCGCGCTCCCGGCAATGGCCGCCGCGGAGAGTCTGCTGGATCGGTCGGCGGCAAGCGCGCCTGGACAGGAGTGGCGCGCGCGAGTATTCGAACTCGGAGAGGCGCTCTTCCAGTCCATACGGATGCAGCTCAGCGTTCCAAAATACCAGGCCATCTCCGTGGACCGGGGCGCAAATCTCGACACCATCGACCTTCCCCTCAACAGCCGCGCATGGCTCAAGCAGCAATTCGCCGAAATCCGCGCTCTCAAGACCGAAGCCGAGCGGGAGAAGGCGCTAGACCGAATCGTCAACTGGAAGAATCCGGGGCCAGGCGGCTACTACGACGCGCCCGGCGACCCATTACGCCGTCCGCATCTGGCGCCGGGAACCCGCTATGCCGAGGATCCGGCAGGCTTTCATGGCGTTACTTCCATTACCGATGACGAGGCCCCGGTCTCGCCCCGCTCGTGGTGGCGTCACGCGCTGACATTCTACGGCGAGCCGATCCGCCTGCGCTACACCGACCTGGACCCGCAGGCCGCCTACCGTGTCCGCGTCGTGTATGGCGACGGTCCGATTCGACTTCTGTCCAACGACAAGACCGAGATTCACCCCCTGCTGACGAAGCCATATCAGGTCCTCGAATACGACATCCCAGCGAATGCAACCGCCGCCGGAACAATGGAACTGGTTTGGCGCGGCGATGAGAACATGGGTCACGCGGGCCGGGGCTGCCAGGTCGCCGAGGTCTGGCTGATTCGCAGGTAGGTCAAATTGACTCTGCGATCTGCGTTCGGGTATCATCGGTCGGCATTGAAGCGCGAACAAACTCTCACATTTGAGGCGTGAAAGCGAGGCGGACGTGGTACAGGCAACGGTTGAAGAGCGCAGCATGCAGTATCTTTCGGTTCATGATATTGTCTGGATCAACTCGACACTGATGGGCAGCAGCCTCAAGTTTGACTATGTCACGCTTGAGGAGGCGATGGCGGCACAGTACAGCTACGGCGAAAGCAAGAACATCCCGGTCCAGGCCGCAAATCTGCTCCATATGCTCGTGAACAAGCGGCCTTTTCAACGCGGAAATATGCGGACGGGATTCATCGCGGTCGCGGCCTTCCTCAATGGAAACGGCTACGCTCTAAAAGTGGATGACGCCGAAGCCGCCAGAATCCTAAGGGCGCTTGCAGATCGCCAGACCGACGCATTGGACGCCGTAACCTCGCTGGCTGAGCCGGCCAACATCGGCCTGCGCCCCGGCGTGAGCCTGCGAACCGTAGTCACGCATATATTTAACGCTCATACGGAGGCGATCAAAATGCTGACGGCGGGGGACGAGCAGCTTTCGTGAGCGAACTTGCCGTCGCGGTAGCGGGCTGCGGAGGGATGGGCGGGACCCACCTTGCCCGGTGGAGCGAAGTCTCCGGCGCGAGAATCGCGGCGGTCTGCGACCTCGATGCGGCGTCGGCCATGCGCGTCGCGGCGCAGTACGGCGCTGAGGCGCACACGGACTGGCGCTCCCTCACCGAGAGCCGCGAAATCAATATCATCGATATCTGCACGCCCCCCAGCCTGCACGCGGAGATTGCCCTCGCGGCCCTCGGCAGCAACAAGCACGTCCTCTGCGAAAAGCCGCTCGCCCGCACTGCCAATGAGGCGCGCGCAATGGTCGAGAAGGCTGACGAGACCGGCCGGAAGCTGATGACCGCCTTCTGCCACCGCTTTAACCCCCCAATTCTCTTCGCGAAAGACCTTATCGAGAACGACGACCTCGGCCGGATCGTCATGTTCCGCAGCCGATTCAGCGGGCTGTTCACGGGTATAGAGGAGAAGTGGTTCGCGGACCCGGAGATTTCGGGCGGAGGCTGCCTGCTCGACACCGGCGTCCATTCCATCGATCTGTTCCGCTATCTGGTTGGCGAGGTGGCTGGCGCGACCGGCAAGCTGGCGGCCTATAATCCGAAGCTCCGCGTGGAGGACAGCGCAGCTGTCGTGCTGCAAGGGGAGAAAGGCGCGCTCGGCGTTATCGAATCGAGCTGGAATACCCCCGGAGGCCGCAACGTCGTCGAGCTAAATGGCACGGCGGGGGCCTGCTTCGTGGACTACGATACGGGGCAGGTGCGCTTCAAAACGGCGGACATGGCCGTGTGGGAGACTCGCGAAGTCACCGGACCCGACCGATTCCAGAGCGAAATACGCCACTTCGCGGACGCCGTGCGCGGACTTCAGCCCCTCATGTCCACCGGCTACGACGGCCTGCGCGCCAACGAAATCGTGGAGGAGATTTACAAGCAAAATACAGGATAGACAGGATTCGTCCACAGATGACACAGATGTTCACAGATAACGTCAAATGCAATTCTGATTTCTATCTATGTCCATCTGTGTAATCTGTGGACAAAGTCTTTTGACGTTCTCTACGTTTGCTCCTTGTCGATCCACTTCTCGACGGATTCCGATTCGTGGGGACGCCACGCCTCCAGCCGGTTCAACAGATCTTCCGGCTCTGCCGCCTGAAGCGCCAATCGACGATGATCGGGCCGCACGAAAGCCTCCGCCTGCGCCCGGTCGAACATCGATATGAGCGGCGAATAGTAGCCCGCCGTGTTCAGCAAACCGCACGGCTTTCGATGAATCCCCAGCTGCGCCCACGTCAGTATCTCGCAGAACTCCTCGAAGGTTCCGAAACCTCCCGGCATCGCCACGAAGGCATCGGACAGATCGGCCATCATCGCCTTGCGCGCGTGCATGGAATCGACGATGCGCAGCTCGGTGAGGCCGTCGTGCGCGATCTCCATGAGCGCAAGCGCCTCCGGAATCACGCCGATTACCTCGCCTCCCGCGGCAAGCGCCGCGTCGGCAACCACTCCCATTAGTCCCACGCGGCCTCCGCCGTAGACCAGAGCATAGCCTATTCGCGCAATCGTCTCGCCCATCCGTATCGCGGCGCGCCGATACTCCGGGTTCGCGCCGGAGCTGGAACCACAAAAAACGCAGATTCGCTTCAATGTCTGTCGCCTCTCACCCCGTTTCACTTCCCTTTAGTATACGTGCGGCCAATGTGTGAGGTCAAGCTGAATGAAGGACTCAATCTTCTCATTTTGGCGAAATTCTTTATGCGCTAATGTACCTCTGTGTCTAATTACTACGTTCGTCGTTTGCCGAGCCGGATACAGTGCGCCTTCCCGTAACTCTACCAGTGGACCTCTCAAACGGATTACGGAAGAATTACGTGTGCCGAAGGGCCATTCAGACACGACGCGACGAGGAGATTAAGATGAACATCGCGGTTTTCTGTCCCCGCCTTCCCGATGAAGATCAGGCTTCGTGGAAGAAGCGATGGGAGGCGTGCCATAGATTAGCGCGCACCCATACGCGGGCTGCCAGTATCGATCTGTTCGACCTATTCGACATGCAAATTTACCATACGAAGAAGCCTCTACGCAAGATAATCGTCGCGCGCAAGCCTTTCTATACAATGGAATTTCATTATTGGGTGCTGCGCAGCCGGGTTGAGGTGATAGACGTATTGGAGTCGGATGTTCACGCTCCCGCCTGGCTGGAGGAGATGCGTAGATAAGTGGTCAGTGGTCAGTGGTCAGTGGTCAGTTAAGCCGCGTGGAATGCGTCGTCCAGGGGATGGTAGTCGAGCAGCTGCGACGTCTCGGTCAGATCCAGCCACTTGACGCGATTGTTCGAGACGCCGTGGACGACCGCATAATCGATATCCGGCGTTTCAATGCATCGGTCCAGCAGGTGGCAGAGGTCCCGGTAGCTGATGAAGATCGACCGGACGAAGTCTGTTGTATCCTTCGGAAGAGTATCTAGATCTCCCACCGCGCCGATACGGATGCAGATGTTTGACAGCTTCTCCACCTGCGCGAAATATGCCCCCAGAGATTCGCCGAACGCCTTGCTTACACCGTAGACATTGCCCGGGCAGGGCGAATCCCCAACCCTGACCTGCTTCTCGTGAGGATACGCGCCGACGGCATTAACGCTGCTGGCGAAGATTAACCGCTCGCAGCCCGCATCCCCGGCCGCCCGAAAAATATTGTAGGTCGCCTTGAAGTTGGCGTCGAGCAGATCTTTATAGAACTCCGCGGTCGTATGAGGATTCGCGGCAAGATGGACTACCGTTCCCACACCCTCACAGGCTCGGCGAGCCGCTTCGGGATCGGAGAGGTCAGCTTGCATCGTTTCATTACCGAATGGGTTGCAAATGGGAGCAAGATCAACCAGCCGAAGGGAATACCTGTCGCCCACATGGTTTCGATAGGAAGTGCCGATTCTGCCCGCCGCCCCGGTAACCAAGACCCTGCGCTTCTCATTCACGGTCGTGAAACCTTTCCGTTCGGTAGAACGTCAAAATAGTAGAACTATGCTTACCATTCAATGAAGTATACGTAAAGAAACGGGTTCATTTCTCAATAATGATGGCATGTGCATCGATGTGGGTCAATAAGTTTCAAATAACCTGGAGGGCTGCAACATTCTCTCCAAGGCGCGTATTGAGAATCACAGCCGCACACGCAAGCCTGTTTGACAACGCTTCTGTGAGGTTTAAGGTCGAGAGATGCCTGACTTTTCGCTAAGCACTGATACGTGGGACCTGCACCGGCGCGCCGAGCGCGACAGGGCCCGCCACAACGAGAAGGTCAAAGAGGTTATCAGGCAGAACCTCGGAGACATC
>JBBROJ010000136.1:0-13606 GCA_038229495.1 Chthonomonadales bacterium
CGACGTCAATTCACAGGCGGGCGGTTTGAACATAGCGCTGATCAAGAGCCAGAGCGTGACAGTAACCAACGGGCGGGTGGACATCAACTTCGTCAACATCATTGGAGGCAACGCCTTCGTCAATGCCGTCGAGCTGATCCCATCTCCCTAAAGGCCGGATGTGCGGGGCTTGCCGAGATAATCGTTATGGACCGCGACGTTCCATAACCACCCCATTCACCCGACTGAAAGCGATTGGGCGAAGCGAGAAACAGTCGTCCGGAAGTGATACACACATATCAGAGGCCGGACGGGTAACCCGTCCGGCCTCTGATATGTGTATTGCTTTGATGCGAGATTTAGAAGTGAAGGCCGAGTTGGAAGGCCCATCCATTCAGATCGCCGCCCGTGCTCAGTGCGAGGTAGCGCACGTCGGCAAAGATGGGATTACCGCCCTGGCGCAGCACGTAGCCCACCAGGAGATTCCATGCGAAGCCGGTCGCGCCACGCGTGAGGTCGTGAGAGAGACCTATACCCGCGCCTGCTCCATAGCGGAAACGATTCGTCTCCCCGCGAATGTTGAGCATGATCGGCACGTTGTATACGCTGCCCGAGCCGTAATAGTCGATGCTGATCGTGCCACGCCATCGCTCAGCTTCGTAAAAGCTGCGCTCGGCACCGACTGCGAACAGAATGTCGCCCTCCGCGGATCGAACGGATTTGCGCTCAGGTATGAAGAATCCTATGCGCAGATCCCAATTGCGACTGAGGTCGGTGTCGCCCCCGCCCTGAGCCCTGGCCGGCAAGCTGCCGACGACAGCCAGCATGAGCGCGCAGCCTAACATACAGATGAACTTTTTCAAGACATATCCTCCTTCGGAAAGTGCCGAGCGCAGGTAGACAGTATCCAAAGATTGCCTAAGTCCGTCATTCCCGGGCGCTCAGTCTTCTTATGGGGCCTTCGTCTTCTGTCCAAGTTTCGAAGACGGAACCCTCAGCTTGCGAGTCCATTCGAGCCGGCAGTAATGGATACCTTCAGACACAATCCCGGAATTTTGCTACTTCCGCTCGTCAGTTCTCATTTGACGCGGAAGAGTCAACTTCCTGCCTGCCCGCAAAAAAACCGAACTGAGAGGCATTAGAAAGGGCTGAATCTCTTTACGCCGGACACCAAGAACTCGGAACGTCCGACGTCATGAGTTCTCAGTGACAATTCCAGTGTCCTGATTATGATCGTGGTCGTGATCGCCGCCGTGGTGGTGAGGGTGCGAATGAATCAGGGTTCCATGCCGGTGGGCGTGCTCATGAATAAGATTGACGCGAAGGAGCAGGTCCATGTCCGCCAGAATTTCGCACGCAGGACCCGATGCGGTAATAGTGTGGTCCTCGTTCATGACAATTGCACGGTCGGCAATCTCAGGCACGATGCCAAGGTCATGTGTAGCAGTGACGATCGTCTTTCCGGCGCGGTGAAGGCTGACGATAAGCTCGACCAGCCACCGCTGACTGCGAGGATCCAACCCACTGGTGGGTTCGTCGAACAGCAGCGCCGCGGGATTCATGACGAGCACCGAGGCGAGCGCAACCTTTTTCTTCTCCCCTCCCGACAGTTGAAATGGAGCGCGGTCGAGGAGCGAGCCGATTCCCAGCATCGCCGCGACATCCCCGATTCTCCGCTCGACCTCGCCCAGGTCGAGGTCCATCTGCAACGGTCCGAACGCTATTTCTTCCCGGACGGTTGCGCAAAAGAGCTGCGTGTCCGAGTTCTGAAAAATAAAGCCAATTCGTCTGCGAAGCCGATGCGCGCTGCCGCGATCGCGAAAAACCCGCTCGTTAATCTCGTCCCCAAATGCTCGGACGAAGCCTGAATGCGGATGAACGAGCCCGCTCATAACCTTGAGGAGGGAGGACTTGCCGCTGCCGTTTGCGCCGAGCAGCGCAACCTTTTCGCCCCGCGCGATCGCGAGCGTTACGTCGCACAGCGCCGGCACGCCTTCCGCGTACCCAAAGCTCACGCCCTCAAGCTGAATGGCGTGTATCGCGGGTGCGTCGTTAAGGTCCGCTGCGACTCTAGAATCACCGCCGGCAAGCTTATGCAAGAATCTCTCCCGCGATGGCCGCCGCGGCCACCCCTGCCATTGCGACAAGCCAGACGGCATCGGCAGCTCGAAGCCTCACCGGCTCGAGCAGGCGCGCCTCGCCGGACCATCCACGAGACAGCATAGCCGCATAGACATCCTCCGTAAGCGTAACGGTCTTTCCGAACAGGGCTCCGATGGCTCCGCCAACGAACCGCCTGCTCTCGCGCCGGGCGGTCCGGCCGAGCGTGCGGCTCTTTCTGGCAGTGAACATTTCGGAAGCGGACTGAAGCAGTACGGCAAGATACCGATATGTCATAGCGACGATGACGAGAAAGACCTTGGGAACGAACAGGACTCGGAGGCCGCGCAGAAGATCGTCCCAGCGCGTCGTCAGCGCGAGCAGCGTCGCAAAGGTCACGGCCACGGCGACGCGAAATGTCAGCAGCAAGGCGGTGTACAGGCCAGCATCGGTAACGGCTAGAAACGGCTCGCGGAAAATGACTACGAGCGGGCGGCCCGGCGTTACAATATTTAGCACGGCGGGAAAAGTCACCATTCCAACAAAGAGAGGCACGGCCAGCCAGACACGGCGAATCATTAGTCCCAGGGGCACCCTGGAGAAGCGGGCGAGGAGAAGCGCGACGGCATAAAGTGAAACGAGCGCGGCGGGGCGATGCAGGAAGGCAGTCAACAGGATGAGGCCGCACAGCCCGACGATCTTGACGCGCGCATCCAAATGCTGGAGGAGTCCGTCGCGGCGTGCCCACCGCTCCGCGACCACCGATTCCCGCGCCGCGTCCGCGATTCCCGCGAGCGTCCTTTCAACAAAATCAGCCCCGCGCCCTGTTTCCGTTACTCCGGCGATCGAATCGTCTTCCGCCGCAAGCATCCACGCAGGAATATCGCCGGGTTCCACGCGCGTCTCTTCCGGCGGCTCTCCGAACCCGCTCACCGTGTTACCGGAATCGCCGCCCCTTCGGAGCAAGCGCCCTACTGTAACTATACAAACCGTAACGAGAACTATGCCGATGAGGGCGGCTCCCGCGTAAGCCCATTTACCGTGGTCGCTCAAATAGCCCGGAAGCAGGTTGAAGCCCTTCCACCCATGCTCTTCGACGCGGCTCAGACCGGCGGGGATATAGCCTGCTCTCTCTTGCAGCTCTGTCGCGCCCCACTCGCCCCACGCGCCGCCTTGCGCGAGTATGCCGAGCGGGGATAGGGCGGCCAGCGCTCCCAAAGCCACCCAGAGCAGCTCCATTCTGCCGCGACCGCGGTAACGCAGGTCGGACGAATCGGCCCCTGAATCGTACATCGAGATGCCGATTGCGTTAATATAGCGCACCGCCGCGACGGTTATAACGGCCTCTGCGATTCCGGCGATGAGCAAGTGGGCCGTGAGAATGGCAGGAATCGCTACTTTAAGCCCGAATGGAAAAAAGAGGGCGCGGCCATCGGCGGCGTGGTAGAGCGCGGGTTGGATTCCCAGGAGGACGGCGGTCAGCAGGGCGGCGATGTTCAAGCCGACGTACGCGCCGATTCCGGCCGCCAGGCTGCGGCGCGGCGAGTTTTGCGGAGAGCGCCCCGCAACTGCGCGGTAGACCAAATAGCCGCAAACCGGCATAGCGAACGCCATGGTGAACGCGTTTGCGCCGAGCGCGAGGACTCCGCCGTCTCCAAAAAAGAGCGCCTGAATCGCGAGCGCAACAGTCATCCCGATGATCGCGGCGGCCGGTCCTAGAAGCACGGCCAGCAGGACCGCGCCGGTCGGATGGACCGTCGTGCCGCCCGGCACCGGGATATTGAACATCATAATGGTGAAACAGAAGGCCGCGCCGATGGCGAGGAGTGGCACCTGCCGGTCGCCGAGACCGAACCGTAAACGCCGGCCCGCCGCAAGCCACGCGGGAAGCATGGCGGCCACCGCGGCGAGCGACGTAGCCGGACTTATTGCGGAATCGGGTATATGCATGTAAGTCGGATTGTAGCACAGGCTCATCTTTACGGTCAACCGAATACAATTCACCAATTTACCAACTTACCAACCTACATAGCCGGAACAACGAGGAGAACTATATGGCGTACGCGATCAGGGTGGACGGCTCGAAGAAGACGCGGCTGGAGGACATCGATCCGGGGCGGCATAACGGCGAGGAGAAAGCGACTGCGGAAGTTCTTACCGCGAAGCTGGGGGCGCAGATGGCGGAGCTTTTCGACCTACTATTCGCGGCTGGAAAGAATAGCCTCCTAATTATCCTGCAAGGAAGGGACACCAGCGGCAAAGACGGCACGATTCGCCACCTGCTTATGTACACGAATGCTCAAAGCTCCCGCGTGATTCCGTTCAAGATCCCCACGCCCGATGAGACCGCGCACGACTTCCTTTGGCGTATCCACCAGCAGACTCCGGGCCGGGGCTGCATTTCTATCTTCAATCGTTCCCACTATGAGGATGTGCTCGTCGTGCGGGTTCATGGCCTCGTTCCCGAACGAATATGGAAGCGGCGCTACGATCAGATTAACAATTTCGAAGACACTGTGCTTGACGCTGATACCATCGTTTTGAAGTTCTACCTTCATATCAGCAAGGATGAGCAGGAGAGGCGGCTGCTTGCGCGCGAGGAGGATCCGGAGAAGGCGTGGAAGCTCTCCGTAGGCGATTGGAAGGAGCGGGAATTCTGGGACGATTACACGAAGGCTTATAATGACGCGCTGAACAGGTGCTCGACGCCCCGCGCGCCCTGGCACATCATTCCCGCCAATCATAAATGGTTCAGGAATCTGGCCGTTACGGACAGTATTGTGTCTGCCTTGCAGCCATTCCGGGAAGGGTGGCTCGACCATCTGAAAGAGATCGGCGCGAAGGCGAAGACTGAATTGGAAGCTTACAGGGCGCAGCAAAAAGCCGGGGCGAAGAGGTAGGCAGGCTTAATTCGGGTGTACAGGTGTTGGGCTGTGCAGGTGTTCGGAGCAAGCCGATGTTCCAGTACGCACGAGGCCGCGCCGGAATGTTCCGGCGCGGTCCAATGCCAAGTACAGTAACGCGTTCCTATCCCTTCAGCGCTTCCGCGCCTCCCACAATCTCCGAAATCTCTTTCGTGATGTTGGCCTGGCGCGCGCGATTCAGTTGTAGCGTAAGCGTGCTGATCATTTTGCCCGCGTTGTCCGTCGCCGAGCTCATGGAGGTCATTCGCGAGCCGTGCTCGCTCGCGTTCGATTCCAGCAGCGCCTGGTATATCTGGGTCAGGACATATCGCGGAAGCAATTCTCCCAGGAGCCGGTCCGGCGCGGGTTCGAAAATGTAGTCCGTTACGGCCGCTCTGTCCGTTTCAGCGGCGGGAGTCTCGATGGGAAGCAGCTTCACAACCATCGGCTTTTGGGTTATTGCGGAAAAGAACTTGGTGGACGCGACGTAGAGCTCGTCGATGTCGCCATTCTCGAACGCGGCGCGAATGACCCTCGTGATCTCCGCCGCCTCGCTAAAGTTTATCGCGTTGGTATTTACCGACAGCGACTCGACGATATTATAGTTCCGGCGGCGGAAAAAGGCGTTCCCCTTCTTCCCGACAACGTAGAGTTTCAGCCGCGTCGAGTCGAACTCTTTTGCAAGCTCGAGCGAGCGCCGGAGAATCTGCGACGTATAGGAGCCCGCGAGGCCGCGGTCGGCGGTAATGATCAGGATTCCTGTGTTGAGGACCTCGCGCTTCTCGAGCAGTGGGTGCTCCACCGCTCCGGCAGCCGCGCCCGCTAAGCTGGCCATCACTTCACGCATGGTCTCAGCATACGGACGGGCGGCCTGTACGCGGTCCTGGGCGCGCTTGAGCCGCGCCGCGGCAACCATCTTCATCGCCTTGGTGATCTGCTGGATGTTCTTCGCGACCCGGATTCGCTGCCGGATCTGCCGCGTAGTTGCCATGAGGCGGAATCTCCTGGGGAGGGTGTATAAGTTTAGGAAGAGCGGTGACGGAAATCGACTTTGGCCACATTATACCGCAAAGAGACGCACCTTGTGATTAGTTACACAATTGGCCAATCGCAATAGAACCGTTGCATGTATTGTTTTCCGTCCGTGAGGACGATTGACCGAAGGCCCACCAGCGAGTGAATACATTCACTCGCTCACAGGAGCATTTTACACGCCTATGGCGCAACCGTGACGATTGCGTTGGTCCGGCCCCCGCCTTCTACCCGCACGGGAACAATGGCCCGAACTTCCTTGAAATAGCACAGCCCGGAGTTCCCCTCCGAGCAGTAGTTCAGAGTCAGGTCCACGGTAATCGTCGCCTGACCGGATTTGGGCAGAATCGGTATCGACACGACATGCGATGCCTTCGCGATATTAAGCGGGCCTATCGCTACGGCGTCGGGCTTATCCGATTTCGCGGTGACTCCGAACGGCGCTTCGACATTGAATTTGGTTCCTTTCGGAAGCTCGACCGTGATATCCAGCGTCGTCGCCGCGCCGGAGATAGCCTGCTCCGCTACGCGGACCTCTTTTCCCCGGAACTGGGGCATCGTCTTTTTGGTGAGGCGGTCGAGGTTCGTCAGTTTCAGCGTCGAAAGAGACTGCGAGGCCGGATCGTAGATGCGGATCATATGGTTGTTGGTATCGGTAATGTACAGCTTCGTGCCCATCCACGCCAGCCCGGCGGGCTCGTTGAGGCCGGCTGATTTGGCGGGACCGTCGGCCAGTCCGCGCAGGCCTGTCCCCGCGACTGTCTCCAGCTTTTTGGTCTTCGGGTCCACGCGCTTGATTTTGTGGTTGTATGTGTCTGCTATGTAGATCCAGCCGTCCGCCGGGTTGTAAGCGACCCCCAGCGGGTGCTGAAGCCTTGCGCTTGGGTATGAGCCGTCCACGTCGCCAAACTCGAAGAGCCCCTGGCCGATGAGCGTTTCGACCGCTCCCCCACTTCCGATACCCACCTGCCGCACCGCGCTGACCTCGCTGTCGGCAACAAAGAGACGCTTGCCGTCCGTGGTGATTCCGCTGGGCTGCGCGAGATTCGCGCTCTTCAGGGGGCCGTCCACAATGTTCTCTCGCGCCGTCCCCGCGTATGGGTAGGCCGCGAGGGTGTTGACGTTGAGCGTCCAAATCTGGTGCGTGCCCGCCATAGCGATATAGAGCGTGTCGCCCCGGAGCAGCAGGTCCCACGGACTGCTTAGCGCCACCTTCCGGCCCACGCCTCCGACCGGCGGATAGACCAATGCCTGCTTGCCGCTGCCCGCGAGAGTTACCACGCTCTTCGCTTTCAGATCGACCTTGCGGATGACATGGTTTTCGGTATCCGCGACGTAGAGCAAATCGCGGACGGAGTCGTAGCAGATTCCCTGAGGCCGGAAAAACTTCGCGGTAGTGAAGTCGCCGTCCGTCAGTCCCGGCGTCCCCTCCCCAATCACCTCCTGAATCGCCCCGGATGCGCTGGAAACGACGACTCGGTTATGATTCGAATCCGTGAAGAAGAGCCGCCCACCCTTGGAATCCACCGCCAGCTTGCCGGGATAAGAGAGCACGGACTTCGGCTTGTTATCTTTCTCGAGGACCAGCTTGAGGGGCTTTCGGTTGATCTTCTTCTCGGCGTCGAACTTCGGCACAAGCTGGGTCAGGGCCGCGTCGACCGGATCAAAGATGTTCTCGCCCTGCTTCACACCGACGACCTTTCCGTCGGGATCGATCAGCGCGACGGTGGGCCAGGAGACGGAGCCCCACGTATTCCACACTGTCATCTCGCTGTCGTTGACGACCGGGTGCTCGATCTCATAGCGCAAAATCGCCTCGCGAATATTGCTGGAGTCGCGCTCGTTCTTGAATTTCGCGCTGTGCACCCCGATGACGACCAGCTCGTTCGGATACTTTGCTTCGAGCTTTTTCAGATCGGGGATGATGTGCATGCAGTTGATGCAGCAATAGGTCCAGAAATCTATCACGACGAATTTGCCGCGAAGCTCCCGCAGCGTCAACGGGCGGTCGGTGTTCAGCCACTGCACGCCCGCCGGAAACTCGGGAGCCTCCGGGCGGGCATCGGGAGCCTGCCCCGGCCCGGCCGCTTGTAGGAACCCATGGCCCAGTCCAGCTGCCGCCGCGGGCGCATGCGCGCACGTGGTCATCAATAATCCGAGCATAATGGAAACAGCAGCCGTCGCGCCGACCGCGCTATGAAATCGCATCTTGGTCTCTCCTAAGCCGCCTATACGACGCGGAAGAGGTTGGTGGTTCCACGCGAGAGCAGCGCGCGTCCCCCCTTTTGTTGACCTTCTATTTGACAATGGCTGGTCCGCTCCCTGCTTGCCTCCTTTCCCTGCTCTTCTTTATTTGTGGAGACGAGAGACGCGCCAGACAGGCAGGAGTATCGCCTAAGAATGACGAAACCGCTCTCATCTTTTCCCGCAAGACAATCGCGCTTGAAAGCGCCTGTCGAGGAGCATCCCATGAACCGCTCGCCAATCCGATTTCTGCCCACGGCATCCCTGGCCGCTTCCCTCTTCTGCGCCGTTCAACCAGGGCGAGCCGACGACACTTCGGCTGCTCCCCCGCTGCCGCCGGTGGCCGCGACCGTCAATGGAGAAGCGATTCCGACTCAGGAGTGGCTCACGCGGGTCCAGAATATCGGCTTCAACGATTTCAACGCCAACCTGCGCACTCGCAGGCTCAACGCCGGACAGCTGGCTCTGGAACAGCTGCTCAACGAGCGGATAATCATGCAGTATTCGGCCAAGGTAGGGCTCACTCCGTCGGAAGCCGAGGTGAATCGCGAGGTCGAGGCCCAGAAAGCGCTGCCCGCCATAAAAGAGCGGCTCGATCAGAAGATGCTCACAGAGGCTCAGCTTAGATACGCTGTGCGCTACCAGCGGACCCTTCAAAGCTTCATCACGATCAACCAGAACATATCACCCGAAGAGGTGCGCGCCTTCTACGACGCCGGCTATGGCCGCAAATGGCAGGTCGCTCTCATTCGCGCTTCGAAGAAAGAGACCGCCCAGCAGGCATACGCCGCGCTGCAAAAGGGCCAGTCATTCGCCGCCGTGGCCGCGCAGTTTTCGGAGGACGCCGAAACGAAAAAGACGGGCGGCGAGCTTCGCGGAGCCGATGGGAAGCCCCGATGGTTCGGCCCCAGTGAGCCAGGCCTGCCACCATTCGTTGTCAACGCTGTGTCCGTCCTCAAGAATCCCGGCGACTATACTACCATATTGGAAGAGCCCGCCCCCGCGGGCACCGGATCTCTCTATTTCATTTTTCAGCTGTTGGGCCGGTACAAATCCAATGACGACGACTTCACGAAGATGCGGGCCCAGGTCGAGCGCGAAGCGTTGTTCGCAAAGGCGCTGCGGTCCGGAGCGGCGGATAAGAAGCTGACGGACGCGCGCCGTGAAGCAAAGATTATCGTCAACCTCCCCGGCTACCAGGCGCTTCAGGCCAACTGATGCCAGAATCCGAAAAACCCGCGCGAATCACGCGCCGCTCGCTGGTCAAGACCGCCCTGGCTATGGGTACTGCGGGAGCTGCCGGGGTCACAGGTATCGGCGCGTTGGCTCCGAATGCCTCCGCGCAGTCTCAGGCGGGCGCGATCTCCGCCACCGATATAGAGGTTCTGGACAGGGCGCTCGGGCTCGACTATGCGGAACCCGAGCGAGCCATGATGGCGCGGAGTCTCATGCAGATGCGCGCCGGAATCAAGGCGGTTCGCCTGGCAGAGATTTCGGAAACCGTCGGCCCAGCAATCCACTTCGACCCTCGACTCCACGATACCCGCATCCCGAAGACTAAACCTGGCGCGCGTGTAAGCTCCGGGCGTATGCCCGCCTACGACGGCAATCCGGAATCGCTGGCCTTCGCCACCGCCGTCGATCTGGGCCGCCTCCTGAAAGCCTGCAAAGTCACCTCGGTCGCGCTCACGCGAATGTACCTGGACAGGCTGAAGCGATTCGGGCCGCGTCTCAACTGCGTCGTCACGCTCACCGAAGACCTCGCGTTGAAACAGGCGGAACGGGCGGACCACGAAATCGCAGCCGGCCACTTCCGCGGTCCGCTGCACGGCGTCCCCTGGGGCGCAAAGGACCTGCTGGCGACAACGGGAATCCGAACGACCTTTGGTGCGAAGCCCTACGAAAACCAGGTGTTCGACTACGATGCCACGGTCGTGCAGCGGTTGGAGGCGGCGGGAGCGGTCCTGGCTGCCAAGCTTTCCATGGGCGAGCTGGCGATGGGAGACGTCTGGTTCGGCGGACTGACGCGCAACCCGTGGAATTCCGCAAAAGGATCAAGCGGCTCATCCGCGGGTCCCGGCAGCGCCACGGCCGCCGGCCTGGTCGGATTCAGCATCGGCACTGAAACGCTTGGCAGCATCGTCAGCCCCTCGGTGGTCAACGGAGTTACGGGACTTAGGCCAACCTATGGGCGCGTCTCTCGATTCGGGGCCATGGCGCTTTGTTGGACGATGGACAAAATTGGCGCCATGTGCCGGGGCGTGGAAGACTGCGCCCTCGTTCTCAACGCCATCTATGGACTCGACGGGCGCGACCTCACGACCGCGGACGTTCCGTTTACGTGGAACCCTGCCTCCAGGCTGTCGAGTCTTCGCGTGGGAATCGATTCCGAAGCGTTCAAGGCGATAGAGAAAAGCCAAAAGCGGAAACCTCTATACGACGCCGCTCTCGCCACGCTGCATTCGCTCGGCGTCAGCCTCAAGCCGATCACACTCCCCCGCGAATCGGACGCGTACGGAGCGATCGCCGGACTAATCATCGACGTGGAGTCGAGCGCGTCTTTCCAAAAGCTGACCGCAAGCGGAAAGCTCGCTGAGCTCGTCCAGCAGCGGGATGGAAGCTGGCCGAACACGTTTCGCACAGGTTCGACCATTCCCGCCGCCGATTACATTACGGCGCTTCGCCTTCGCTCCCGCCTACAGCAGGAGATGGCGGACGCGCTCAAGGATGTCGACTGCTTCGTCACGATTCCGTTCCTGAGCCCGAATCTCGTCTATACCAACCTGACCGGCCAGCCCACGCTCGTCACTCGGTGCGGTATGCTCGACGGTCTGCCGCAGATGATTGAGTTCACGGGCAATCTCTACCGGGAGGACGCCATCCTGCGGCTGGGTTTCGCCTACGAGCAGGCCACGCAACATCACTCTGTTTGGCCCGACACGAGCAAGATTCCCCTCCTCCCGCCACAGTCGACATAGCGTACGATCTCGGTATAGGACCAACGACAGTTATGACGCCAACGGGAATCGAATCCTGACCGCGCCACCCTCGGGCGCGCCGACTACGTTCACCTGGGACGCCGCCGACCGGATGTGGGGGAACAAGCTGCCAAACGGCAAGATAGTGACCAACACCTACCGCTACGACGACCTGAGATACGGCAGGCAGAGGCAGGCAGGCACCGACGGACAGATGTGGGATGGGGACGCGCTCATCGCCTGGAGCCGCAAGGACAACGCAGGCAGCACCGCCAATCAGCCCGCGCAGGCGTTCACCGGTCCGGCGGATGGACCAGAATTAGGCAGAGCGTTAGGAACGCAGACCGGCACGGGACTGGTCGGCGTGGAGCGGCAGTACCACACCGACGAGCAGGGCACGGTGCTTGCGATTAGCGATGATTCACAGGCAAGCGCGGTCACCTACCAGACCGACGCATGGGGCAACGTGCAGAGTGGAAGCGCAACCGATCAGCCATTGGATTACGGCGGAGGGTTGGGTTATCAGAGAGACCCGGATTCGAATCTGGAGTATGTGCGAGCCCGCTACCTTGACCCCACAAACGGTACGTGGCGCCTTGGATAGTGATATCGTAACCGGTGGTGCATTCATTAGGTCACGTGAGAGTGGTGCATCAGCTGTCCGCGCTCTCGATGTTAAGAAGAAATTCCACGCGAAGATTTTCGAAGCGCCATCGGCTGAACAGAAGGGCAAAGCGATGGCGAACGCTCAGGCGAACGGTGGCCAAAGTCCATTTATTTCAACGGGAAATGTCGGGTGGTTCCGTGCACGCCAGAAACGTACCGAGTTTTTGGCGGAGCTAAAGCAGAGAGCGCAGGACTTACGTGCAATAGGAGGCGATGCGGACCGACGAAAGGCCGACGAACTGGAAAACAGCGACGTCGAAGTGATTGCAATACGAGGGCCAAAGAAAGAGCTCTTCGATTTCGAGAAAGAATTTGTGGCGATTGGCGGACGAGTCAAACGCTTCAAGGACGCTGATATGAAGGAGATGGGGATTCTAGACCTATACGTTCCAGCGAACGGTCGTAACACGTCGGGTTTTTACATCTTGTTGAGGGAACGATGAAACCGCAAGGTATCACCATCTCGTGGCAGGGCGTAGTCGTGGGCTATATGCTTAGTTATGAGATAGACAATTGGAATATCTATGGCAAATGGCAGCCTGCACAGTCTACTCTCACCGAAGAATTTCTAAACCGGTTGGCGAGAGAGGAAGAACTACACATTATGGTTGGAGGCACAGACGCATATCTTGACGGTGAGTCTCAGGTTACTAAGGTTGGAGGCACATCTGCATATCTTGACAGTGAGCCTCAGGATACTATAGAGTTCCGATTGTTGTAAAGTGAACGGAGCAGTGTCCAACAAAGGGACAATCTTTAAGTATGATGTTGCAGGGGCGGCGCACACTACCCTCTACTCATTCAATACCACGCAGGGAGCGGAGCCATTGGCCCGGCTCATTCAGGCGCAGGACGGCAAGCTCTACGGGACGGCGAATCTCGGAGGAGCCAACAGCTTCGGGACGGCCTTCTCCTGGGATATCGGCGGGGCCACCCTCTCCGTGATTCGAGACTTCGCGGGCACGACCAACGGCAAGTTCCCCAACGCCGCGCTCGTGCAGACGGTGGACGGAAAGCTCTACGCCTTCTGCTACCAGGGCGGCTCGCAGGACAAGGGCACGGCGGTCAGCCTGTCGGGTGCGAGCTTTGGCACGCTCACGCTGCTGCACGAGTTTGCGGACCTCAGCCTATTTGGTGGGGTGAACAATGCGTTGCAGCTGGTCCACGCCTTTGATGCTAACGGCAACCGGGTGCAGGTGGACACGTGGTGGGGGCCGCTCGGATACGGCTACGATTCGCTCAATCGGCCGACCGCGCTCTCCGATCCCGGATTCTCCCCGGCGGGCAAGGCAAGCGGCAACACCGGCTGGCAGTACGATTCGAGAGGACAGCTCCTTCGGCAGGATAACCCGAACGGAACCATTTCGACCTATACCTATGACGCCGATGGCAACGAATCGGAGGTGGTGCACCGCAAGGCGGACGGAACGCTATTGGCAAGAGCGGCTTATACGCGGGATTCGCTGGGCAATCCGCTCACCAAGCAGACATTGGCGGGCATGTTCACCTATACCTACGATAACCTGTACCGCCTCAAGAGCGAGAACAACCCGACGAGCGGCCTGACCACCTGGACATATGACGCAGACGGCAACCGGCTCACGGAGACAAAGGGAGCGGCAGTTACCAACTACACGCACGACGCGGCGGGCCAACTCGCATCCACTTCAGGCGGCAGCGGCACGACCAACTACAGTTATGACA
>JBBROJ010000137.1:0-13567 GCA_038229495.1 Chthonomonadales bacterium
CCAGCAGTGTCATACTCATGAGGTCGGATATGCGTACGCCGCCGGGCAGGGCGGCCTCTTCCCTAGGCATTGGGCAAACTCTCCTCTCAGAACGATTTTGGGGATAGTTTACCCGAAAATTACATTAACCGAACAGTATTTTTCCTAGCCCGCATTATTCACGTAGAGACCTGCGCTACGATATGGGGCGGAGGTTGCTCCCTACGAGGGATTCATGGATAATTCGCGATATGCCTAACTTGGCAAAGCCAGAACCAAAGTGTCAACAGCGATGAACGTACTCGAACGCCAGCAAGTTCTGCACGATTCGCGCGCAATCTCACCGGTTAGATACTAACTTTGCCTGGACGCTCGCGCGTCCAGGCTCATTTATGTGCGCGCGGACATGCAATGAAATTGAACAAATATCCACCTAAAATTCTTGTTCCGCGCGCTTGTAAACCGCCAAACGATGTGTTATACTCAGCCATCGTTTAGCAATTCGGTGCTCGCCCGCCCACAGCGGCTAGGGCGGCTGCGGAAGGCGTGAGACGAAGGAGAGCGCAATTATGGCGCACGAAGAACAGTCCGGGTTCACCTTCGTTGACAAGCGCAGCGTTACGCAAGACCCCACGGATTCCCCGACCTCCAAGACGAGCGGCCTGGAACCAACGCAAGGCACAACTCAGGAATTAGAGGACATGCCGCAGGATGCAGACTATGCGGACGAACCCCTCTCTGAAGCGGGCCACGACGCGATTCCGCGTCTCAATGTCCGCGACCGCCTCCTGATGTGCATTGACATCCTTAACCAGGGAGCATGGATATCGCTCGGCCTTATTTCCGACCCTTCGACCGGAAAAATCGAGGCTGATCTCTCGCAGGCCAAGGTCGCGATTGACAGCGTGGCCTTCCTGACGGACAGAGTCGAAAGCGAGTTGGACGACGAAACCCGTCGCGAGCTTCGCAGCCTCGTCCGGGATCTCCATCTCAATTTTGTCCGGCAGTCCAGCCACTGATCTCTTACGATCTCCTTTTTCGCTGCCGCTACGCAGCGTTTGCCTATATTCCAGAGTTCCCAATGATTCGTTTTGGTCTGCCTGTTCCTTTGTTGGTAAGGTTGCAATTGAGGTCGCAGCTTGCCGCAAACCGCCTTGCCCGCATAGTAGGGCGGCATCGAATCCATAGAAAAGGAGGCGCAAGCTACTATCGCTACAAACGTGTCAGTTATGGGTCTCTCGACCCGTCTTCCCGGCCTACATCTCTCATGGAAGACCCGCGAGATAGCGGAGCCTCCGACCGATCCGGCGACGCTAATGCCTGATTTCGAGCGGAATTTCGATAAGCTTGTCGATCTGCTCTGCCGGTCCGCAAAAGAGGGAGATCATGATGGACGCGATGAGCAGTACGAATCATTGCAGGCGTGGTTTCTTCGCAACTATGAGCCGATACGCCCGGCGCTACTAAACCACCTTGGGATTGAACCGGAGGATATTGCGCCGGCCCGGCCCGGGCAACCCGCTCCCCGTGATGCTTTTGAGTCGCTCTTTCTGTCCAGGGACGTGAATGCAATTATCAACTCCGAAACGGTTATTTTTAGGATTATCAGGGCTCGCTGCGCGGTAGATGCTTGTCGCGCTGAGCTAATCGCGCGCCGCCGGTAGCCGCGCCTTTCTGTATCCCCCTATCGTCAATCACGCTCCTTCCTGTTCAACAGGGAAGGAGCGTTCTTATTCGGAGAAGAAGGAGGCCAGTCAACGAGTAAACCAGTCAACGAGTAAATGAACGGCTCCCGTATTGACACATTGACACATTGACACATTGACATATTGACACATTGACACATTAACAACTCTTCCATGACCTATCCACGCACGCTTGTTATTGTAACCGGAAACGCAAAAAAGGGCGCCGAGATGATCGCCATTCTCGGAGCCGCGCTTGCCGAATCGGATATTCAAATTCTCACGCTTGCCGACTTTCCTAACGCGGATGCCGACGTGGAGGAGACAGGTTCGACCTTCGCCGAGAATGCGGCCATCAAAGCGCGCGCGGCCGTGGCGGCTGCTCAAAGAGTCTGTATCGCCGACGACGGCGGGCTGGCGATAGACGCGCTCGGCGGGCAGCCTGGCCTGCGATCCAAACGGTTTATGGGCGAGGAAACGCCTTTCCCCGAAAAGATGACTCGTATTTTGAGTCTAATGGAAAGTGTCCCGGAGGTGGAGCGTACGTGCCGGTTTCACTGCGCTGTAGCAGTCTGCACGCCGGACGGTCGAATATACGAATGCAGCGGGGTTTGCGAGGGGCGCATCGCGCGCGAGATGCGGGGCGAATTCGGATTCGGCTACGACCCAATTGTGTACCTGCCGGAGCTGGACCGCCATATGGCGGAGCTGCGGGCGGAGGAAAAGCATAGAATCAGTCACCGTGGAAAGGCGCTCGCCCATGCCGTGGACGCGTTAAAACAACTCTTCGATAACTAGCCATTATGTACATGATGAACAGCATTGGGACCTATCATGTTCATAATGTTCATAATGGCTCTCTCACCTTTAGAAACGGCGGCTGTAGCCAATGGACCAGAAGGGGTGGGGCGGAGAATGGCCGGAAATGCCTGTCCCCGCGCTGGCGTCGATCTGGCTGTTTTTGTCCAGCAGGTAGGTGATCCCGGCATCCGCGATGGTGGACGTCCGCGCGTCGGTGGCCTGCTCGGGACTCTGTAGCGCGATGTCGCCGAACACCTGAACCCGCTTGTTGACGATACGCGTGAGCGTCATGGCGAACAGGCCGGTCGTAAAGACCTGGCCGCTGCCGTCCTGGTAGGTCCCAAAGCCGAGGTTCGGATTCAGCGACCAGCTCGGCGCGAAATCCCAATCCACGGCGAGCCGTAGATCATAGCTGGCGTGGCTCGCGCGGAAGCTGCCGGAACCAATCGGCGCAAATACCCGCAGAATGGCTCCCAGCGACGGCTGCTCCGGTCCTTTCGAATCCTGCCAGTGGTGCTTGAACCCCAGCGAGATGGGCGCGTATCCGTCCGTTCTCGCGATGCCAGATCCCGGCATGAAATTCCGATCGTAGATGTATCCGATGGTCTCGACGCGAAGCTCCCAGCTATCGTTGAGCCCGAATCGGAGAAGCGTCGGAGTGAACCACGTGTGTTCCGAAGAACCGCTATCGCTGCGGTATTCGTGCTGCACGCCGGTCTCGATTTGGAACCGCTTTCGTCCGACCACCGTGCTGCCGTCCGCGATTCCGGGCCGATCCGGGTTGATAACGTCATCCGCGTCCTGTGTCTCCGGGGCCGCGGGCTTGGCCGTCGGCGTCTGCGCCAATGCCGGTGGGGCAGTCGCGAGTACCAGCCCGAGTGCCGCGCCGAGCATCCATCTGTTCAATTCTGTCCTCCAATATGGCGCGTCGTTCGTCGTTATTCGTTGTCGCGCGCCTCTTGTTCTATTGCGTAAGCGTAAACGGCGGGCAAGGAATTCCCGATTGCCTTATTTGTCAACGGATGTGGCCGACATAACCGCGACAGTCCTTCCATCATCTAACCTTAGCTCGAGAGCGCCGGTATCGTCGACGGCCACGGCGGCGCCGGTGGTCTCAATCCCCTCCGCAACAGCGGTGTAGTGTCTCCCTTTTGTGCAGTCTCGGCTCCGCCAGCGGCGCAAGACCTCCGACCACTCCAACTCGATGGACGCGAATAGCTGCCGGCGAACCTCGGCCTCCATCTCGTCAATAGGCCATTCCGAACCGGTTTCGCGCAGTAGAGAGGTCGCGGTATCCTCCAACTCGGGCGGGAATGCGGCGACATTCACGTTCAGTCCGATGCCGATGAGCGCCGCGTTTGATTCGGTCTCGATGAGGATTCCGGCGACCTTTTTCCCGGCCAAATAGACGTCGTTGGGCCACTTGAGGGAGGGGATAACGCCGCAAACTGCCTGAATCGACTCGGCGACCGCGACGCCAGCCGCGAACGCAAGGCGGCCCGGCGATTCGAGCCGTTCGCGCCTGACAATATAGGTAATGAGGAGGCAGGCATGCGGCGGCGCGACCCACCGCGCGCCACGGCGTCCCCGCCCTTCCGACTGGCAGCCCGTTCGGACGCCGATCGCGTCGATCACGGAATCGTCGCGTTCCCTTACAGCCTCCCGCGCAATGTCCTGCGTCGATGGGACGGATTCGTATTCAAGCAGGAATCGGCCCGGCTCGACCTCTCGGCGCCTTGGATACGCTGTGCCCTCAACTCTCAACCCTCAACCCTCAACATATCGAGGCTGATGTCGAGCGCGACGGCGGAGTGCGTGAGCGCGCCGATAGAGAGAATATCCACGCCCGTCGCGGCGATTCCGGCGGCTGTATCTTCGGTGATTCCGCCGCTTGCCTCGGTCAGCGCGCGGCCCCGCGCCCGCTCGACCGCCGCCGTCCGAGTGGCGCTATCCATATTATCAAGCAGCAGAATGTCCGCCCCGGCCGCGAGCGCTTCGTCCACCTGCTCAAGCGATTCACATTCTACCGTTATGGTCATAGTGTGGGGGATGGACAAACGAGCCCGTTCCACTGCCGGCGTAATTCCACCCGCGGCAATGATGTGATTGTCCTTGATCATTACCGCGTCGTAAAGTCCCATGCGGTGGTTGCGTCCGCCGCCCACGCCGACTGCATACTTCTCCAGCACTCGCAGTCCCGGAGTGGTCTTGCGGGTGTCCACAATACGCGCATTCGTTCCCGCGACCAGCTCGACAAAACGCGCGGTCCGTGTTGCCACGCCGCTGAGCCGCTGGAGAAAGTTGAGCGCGACACGCTCCCCGGTCAGAATGGCCTGCGCGGAACCCGCAATCTCGCACAGCGCTTCGCCCGGACCGACTCGCGTTCCCTCGTTCACGCGGCGCTTGACCAGCACAGAGTCATCGATCTGGCGGTACACCTCCTCGACCAGCGGCAGGCCGGCGATAACACCGTAGGCTTTGGCGACCATCCGCGCCTTGCCGCGATCGGTTATGGGAACCGTAGCGAGAGTCGTCACGTCGCCCGCGCCCACGTCCTCGCGAAGCGCAAGCCGGACGGTCTTGGCCAGAATCGCTTTATCGAGCTGCATAGCTATCCTTCATCGGGATATACGATGGTGACCCTCGCGGCGACATATTTGCGGCGAGTGGAGATCATGTCCTGCAAGCCTTCGCGCATATCGCGCGGGCTAATGGCGTCGCCCTCCTTGTAAAGAACCTCCACGACGCCCGAATCGAGCATCTGCTCGGCCTGCTCGGCTTGCTCCAACAGCCGCATTTCGATGGCGTCCTCGCTCTGCCGCAGGCAGTCCGGGCAGACCTCCCCGACGCGCTTGCCCTCGCTCCATGCCAGGCCGTCCTCCGGATAAAGATCGTACTCCTGGAGGCAGAGAAAGCATTGCAAAGGGTCGGAAATCGGCTTCGGGTTTCTTCGGCGGCGAATCTCCATAGTGTTGCTCCGTCAAAAAGCCCGGATTAGCCATTACGAACAGTATGAACTTCATAACGCAAAGCCCCAGTAATGTTCATACCGTTCATAATGGCTAAGAATCCCTGACCGGCAGAAGCGCGGCGTTCATCGCCTCCAGCACGTTGTGGACCGGCACGATCTCGATGCCCAACTCTTTCGGCAGCCGGCCCGCGTTGTGGCGCGAGAGAATCGCGCGCGTGAAGCCCAGTCTGGCCGCTTCTCTCAATCGCTTCTCCACCTGCGACACGGCCCGCACTTCGCCGCCGAGTCCCACCTCGCCCAGGAGTATGGTCTGCGGCTCGACGGCCTGCTCGCGGAAGTTGGACGCAATCGCCAGGGTAACCGCGAGGTCCGAAGCCGGCTCTACGATCCTTACGCCGCCCGCGACGTTTACATAGACGTCCTGCTCGGCCAGTTTGAGCCCGATTCGCTTCTCCAGCACCGCGAGCAGCATATTGAGGCGGTTCAACTCCACGCCGGTCGCCGTGCGCCGCGGGTTTGCCAGGAATGAGCGCGAAACGAGCGCCTGAATCTCCACGAGCAGCGGGCGTGACCCTTCCAGCGTTGCGGTAACCGCCGAGCCGTTGGTATCCGAGGTGCGCTCGGCCAGAAAGACTGCAGACGGATTTTCGACCTCATCCAACCCCGACTCCCGCATCTCGAAGATGCCGATCTCGTCGGTCGAGCCGAAGCGGTTCTTCACGGCCCGGAGGATGCGATACGATTGATGCCGGTCCCCCTCGAAGTAGAGAACGGTATCGACCATGTGCTCCAGTACGCGCGGTCCCGCCAGCGACCCTTCCTTGGTCACGTGCCCGACGAGAAAGATGGGCGGTCCGCCGCTCTTGGCAAGCCGCGCCAGCGCCGCCGCGCAGTTTCGCACCTGGCTGACCGTGCCGGGCGCGGATTCGAGGGACGAATCGTAGGTAGTCTGAATCGAATCGACAATCACCAGCGAAGGCTTGAGCGATTCTATGTGGTGCATAATCGCGCCGATGTCGGTCTCGTTCGCGACCAGAAACCGCTCCGCTCCCGCAACCAGCCGCTCGCTCCGCAGCTTTATCTGCTCGATGCTCTCCTCGCCGCTGACGTAGAGGACAGTAGAGGGTCGAGGGTCGAGAGTCGAGAGGACGGTGGCCTGCAACGCTCGACTCTTGACTCTCGACTCTCGACTCGCAATGGCGTGCGCCACCTGCGTCATGAGGGTGGATTTGCCGATTCCGGGGTCTCCGCCCACCAGCACGAGCGCGCCCGGCACGATTCCGCCGCCGAGCACCCGGTCCAATTCGCCGATGCCGCTCGGCATCCGCGCCTCGCACTGCGCGGCTACCTCGGTGATCGAGGTCGGTCGCGCGGACGCGCCGGGGAGCATAACGGGCGGGCGTCCGAGGGCGGCGGGCTTATCCGGCGCGCGAACCTCCTCGACGAAGGAGTTCCACGCGGCGCACTCCGGGCACTTTCCCACCCATCGCGGCGTCTCGAATCCGCACGACTGGCACACATATTTTGTTTGAACTTTTGGCATGTGAGTTGGCAAATAGTTGTAAGGGCGAATAGTTCGCGGCACGCTCTCTGCTCTTGCGCAAAGCAGCGCGCCCGAATAATTCGCCTCTACGATCTTTACACTTTCTCCGTAAACATTGTAGCATTCGTGACGAAATTCATGTTTGAGAATTCGGCTCGAACGTATCTGACAAATCAAAGCGAAATCACATATTTTATCTATGGAACCCAAGTCACACCTGATGTTCGTTCGTTCGATATTTTTGCCCGTGCACCCTGTCTCACTCTATTTTGGCACAGTGGGACCAGTGCCGCGTAAATACAATTATTGGTGGCAAAAATGCTTAAGTCGAACCACCGAAAGAGCTTATGGCTCACCGCCAGAAGCTTAGATTCCCCAATCTCCATCCTGAGGGGCCTTTTTTTCAGGTTCCTGCAAGGGTCCTTATCGTAATCCAGAACTCCGTCTTAATTCCCAGCAAAATATTCCAGCAGGTCGTGCAGCCGTCGGACAGTTGGGCGTCTCTGCTTGTCGTTCGGCATGATTCGCAACTCCTCTCAGTGCTCCACCTGCCGAGCCCGCAACTCGAAGTAGCGCGTTCGCCATGAGAACAGCATTCAACGGCTTGCTGAGAGCGGCGCTGACGGGAACAACGATTGCTGGGCTGCTGTCAACAGTCATTCGGTTCCCCGACGAACTGGGCATACCCGAGTTTACCGTCGCGGATGGCTTGCTCCGCCACCCGCGCCATCTCCTGGGCTTCCGGCAGATTTATACCGGGCAACTCTAGCTTTTTTAGGCCCACCCGGAGCTGAGCAGCCACCCAGGTACGCACCGAGCATGCTTCTATGCCCCAAGAGAAACGAATGTATTCCCATTGTCGCCCCGCGACCCTCGTCCTTAGCAGCTACGTCCGCCAGATATGCCAATGCCGCAGGGGTAAAACCACTTTCCACCAACACCGACAGCGCAGACAGCGCGAGCAGGGCTCCGCGTACCCAGACAGGTATTCTCGCCGACCGGTTTAGCGAGAAGAGCCACAAGCTCGCGAAGATCATCGCCGCCAACGTGACTTTCATGATGCGGAGACGCGGAATCCTTGAAAGAACGAAACCCCACCCCGTTACGCCAGCGGCAAACACCAGCGTGTAGCCCAGCATCACAATCCTCACGTGACCGGGTGCGAACCGTCCCACCAGGTATTGCCCCGCCGCTTTCGGGCCGCTCAACTGGAAGGCGACCTGCGTGAGCCACATGCCGATTATGGCCGTCACCGCCAACCATGCCGGTGTCAGCCGTCGCAACAATGGGTCAGTCAGCGCCCGTCTCAACCCTGCGGGAAGATTCGTCGGGGCGCTTGGGGTCTGCCGTGCGTCGATGCCCCACCAGAACAGGAATCCGACGAGCGCGTAAACGCCCGCCAGGAGACTGAAAGCATACGTACCTACCGATTCCCAAAGCACGCCGCCCACCAGCGCGCCCAGAGTCATACCGGCCAGCAGCGATAGCTCAAAGAAGCTCATCACCCGGCCTCGGATCACCCTGTCGGATCGGGAGACGTCGGAAAGGTGAGCCAGAAGCGCTGGGTCGCCCCCGCGCCAAGCAATGCTCCCGATACTAGGATGATACGCGCTGGAAACCGATCTACCAATACGCCAAGGGGAACCGCTGCCAGAAGCTCGCCTCCACTGACGACCGCCCCCAAAGTTCCGACAAGCGCCGCATCCACGCGCGCGCCTTGGCTGGCCAGCGACGCCAGGTAGAACCCGACCACCGCCCCGCCGCCGGCCGGGAGAGCGTAGCTGTGAAACGGATATTAGAAGCGGTTTTCGCCATTCTTAGCTATTTGTCTCAGAATCCGGGTTCACTCCAGCGTGCATGGGTACACAGCCGGTGATCTCAATTTGACAGCGGGCGGATTCCACATCAGCTCTCTCCACGATCGAGTACATGTCATGAAGACTAAGATCTTGGTCACAGATTGGTTACGAACAGCCTGGATTGCGCCATACTGCGCCATACTAGGGCAGACTAGGTGGACGGGACCGTAGTCAGTAGGTTCCAGAAACTCTCAATACCTTACAAAAAAGAAACAGACGGACGAGGTCCGTTCGTCTCGAAAGCGGGTAGGCCAAAAGCCTCGGGAGTTCGAATCCCCCCCTCTCCGCCGTAAGCAATACTTTAAACCTCGTGATGCGCATTACGAGGTTTTTTGCTTCAACGGCGCGCACCGAGGTTCCAAGGCATATCCGTCGGGCTGACATTCGGTCCACAGATTCATGCTCCGGGGTGTAAATTACTGATTGGAACTCGTGGGGCGACCGGACCGTATCGAGTATATTCCCCTGACGAACGAGGACCTATATGAGCGAGCAATCATTCTGGCAAGGCACCGCGGATATGGTGCGGTTTCCGCCGATAACTCAGGACCTGGAGGCGGACGTTGCGATTGTCGGAGGCGGAATCACGGGTATGGTGGCCGCCCTACTCTTGTCCCGGGCCGGCAAGTCGGTGGTGGTTATGGAGGCGATGCGGGTCGGCGAGGGAACGACCGGATTTTCGACTGGGAACCTCTACGCGTCCGTGGACGAACGGCTCGCTTCGATTCGGGATGCGTGGAATGCGGAGACCGCCGCGTCCGTCGTGCGGTCACGCACAGCCGCTCTTAATCTCATCGAACAGACCATCTCGGAGTTCGGCATTGTATGCGGGTTCGCGCGCCGCCCTCAGTACCTGCTCGCGACTGACGACGAGCAGTCAGAGCAGCTGGCTGGCGAGCTGGAAGCGCTGCAGGAGGCCGGACTGCTTGCGTCGGAGGTGAAGGAAGTTCCGCTGCCCATCGCCTTTGTGCGGGCACTAAAGATCGAGAATCAGGCACAGTTCCATCCACTCGCCTACGTCCGGGGACTTGCCCGGGCTATCCAGTCGGACAACTGCCGAATCTTCGAGGATTCGCCCGTCGCGGAGATCGACGGCGGGAAGCACGTCGTAAGGACGGCCGCGGGGGAAGTCCGTGCCCATCAAATCTTAATGGCCACCCACGTCCCAAAGGGATTCAATCTGATCCATACCGTGCTTGGTCCCTACCGCGAATACGGAATTGCCGCCCGCCTCTGCGGCACTGACTACCCCGAGGGCATCTTCTGGAGCATGGAGGAGCCGGGTCACTCCATTCGCTCGTACGACGCCAACGGTGACAGGTACCTGATCGTAATCGGCGAGAAGCACAAGACCGGCCAGCCCGAAGAGGGTAAGGACTATTTTGCGGCCGTTGAGCAGTACGCACGCGTCCATTTTGAAGTGGCGAGCGTTGATTACCGCTGGTCCGCCCAGCACTATCGTCCGGCCGACAAACTTCCCTACATCGGACTCTCCGCGGGGAGCGACAATATCTATCTGGCGACCGGGTTCGGGACGAACGGGCTTGTCTACGGCCCGATGGCGGCCATGATCGTTTCTGACGCAATTCTCGGGCGGCAGAATCCGTGGAGCAGACTGTACGACGCCACCCGCTTTACGCCCGCGAAGTCTGCCGCGGATTTTCTGTCCGAAAACGTCAACTCCGCGAAGGAGTTTGTCCGAGACTATTTCAGCCGCGCCGAAGTGGAGGCCGCGGCCAAAGTCCCGCCTGGTGAAGGCATGCTCGCCCACGTCGGAAAGGAGAAGTTGGCGGTCTATCGCGACGAGAGTGGGGGGCTGGTCGCGCTCTCCCCGGTCTGTACGCACCTGGGCTGTCTCGTGCATTGGAACGGTCACGAGCGGACTTGGGATTGTCCCTGCCACGGCAGCCGCTTCGGGCCGGACGGCGCGGTGCTGGAAGGCCCTGCGATCAAAGCGCTGGTCCAAAAAGACCTGCGGGATGCGTAGATTGACCACGAACGAACGAAGGAACGAAGAGCGCCGCAATCTTCCAGAATGACGTCAAAAGCGAGAACACAACCCCTGGGGAATCACGTATATCCGGTAATACCTGTCTAAAGATTGTGTGTGAGTGGTGGACGCGAAGGGAATGACTTCAATTGATTCCTGCGACGCTCCCTGCCCGTGAAATCTGGTGGGTGATCGGCGGAGCCGTGATTGGTTTCGGGTTCATTCGTCTGGGGATCAGGGCTGGGAGCACTTGAGGACTGACGTGCAACCCATATATCAGCACCCTGGTCGGTGCGGCATAGCGTGGTTGATCGCTCACGGCGCGAGCGCCTTGGATTAGTCTTCTTCGGTCTCACGGAGTCTGATTCATCCTGCGGAGTCGTCACGGATTCAGCGAGGGGAGAAGTTTCGGAGGCGAAGCGCGTTTGTGATTAATGATACGCTGCTCATAGCCATGGCGGTGGAGGCGAGCACAGGGCTGAGGAGCCAGCCGGTGATTGGATAGAAGAGGCCGGCAGCCAGCGGAATCCCGAGCATGTTGTATCCAAACGCAAACGCGAGATTCTGCCGGATGTTCATCAATGCCGCTCTTGGACGGTCTCGCACTCGAAGTGGCCGGCGAAGTCACGGAAGGTATGCTCCCCGGCTCTGGGAATGGCTCTACAGGAGGTGCGCCATCGCGTCCAGTGCCGCAACTCCAACAACTGTCGAAGTTGTCCTCACACTGCTCTTTGCATTTTGGGCATTTCCACATGGGGTGTCCTTTTGATGTGCGCGTTGTCGCCTAACGACTGAACTCACCAGCAGGCAGGCCGCCTGCACTACCTTTCCGAAGCACAGAGCAGGACGGACGGTCTGTCCGGTGCAGTGATTTGTTGGGACGCCGCAGGCAAAAGCCCTCCACGTCCCACCCAACCTTATTGGTACGCGAGGGCCTGGCGGACGGTCTATTCGGCACAATGATTGCCTGTACCGCTCTGTCTAGCCGGAATGGTACACTTTAAAGGCGACGACAAGAATGGCTTCTTCGTCCAGCGTATCGAAAGCAGTCTGGCGTAGAGCATCTGCGTAGCGAGAAAGCCTGTCAAAGCCTTCGTCGAACGTAAACGGAGCATCCGTATACAGCAGATTCACCCGATCTTCGATTGGGAACCCCAACTGCGATTGGTAACTGCCGTTCAAACCACGCAGGAGAGTACAGCCACCGAACGTATAGGTAAATTCTCCCTCCAGTGCGTCTAGCAGTTCTTGATAGGCTACAGAAGGCAAATCAGGAAGGTAGACTTCGATCCTTGCTTTTTCGGACAGCGGCAACGATCTTCTCCTTGCGTTCGGGGAACGCTTCCATGCGCTTAAGTGACTCCTCGGCGGACAATTTCGCACGTTTGGGACGCTGCACTTTGACTTCTTGCACCTCTTGTGCATCCTCTAGTTTCTCAGTCATTTCTTTCTCCATGAACAAATCTTTCTCCATGAACAAAGTGGGGCGCGAACTCTTGCGCCCCACTCCATTATACACCGGAACCACGTACCGGCGCAGGCGAATTCCGACGGCGGCGCAGAAGCAATCCAAAGAGGGCTACTCTTCCTTGTCGATTTTCTTTCCAGTGTAAGGCGAATACTTCCAGTGATCGAACATGGCGTTGCCCTCGTCATCCTTCCGGGCAGGCGCGATATACTTGACAGACTTGACTTTTGTCCAGTCTAGTTTTTCTCTGGCATCGTTCTCTGTTACAACCCAAAAGTTGGGCGAGAGATCAATACGTTCTTCTGTCCCATTCTTGAAGACGTACAGTCCGGTTTCGCCTGTGATTTCTTTGATGGCGGTGAGGGTGTCGTGATAGACGAGAATTTCGCCCCCGCCTTTCTTGTTTCGCGAGACTGCTACTTGTGATTTGTTCGCTGAACTGTTCTCGCTGTGAAGCAATAACCCTGTTTTCTTCGCGCCAGAGTTGTAAGTCACCTCGATTTTCACGGGAGCAAGATGACCTTGCTCTTTTATCACCTCCAAGCCGTCCGCGAGGGCAGCCTTAATGATGAGGGTGACGCCACTAGCGACGAGAAGCGTGAGCAGAGCTAACATACTGATGCGGAAGCGTTTCACGGTCGTTCCTCCTTGAGGGAAGGCCACACTTCCAAAACCACAACGCTGGAATGCGGCCCAACTATTGATTATACCGCACATTGCGGTATAATACGGTTAATACAGTACGAAAAGCAGTATTCCGGTACCCGCATTGCGATGCCCAATTATACGATAACGAACAAATGATGTCAATCACAACTCCTGCGGATCTTTACTCCGCATGCCGGGAAGTTCTCCGGCTGCGCCACCTTAGCTACCGGACTGAACAGACCTACCTTGGGGTCATTCGCAGGTATGTCGCGTACCATGGCAATCGAAGTCCGGTCAACATGGGTGTTCCTGAGATACGCGCGTTCCTTTCCCACCTTGCGACACAAGGAAACGTGGCGGCATCCACTCAGAACGTGGCATTCAGCGCGCTGCTGTTTCTTTACAAGGATGTACTGAAGACATCGCTGCCGGAAATCCACGGCGTGGAGCGAGCTAAGCGGTCGAAGCGGCTTCCAACAGTATTGAGCCAGGCCGAAGCGAAGCGACTGCTCGACGCGATGACCGGTACGCCCAGGATGATGGCGCAGATGCTATATGGCGCCGGATTGAGGCTCACGGAACTATTGGAGTTGCGGGTGAAGGATGTAGACTTGGAGCGCGGC
>JBBROJ010000138.1:0-13382 GCA_038229495.1 Chthonomonadales bacterium
AGTCGGTACTCCACCTACGGTAAGAGTGAAGGCTTCCGTGGAACCTGCAATGTGGGTGAGAAGGGCATCGAGACTATTGTCGAATTGCTCGACACTGATGGTCCGGCTCATGCGCGATTGCCCTCCATTATGTGCCGAATGCTCCCTGAGTAGCTACGCTCCAGAGCGGAAATAGGTTCATTAACCAGGGTGAAGGGCTACAGCAGCCCCAGCCTCTTGCGAAGCGCCCGCCGAAGAATCCGAAGCGCCTTAACCGCCTGCGCTGCGTCCAGAATGGTTGCAGTCATGCCCGGATAGCGAATAAGAATGCCATAGGGATCGAGAATGATCGCCTGGTTTCGATAGCGTAGCAGTGTCGCATCATAACTTGCATATTCGGAGAGCAGATCCTCGAGATCGTGAATCCTCGGAGGATTCGATCCCTTGTCAGCGATATAAGCTTTGAGATATTTCTCTGAGCACTGTTGACAGTGATAGCAGACTACATCGTGTACAGGCTCTTTCCGCTTCCGATTCAAAGCGACCGCGCTTCGGTAGTCCGCTTCGGCTTTTTCGATCCACTCATCAACGACCGGCACGCTCGTACAGAACCCTTCCCTTCGACAGAACCTCTCTGTAGAAGTGGTCGCCCATATCAAGTCGCGCTTTCATTTCAGCCGGCGTGAATACCAGAATATCCATCGGCAAGGACGGAACCTTAGCCGCCTTGCGAACCTGCCGCATTCTGTCGAATACGCGTTGCGTGGAGTCCATAACTACGAGCAGATCCACATCGCTATAGACGTGGGGCGTACCATACGCGTACGAGCCGAACAGGACGATCTTATCAGGATTGAAGGTTTCCACGACTCGCGCGACAATGCCTGCCAGAAGCTCTTCCGTTACCTGGGGTCGCCGCTCCTCCCATGGAATGGGGTTGGCAGATTCGCGATTCTTCTCAACTATTGCGCGTGTCATGTGCGGCTACCCTCCATAATATGCCGGATACTCCCGGAGTAGCTACGCTCCAGAGTGGAAATAGGTTCATTTACCAGGTCTTTCCCGTCCAGCGTGATTCGCAGGCGGTCGCCGCCCACGCTGCCTATCCACTGCGCCCGAACGCCGTGACTTTGCGCAATCTTTTCGAGCTTGGGAAGCTGCTTTTCCGTGCGGAGGGAGACGACAATCCGCGACTGCGCCTCGCCAAATAGAATAGCGCTGGGTGGGATGCCGCCGAAATCGCGCGAGTTGAGCAGAACCGCAATGCCCGCGCCGGAGGGGATGGCGCTCTCCACGAGGCAGACTGCAAGCCCGCCGTCCGAGCAGTCGTGGCACGAAGCGAAGAGGCCGTCCTGAATTGCGGCATAGACGCACTCATGAAGCCGCTTCTCCGCGATGAGATCGATGGACGGCGGCTTTCCTGCCTCGATGCCGTGGATGAGGGAGAGATACTCGCTGCCGCCGAGACCACCGACTGGGTCGTTGTCCGCGCGCAAAAGGACTATAACGTCGCCCTCCTCGCCGCGGAACGCGGACCCGCACTGCCGGTTGATGTCTTCCAGAATCCCCAGCATGCCGATAGTGGGCGTCGGGTAGATGGGGCCTTCAGGCGTCTCGTTGTAGAATGAGACGTTGCCCGAAATTACAGGCGTTCCGAATGCTTCGGTCGCAGCGGCTATCCCTTCCACCGCGCGGCGGAACTGCCAGAATCCGGTCGGCTTTTCGGGGTTGGCAAAGTTGAGGTTGTCGGTGACCGCGGCCGGGCGTCCACCGGAACAGGCGACATTGCGCGCCGCCTCCGCGACCGCTATCTGGCCACCCACGAAGGGATCGAGGTAGCAGTAGCGCCCGTTCCCATCCACCTTCACCGCGATTCCCTTGCCGGTTCCCCGGATGCGGAGGACCGCCGCGTCGCTCGCGCCGGGGCCGAGCACCGTCTGCGTCTGGACCATCGAATCGTACTGTGTGGTCACCCACTCCTTGCTCGCGATGGAGGGCGAGGCGAGCAGGCGATTCAGCACGGCGTTATAGTCGGGCGGCTCCGGCAGAGTGAAAGGGTCAAAGCTCTGCACCTTCGAGATATAGTCCGGCTCGGCGGCGTCGAGATGATAGACGGGACAGTCGTCGGTCAGGGCCTTTGCGGGAATCTCCGCCGCAACCTTGTCGCCTTCCTTTACCCGCACCAAGCCGTCGCCCGTCACGTGGCCGATTACGACCGCGTTCAGGCCCCACTTCTTGAAGACGCCTGCGACTCGGTCCTCGGTCCCCTTGCGGCAGATCGCCAGCATCCGCTCCTGCGATTCGGACAGCATGATTTCGTAGGGCGTCATGTCGGCTTCGCGGCGCGGCACTTTGAGGACGTCGATCTCCATCCCCGTTCCCGCTTTGGAAGCGGTCTCGCAGGTGCCGCAGGTCAGCCCTGCCGCGCCCATATCCTGAATACCCACGATGTCGCCGGTCGCAAGCGCCTCCAGCGTCGCCTCGATGAGCAGCTTCTCCATGAAAGGGTCGCCCATCTGGACGTTGGGTCGCTTGCTCTCCGAATCGGGGCCGAGCTCTACGCTGGCAAAGGTCGCGCCGTGGATGCCGTCCTTGCCGGTGCTGGAGCCGACGTAGAGGACGGGATTGCCCACCCCCTCCGCCGCCGCGCTCGCGATGCTGTCCATCTCCACGAGGCCAACCGCCATGGCGTTGACGAGGGGATTGCCGCTGTAGCAGGGGTGGAAGACCACTTCGCCGGCTACCGTGGGCACGCCGACGCAGTTGCCATAGTGCGCGATTCCATCCACGACGTGCTCGAAGAGGTAGCGGTTGCGGGCGGCTTCCGGCGAATTGCCCTCGATCGGGCCGAAACGCAGGCTATTGAGATTCGCTATCGGGCGCGCGCCCATTGTGAAGATATCGCGCAGGATGCCTCCCACTCCCGTCGCGGCCCCCTGGAACGGCTCGACCGCGGAGGGGTGGTTGTGCGATTCCATCTTGAAGACTATGCCGAGCTTTTCGTCGAAGGGAACTATGCCGGCGTTCTCGAGTTCGCCCTTCTCCTGCGCCTCCTTGTAGGTCTTGAAGAGCGCGAGGACGGGCCGCGAGTATTTGTAGCCGCAGTGTTCCGACCACATGACGGCGAACATGCCAAGCTCGGTCATGGTCGGCTCGCGCTGGAGGATGGCCTCTACCTTGCGGTACTCCTCATCGTTGAGGCCCATCTCGCGATACACTTCCGGCGCTATCAAATATCCCTCCAGGCGGCCAGCCAGACATGGCAAATCCGCATACCGGATACAAAACCGAAGGGAAACGGCAAGAATCCGCGATTCACCTTTTGCCTCTATGGTTTAGTATAGCCCTTTGAAGAACCCACGGTCAACCCAAACCGCGCTGCGAGAAGCTATCGTTTTGGCTTGCGGAAGGACAGGCGGCGCTTCAGGCGCTCGCACGTGTTGAAGACAATGGGGCACAGAAACGTGTTGTCGAGGAACATCAGCATTCGCTGGCGAAAATGGGATTCGTGGAGGAAGGGATAGTCACGGCAGGCCTGAGGGCGATCCTCGTAGACCGAGCAGACGTTGCCCACCAAGAATGGGCAGGGGCTGGAGGCGAAAACGGTCTCGCCATCCTCCGCGCGCTTCGTGTACCTCTTTTTCACGGCTGCGGCGGGCTTTCCCAGACGCTTCGCCAGCCGGGAAATGTCGAAGTCATCTACGACGATCTGGAGTACGCGGCAGCAGTGACCGCACTCAGTGCAGTCGATCTGCTCCATCACGTCGTCGGCTGTGTCGCGAACCACCGTGTCGAGGGCTGCGTCGCCCATGCTCAGGCGGTGCTTGACGAACGAGCGGAATCGCCAATTCTCATCGGCTCGGTCGCGGGCGTACCGCTCAATCAGCTCGATCTCGGTGATGATTTTGCCGTTCATGCGCTCGTTCGTTCCGGTGGGTAGCTGCGTTTGGATTTCAGTCGGGATTCGGTAAGGATAGTGTATCATGCTCACGCAAGAACAGATAGGTTTTTTTCATATAAACCACGCGAGAAGGAATAGAGTGATGCAAATTGGCTGGAGATGGCTTGTCATAGCCTCGATATTGCAATTGCAGGCAGCCGCGAACGCGCAGGACAAGAAGCCCTATTATGAGGAGGACGTCGCCACCTCGAATCCCATTCGGGCGGAGCAAGCGCGCGAGTTGGATACATACATTGCACGGCTCCGCGGCGATTACGGACGTCTGCACGCGCTCTTCTCGCCGGACTACTCCTCGCCAAAAGCGTTCGAGGGCTCGGCCCGGAAGCTGCGGCAGGCGTTCGAGACCAGTATCGGCTATCCGCCGCCCGGCGAGCCCGGCACGGAAGCGCCGGTCTTCAATAGGATCGGCGAAGACGCCGTTGGAACTTACTACCGCGCGTCCATACCCGTCCTGCCCGGAGTGCACGCGGTCGGCCTCTACATTGTGCCGAAGGGCTTGAAGGGCCGCGCGCCGCTGGTCATTTCCATGCACGGCGGAGGCGGCTCGCCCGAGGTTGCATTGTTTCATGGCGGCTCCAACTACCATAATATGGTGCGAGGCGGCGTTGAGCGAGGCTACGTGGTCTTTGCGCCCACCCATCTCTTCAGCGCGCAGGGCTATCCGCAGGACGTTCGCAACCGAATCGACGAGCGGCTGCGCCTGGTGGGCACGAGCCTGACGGCGGTCGAGATTGCCAAGATAGCGCGCAGCCTGGACGTGCTTCTGAAGCGGCCCGAGGTGGACCCGAAGCGCGTCGCGATGGTCGGACTCTCCTACGGGGGCTACTACACGCTGGTGACCGCCGCCCTGGAGCCGCGAATCATGTGCTCGGTTTCGAGCTGCTACTTCGGGGTGCAGGAGTGGCGGTATGAGCGGGATGAGCTGGGCGTGCCGAGCGACTTCAAGTTCATGGACCGCATGACGCTGTTTCAGGACCCGGAGATCGTGGCGCTCATCTGCCCGCGCTATCTGGAGATTCAGGCGGGATCCAAAGACAATCCGAGCCACGTGGACGGCGGCCGGATGCTTGCGCCCCGCGCTGCGGAATACTACAACAAGCTCGGCATAAGCGATCATTTCCGATTCGTCGTCTTCGATGGCGGCCACGAGTTCAATGACGCAACCGCCTGGGAGTTTCTGAAGAAACACCTCTAAGCTATTTTCGTCTTGACAATCCGACCGAACAGTGGTGTATAATCACACTGCTGGCCGCTCGCAAGACCATAGAAGCTGGTCCGAATAATAGCGGTATTACGGCTAATTTTTGTTTGCCGACGTGGCTCAGTGGTAGAGCAGCTCACTCGTAATGAGCAGGTCAGCGGTTCGAATCCGCTCGTCGGCTTCCAATTTTCAATTTCGTGCTCAAACTGAACATCTCACTCTCGATTCTGCCGTCCTTTCGCGCCCCCGAAAGGACGGAAAATGCAAAACAGAGCATCTCATTTCATCGAACCGCCTGACGGCCTAACGGTCGCTCAGCTCTCGACGCTCGTCCGAAATTGGATCATGGACGGCGACCTCTCGAACCGTTCGCCAAAGACACTGAAGGCGCGCCGGGACATTACCGGCAAGCTGCAGTGGTTCCTCGACCGCAAGAATCTAGACTCTTGTGGGGTGGACGAGTTGCGGGGGTTTTTCCTCTACCTCCAACGCGGCCACCTGGACCCCGGCGGGCGCTGGGGGAACCCACGCGAAACGAACCCCCTGCGTCCTCTCTCCCTCAAGACCTATCACGCCTATCTGCGCTCATTCTTCTCCTTCTGCCTGAAGGAGGGCAGGATCGACGCCTCTCCGATGGAACGGATACCCGCGATTCGCGACCCTGGGGACGAGGTGCAGCCGTTCAGCGATGATGAAGTGGAGGCACTCCTGCGGGCGGCGGAAAAGACCCGCCAGTCGGCAAGGGACGCGAGTATCATCCTCGTGGCGATGGACACGGGCGCGCGAGCATCGGAGATCTGCAACCTCCGGTATTCGGACCTGGACTTCGATCAGCGGTCCCTGCGGATTCGGGAAGGGAAGGGGAAGAAGAGCAGAACGATCTACCTCGGTAAGCGAGCAACCCGCGCCCTGTGGAAGTATGTCCAGCAGGACGGCCGCGACGGTGACGATCCTCTCTTCTTCTCGGAGCGTGGTGACCACCTGACGTATTCAGGCCTGATTCTGCTGTTCCGCCGCCTGGGGAAGGCCGCAGGCGTCAAGAACTGCCATTGTCATAGAGCTCGGCACTACTACGCCGTGAGCTATCTCCGGGCGGGCGGGAACCAAATGGCGCTCATGCGGTCGATGGGTCATAGGTCGGTCGCCATGACGAATCGGTACGTCCAGATGGCCGATTCAGACCTTCGTGCGGCTCAGCAGCAATTCAGTCCGGCGGACAGACTCGGAGGGAGGGGTAGATAATGAGCGGTTCACCGCCAAAGGACGGTATTGAAGCACTGTGCAAACAGTTACGGTTCGAGGCCAAGTACTGGCGCGAAATCCGCGCTGGACTAACGCAGAAGGTCAAGGATCTGGAACACAAAGACGGATCGCCGTCTGAGACGCTGGATGACCTTATGACCGAAATGCTGCGCTTCGCCAAACGGGTACGGCAAGCTGGAATAGAGTCGTACGGTTGCGACGTGGCCGCCGAGCTGTGGGCTAATCCGCCTGCTGGAAGGGCGCGGAAGATGCTGGAAATAGATGCTCAGGTCTATCATGCGATCATCGTCGTCGCGCGGCGAGTCGGCGAATTGTGCGAACAGGCATCCATGGAAGGAGTAGATGCGAAGGGCGTCGCGGAGGCTGGCTTTGCCGCTCTCCCGCACGTCATGGAAGAAGAATTCGCCTACATGCATGGCTTTGCTATGGAGCGTTCAGAATGCGATTCTGTACGAGAACACGGGTTATTGCTCCTCACCGCGTTCGTGAGCAGTGGATTCCGGCAGGGTCCGTCGGAGAAAGCCCTCCTGGATTATCAGGGCGTGGACCGGGAGACTGCGCTACTGGAGGCGGTGCCACTCGCCTGGAGTGAACGGGAACCCGGGATGCCGATAACTTCGTTAGTTAACGGTGCGAGAACACAACTGCGGTCAATTCACCGTGACGGTCCGGTGGTAGAAACCGGGAATACGACTGACAGTGGAAAACCTGAACGCCGACGCAAGCAGCATCTTTCCCTTGACGATCCGCAGTCGGAGGACGGCGGCATTACGCTGGGCGACAGACTGACAGGTAATACTCCTGATTCCGATCCGTTCAGCTTGATTGAGCGCAAAATGGGTACTGCTCGCGCTTCAGTCACACAATTTGGCCCATTCAATAGCCACCTGGAAGAACTGGCAGACGCTGTTGATTCTGGATGTGTGCCCTTGACGCCTTACCTTCGCGAACTTTGGGGCGCGATCTTGAGCGATCCTGCATTGGTTGATCACGGGAATGCTCGCGAATTAGCAAGAGTGGTGAACCGTACAGTGGATTCCGTTTATCAGGCGGTCCCCAGGTTGTTCGCATTGCTCCGCGATTACGAAACACAAGACCACGTGAAAAATCCTCAAAAATAATTCTCGACAGGTTCAGAAGTCGCCCTCCTCAAGTGCCCTATGCACTTGAGGAGGGCGTTTTTATGTTCCCACCACTCCCGCTCAATGTCCCCGATTCGCCGAGGCGAACATTCGTCGTGGTGTACGACGGCGAGACGATGGCTACTGCAATGCCTATCGGTCTATCGAGCGATCCGCTCATTGTAGCTTGGGTCGCGTCGGCCATTCTACCTCGATTGCTGCGAGACGGAAAGTCTGGGAGGGACGACGTCGCATGAGTGGCCCTGCCACCATGCGAAAGGTTCGTGGCCTGACCATTGAACAGGCTGCGAAACGGGCCGGGATCAGTTCCGGTTATCTCCGCCAGTTGGAGGGACGCGGGGGCGCGCTTCCTCCTCTCAGGCTGGCGGCCCGGCTCGCCAAGTTGTACGGCTGTCCACTAACGCTATTCGTGCGCGAAAGGACGGCAGAAGCGAGAGAATCAGTTCACCGCGTTACCATTGACGTATCCGCCGATCTTACCGGTCGGCGCAATCGGGACGAAACTGTCGGCTGGGGACGGCATTGATTATGAAACGAACAAAATCGCCGTAAGGCGGCGATTAGGAGAAAACAAGTGAACGGAACTTGGGTAGACGTGAATGAGGCCACCCCGGCGAAGGGTAGCCTCAATGTGAAGGAACGCAGGCAACGTGGTCTCCATAGTACCACCACGCCGCCATGCCGTCAACTAACAAAAATTCCCCGCTCCTGCCGAATCATCCTTTGGGGCGTTTTTATCGATTCTTCGCGTTGGCATTCGATGGCGACGGCCTCCGGCGCCTTTCTGGCCAGCCGCGGCGTCACCCCCAGTGTCGCCCTCAAGAGGTATACCGAATTGCTCGACCGCGCGGGTGTCCGCGGGGACGCTCGCCGGTTATGGCTCAGCGGCCTGCGCTCCGGATTTCGGAGGGTGCAATGACCTCCAATATCCGCAGAATTTGCCCCGAGAACATTCCCAACGAGCTGAAGGAAGTCGATCAGTGGGTCGTCTGGAAGTCTCTCCCGGCGCCGGGCCAACCGAAACCGCGGAAACTCCCATTCTGCCCCAAAACGGGCAGGGCCGCTCGCACCCACAATACTCCCGGCAAGAGCTACCCGAACCGGCCGGAAGACACCTGGGCCGACTATGGGACGGCCTGGCGCGTATTCCAACATGGCGGCTATGCAGGTATTGGATTCGTGTTTACAGAGCGGGACCCGTTCGCAGGAGTCGACCTGGACAACTGTGCCGATCCGCAGACTAGACGTCTCACGCCGGACGCACGCGCCATTATCGAGCGACTCGGAACCTATACCGAATTCTCCCCCAGCGGAACGGGCGTTAAGCTCATCTGCCGTGCAGTAAAACCTGCCGGCCGCTGTAGAACCGGAACGTACGAGTCCTACGACCGGCAAAGATATTTCACCGTCACGGGCTGGCACGTCGGAACATCCCCTTACACCTGCGAGTCGCGACAGGTCGAATATGAGGCCGTCTATCGCTCGATCTTCCCGGCAAAGGAACAACCTGTAATTCCCCCGCCTGCGCCTCGCCCGCCGTCCGCGCATACCGGCGCCCTTTCTGACATGGACGTTCTCGGTATGGCTTTCAAGGCGGCTAATGGGTCGAAGACGGCAGCGCTATATGACGGCGACCTGAGCGAGTTCGGCGGCGATGAATCCAGCGCGGACGCATCGTTAGCGTGGCGGCTCGCATTCTACACCCGGAGCGAATGGGGCGGCGGAATCGGGCAGCTTATAAACCTTATGGAGAACAGCGCGCTGCGCCGGGATAAATGGTACGAACCGCGCGCCGGCACTACCTGGATCGAATGGGAATGCCAGAAGGCGATCAACGGCACAACCGAGGTTTACCGGCCGATTCACGCTCCTCCGGGTGCGCGCAAAGAGGCGATTCGAACCCGAATCGCAAACGAGACAAAATAGCAATGGAATCAATAACGAATCCGCCGGCGGATTCGTGTTCGCCTAAATTGCAATCTAACTTGAGCCCTGCGGATACCATATTCGAGACGTTCGCGCGCATGGAGACGCTCATTACAAGGGCGGCCGAAATTAAGCTCCATCCGGTCGGAATTGGCATTCCTGGCGGCTCGCTCGACATGGAGGACGCGCTGGCTATGCTCGGACACGTGCTTGACGCGGAGCGCGACACAGAGACGCTAACGGACTTCCTGATCGGGGATGTCTATCGCGCAATGTGCCGAATCGTACCAGACGGGCGCAAGCGCGGAACATGGCTTCTTGATTGGTGCTGCAAGCCTGAACGATACGGGCGGGACCTCGGACCGCTCGTCAAGGCCCGCCTAATGGAGCGCATGGCCAAAGCGGCGCGACTCGCTGAGTATTGGCCGGCTGAGAAGCGCGCCGCAGGAATCCCTCTCTGGCTGTTCCAGGAATGTCGCGACGGCGGCCTGCCGTTCGACACCGCCGAGTCGTTTGTCTCGCGATGGAGGGCCGGAGAACGGGTAACGCGTGACGCTGTACGGCAATGCGCGCTCAACCTCCGATCACATATAGATACTGTGTTAATAAATACAGTGATCGGAGTATCGAATGACAATTGCAATACAACGCCTAGGTTCCCGGAGGTTGACGCTCACTTGTTCAACACCGTGGAGGAGGAATCGCGCGATCCTGAGATGGCCGAACAGTCGTTTATGGTGGGGCTGCCGCTTCGGACCGTCAATAAGCTCCACCAGCTCGCGGCAGCGGCTCACATGAGCGAACGCGAATACCTGGAGATGCTAATCGAGCAGCAGCCGGTTCCCGCGACCGCCGAAGAGCGCCAGGCGCAGGCGACGGAGGTACTGGCGGAACGAGGCGAGATTCGACGGCCGGACTTGATTCGAGCGCTTGAGGATCGCGGATTATCGGAGATCGACGCGCGGAGCGCCATTGCGGACCTGCGGCGCGGTGGCACGCTGAAGGCAGAGCATCGCGGCGACGGCATTGACGAGGTGGTGTATCGCCTATCCGCACTGGTCGGGGCCGGACCGTGACGTTTGAGCCGCCGGACGCGGTGTTCTTCGAATGGCAAAAGGGATAACCTCGCCGGCATAACCGCAGCGCGATGCTCGCCGAAGCCGTACACCTCCCGGAACTGGCGGACTTGGTTGCAGCAGTCCGTTCTGTGGCGGGAGCGGACGGAAAAGAAGAGTAGACAATGGGTAAGCGATTCGCGGCAACAAGGATTGTGCAGGCGAAGCTCACGGCCAAGCAGCGCGCTTTCATTGATGCGTATCTCGGAGAGGCGCGCGGAAATGCAACGAAAGCCGCTGAGATCGCGGGCTACAGGGATCCGGGGCAGTCCGGCTACGAGAACAAGAAAAAACTAGATATTTGGCGCGAAATCGAAAGACGGCTGAAGGAGCGGACTCTAGCCTCGTCGGAGGTATTGGACCGGCTGTCCGAACATGCCAACGCCACTCTGCTTCCGTTTCTTAGGCAGACCGGCGATTCAGTAGCCATCGACCTGAGCAGCGAAGCGGCCCGCGCGCACATTCACCTGCTGAAGAAGGTCAAGGTAAAGCAGCGGTCTGGCGGTAAGGCCGATCAGCGCTGGGAGGAGATCGAAACAGAGGTCGAACTGCATGACCCGCAGGCAGCGCTTGTCCAACTGGGGCGACACCATAAGCTCTTCACAGACAGGCTTGAAACACCTGACATAACGATGACAGACGAGGAGAAGAAGAAGCGTCTCGCTGAGCTTATCGCCATAGCGATGGAGAGGGCGGCCAGGAAGAGCAAGGGAATGCCTTCCTGAGAATCACGCCGGACCCAAGGGACCGCGTGGCGGAGGAGCTATATGGGGCAATATACTATAATCGGTCCGGGTATCGCGGTCGGAAGCGGGGCGGCTACATTTGACTTTCGATTCTTCGTACCGGGCTCCTGTGGCGGAAAATGGCAGTGAATGGCTGGGTTAAACGACAAATTGACGAGAAAGCAGGCGGATGCAGTCGGCGCGATAGTCTCAAATTCGAGCATCGCGGCGGCGGCACGCTCGTGTGGTGTGGCGGAACGAACGCTGTACCGGTGGCTGGAGATTCCTGCATTCTCTACGGCGTGTGACGAGGCGCAGCGGCGGATTCTCTCAAGCACCGTCACAAACCTACAACGGGTGAGTCTGGCGGCTGTTGCGGTTCTCGCTTCCATCATGGCGGATAAGGCCGCAACCGACGGAGCAAGGATAGCGGCCTCGCGCACCATTCTCGAATATTCATTCCGGTCCAAGGAACACGAGATTGAGGACCGTTTGGCGGCGCTCGAATCGACGCTCGCCGAACAGAAGCTGAAGGGGGAGCAATATGACAGGACGTGATTATTCCCGCAGGGTTCGCAGGCTCGAAGTGGGACTCGGCGAGCGCGGCGAATGCACGTGCCGGGTCATCGCTATTTTCGATCAGGACGATCCGAAGCTCCAGGAGCGCAGGCGAGACCGAACGGCCATGCAGGACGCAGGCCGCCAGATCGACACTATGACGCACCTCACGAGACCGGAGATGGAACTGGAGGCCGATTATGCGTAACCTCGATACGCGCCTTCGCGCGGTAGAGGAGGATGTCCGCCGAATCGTCCAGCAGATAGACTGCGACTGCCGGTGTCACAAACCGGGCAGGCAGTCCCGGCTTCGGGAGGTACGCGACGATGAAGACGGGGCCGAATACCGGCCATGCTGCCCCTGCGCGGGTCCGTCGGTTCTGGTAGTTTACGAGGATGCGGGGTCCATTCGCGCGCGCACTTGAACCGATGGAGCGGGAGGCAGCGAAGGATAGAAAAGCCACAAGCAACGCCGAACGTGAAAACTTTACACCTTCGGATATCGGTAAGACGCTCGACAAGGTAGCACGCGCCGCCGGTATCAGCCGGCCAACTCTCGCCAAAGCCGCCGCCGTTGTCGAGGCCGCAGACGCCATCATCGGCGAGGTGGAACCGTTCGTATAGGGGGATGCTCCTTCATGCCTCAAAAACCCACACAGTACATCGAGCACCTGGAGCGGACCGTGAGTATTCGCGTCACGGAGACGCAATGGACCTTCCTTGAGGGGCAGGCAGGCGCGAAGAGCGACGTATCGCACGTTCTGCGCGGCCTTGTTGACCAGGCGCGAAGCATGGACGGCTGTCCAGGCTGTGAGAATGAGCAAGACGGCAACCAGAGCGCCTAAGCTGCCAGGACTCGGCAGGATACCCCGTCCCGCGCTTCCGCCTGATCTCGTTCTCGCCATGCAGAGCGCGGGAGGCGAGTCGGATCTCGAGCGACTCCTGCTGGCCCAGCTCCGCACACGCGGCCTCCCCGATCCGATTCCTCAGTTTATCTTCGCCCCGCGCCGCCGGTGGCGCTTCGACTTCGCCTGGCCGTCCCTGCGGCTCGCTGTGGAGGCAGAGGGCGGTGTGTGGACGAACGGACGCCACAACCGGCCACACGGGATTCAGGAGGATATGCGCAAGTACAATGCGGCCTCGATTCAGGGTTGGATGCTACTGCGGTATCCGGAGGCTCGAATCAGGAGCGGGCAGGCCGTGGATGAGATCGAGGCAGTGATTCGGATGAAGACGGCGCGGGAATCGCCTCTGTAGCGCCTTCTGACGGAGCGGGGGTGAAAGACACCGACCCACTATGTCCGGCGCGTGAGGGAAGGCAAGGGACGCGGCGGCGATACACTCAAGCAGCGGCGGTGATCTCGCTGCCTTGTTCCTTTGCGCTTCGCAGGTAGTTGTCGAGCATTTGGTCCGGCACTGAAGCGATAAGCTGCGCACGGTGAACGAAGGTCGTCTCCATGCCGAGGTCGGAGTAGGTTGCAGGTGCGGTTGCATCGTGCAACCGCACCTCAT
>JBBROJ010000139.1:0-13331 GCA_038229495.1 Chthonomonadales bacterium
ACTTCGGAATCAGCAGATGCGGAGGTCGAACTCGCGTTTTGATAACAGCCGGCCCCAGCGGTAAAATAGACCGTAACGCTCGTTGGTGATGCGGCAGGCAGGTTGGAAAACGTGTGCGTATTGGTGTAGCTATTCCCACCCGTCGCAGTTTGAGAGTAAAAACCGTTGTCCGGCGCGCCGGAACTGCTGCATGTCGGGCCTGAAGTGATTGATGATCCAGTTATTACGCATACCGGTTGCAGGGTGAGGTTGGCAGTTCCGACTGGCGCTGTATACGTCCTCTTGTACTTCACAGTGATTCTTGTCTGCAATGTCGCGTTTGGCAGTGCCTTAACGTAGCCCGGGGAAGCGCCTGTCGGACGATAGGTGAAGTTGCCTGTGTTATCAATCACGGTATCTACAACGTAATTGCCCCCTGTCCATTGCGCCCTGGCGACCGGTGGAGCGAAAAGAAAGGCTGACAATATAACACAGACCGCGAACAAAGATCGTAATCGCATTTCAAGTTTCCTTCATGGAGAGAACGGCCGGAGTAAAATCCACTGGCGGAACGCCGAAACGATATCTTGTTCAGGCGGAGCGCGAATCTGGACCCCAAGACGCGTGGTGCTGAATTCGGGAGTTAAGAGGGGGGGGGGCGACCAACCGGTCGGAGGAGCGATTTGGGAAGAATACGATAGCAGTGGATTGGATCGAAACAGGCATCACAGCCCCACATCGATGGCGGAATCCTGCAGCGGAGCAGGTTATACTGACACTATACGCTCTTAATTCCGGCCTGTCAAGCACTATTATCAGGTAATTTAGCTGCTATGAAACAGATAATTATAGGTACCGCCGGGCACGTGGACCACGGTAAGACGACCCTGATTCGGGCGCTGACAGGCACGGATACCGACCGGCTGAAAGAAGAACAAGAGCGCGGCATGACCATCGATCTCGGTTTTGCCGCGCTCACTCTGCCTGACGGGACTCCTGCCGGAATCGTGGACGTACCGGGACATGAGCGGTTCCTTAAGAACATGCTGGCCGGAGCGGGTGGAATCGACGTCGTGCTGCTCGTTATCGCGGCGGACGAGAGCGTGATGCCGCAGACCGTGGAGCACCTGGACATACTCCGGCTGCTCGACGGCCGTGCGATGTCGCATAGCAGATAAGGGCCGGTCGCTCTTGTCATGGAAGCGAGGCAGCAGGTACAGACCGCTCCATTAACGCCAGTGGGAGAATTTCTCGTGGTCAGATTATGGTACCGGCCTACCATCTGCATCGAATATCTGCGTCCCGAAGCCGAATCCGGGCTTGGCGTCTGGCGTCGTCTTGATCATCAGCATGGATGCCTGCTCGATGTGAAGGGTCAGCTGTTTCATATCCATCTTATGCGGCGCGTAATCGTCGTGCAGAAGTTCCATCGTGTTGCGGAAGCTCGCAAATACCATCCACGTAACGAGGTCGTCTCGCTGAAGAGGCGACAGATCGCGCATTTCCAGGGCATCCTGTTTTGTGAAGACGCCGGTGAGCGAAGACCGGAACCGGTAGATTGCCCTCCACGGTGTCTGGCCAATCTTATTCACCGCCATGTCGCTTGTCCTCTCGTCCGGCTTCTTGCTCTTCAGGTCGGGGAGGGCTGCAAAGATGCGGATATCGACTGGAAGCGCCGCCTGCATCAGAGCGGGAATCGCCGTTGAATCGGTTGGCGTACGGAACAACATACGATCCACCACGTACTGGCCGGGCTGCCGGCGATACCACCTACAGTCGTAGGTCTCGGCGAGCGCGTCCAGCGCCTGGCGCACGGTGATTCCAGCCGCTTCGAACGTCAGCTTGCGGTCCTGGATCGACGACGCAGCCGCAATAGAAATTCCTGTCTGCTTCGAGAGCTCAGCGGCGACCTGTCCGACGGACCCCGATTCAACGGAGAACGATACTTTCGCATCGAGCTTTGCATCGTCCTCGCCCGGTTGGGTTCGCGGCAGCGCTTGGCCGGTGCAGGGGACTGTAGAGACGAGCGCCATACCGAGCATGCTTACACGCATGGCGCGCATCGAATTCTTTATAAGGGTCTGAATCACGGTTTGACCTCCCTCTGGAACTCGCCCAATGTTGTCGCAGTGACCGCGCCGCCGCCGCTTCTCGTCTCGTGCATGACCGCGTAAGAGGCCGTTGACTTCCCGTTGTCCGCGAAGGTGAAGACACCCCTCTTCCGGGCGCGCAGTATCGAGCTGTCGAACCGGTCCAACTGGCGATAGAGTTGCTCCCACATCGAGCGCGTGACGCCGTAGGCACGAAGTTGTATTATCTCGGCCATCATCTGCTGGAATTTGGGCGCCAAGTCTGCAATCATCAGCGTTTTGCCCTGCTTCATCCCGTCGATCTGCTCCGGAGTCAACTGTGGCGCTAACTGCCGGATCATGCGCGCCCAAAGCGGTGGTTCATCCACGTCATACGGGAAGACTGGGAGGATGGTCAGCATATCGGTCGCAGTTTGGCGCATCTCGGCAGGAATGACCTGGGGTCTCTCTTCGGGATTCTTGAATCGCTTCATCATCGAGACGATGCCGGTCTTGCGGATCGTAATTGTATAGTCGAACGTGTCGGCGATACGGTCCAATGCTTCTCGCAGGCTGCCACGAAACTCCAGGTCGGCCGACTGAAGCAGGGGGACGCCGTCTGCAATGACCGAAACGCCGTACCTTTGCGAAAGATCGCGAAGTATCGCGGCCATGGCGGACTGCTTGAATTTGATCTCTACCGGCTGGTTGAGCCGCACGCTGCCTTTCAACTCGCCCCGGTTCTGGGCGGCCGCGGGTACGTGCATCGCCACCGTAAGGCCCACCGTCACGACCGCGGGCCACTTCATAAGACGTAACAGCGCATTGTACATTTCGATGCCTCCCTCGTGCGCCGCGTGCCAGGCCGGCGATTCCTGCCGGTCTGGCACGCGGCGCACGATGCGCGAATGAATCGGTCGAGGGCCCCGTGGCCGTTACGGCGTGTAGGCGCCGTTGCCGCTGCCGCTGGCAGAAGCAGAGCCTGCTACAGGATAGGTAGAGGTGCTGGCAGAAGCGTTTACGACGACCGTAACCGTGCCACCGGAAGGATGGACTACGGTATCTTGTCCAGTCTCCGTGGTCGGTCCGAATGAGTACGAACCCGCTCCGCTCTGACTGCCGCCTGCATTGCCATTGGACCAGCTGAATGAACTGTTGGCTGATCCGACAGTATTGACCGAGCCGGACAGCGAGTATGTCCAGGCAATGTTGACGTCGTAATTGGCGCCGTTCGCGGACATAGTGTTGGTATAGGTGGCCGTGATGAACGTGCTGGTAAGTCCAGCGCTTGGAGCGACCGCTGACGCCCCCGGTGTTTGCGTGTTTACCACGTATCCGGAGCTGGAACTGGACGAGACAGTGGACGTCCATCCGCTGTCGGTCCATGCAGCATGAGCGGCTGTCAGGCCGGTTAAACAGAGCAAACTCAGCATATAGATACCGACGGTGAAGAGGTGTTTCGAACGCATTGCGAACTCCTTCCTAGGCGAGCGTCTTGATTCAAACAAGGGAATTGCCAGTAACTGTCGAATCAGAATCAGGAGGCGCGCGGGCGGAAGATGCGCAGGAACGGGACAGCAGCAGCCACATCAGGACACGAAAATTGGCATGTTGGAAGGGGGGGGGGGGCGACAAACCGGTCGGAGGAGCGATTTGGGAAGAATACGATAGCAGTGGATTGGATCGAAACAGGCATCACAGCCCCACCTCGATGGCGGAATCCTGCAGCGGAGCAGGTTATACTGACACTATACGCTCATAATTCCGGCCTGTCAAGCACTATTATCAGGTATTTTAGCTGCTATGAAACAGATCATTATCGGGACCGCCGGGCATGTGGACCACGGCAAGACGACCCTGATTCGCGCGCTTACCGGGACGGACACGGACCGGCTGAAGGAAGAGCGGGAGCGCGGCATGACCATCGATCTCGGTTTTGCCGCGCTCACTCTGCCTGACGGGACTCCTGCCGGAATCGTGGACGTGCCGGGACATGAGCGGTTCCTCAAGAACATGCTGGCCGGGGCGGGTGGAATCGACGTCGTGCTGCTCGTTATCGCGGCGGACGAGAGCGTGATGCCGCAGACCGTGGAGCACCTGGACATACTCCGGCTGCTCGATGTCAAGAGCGGCGTGGTCGCGCTCACCAAGGTGGATATGGTTGACCCGGAGTGGCTGAACGTCGTGGAGGAGGACATTCGCGGCCGGCTCGAAGGCACGTTCCTGGAGAAGGCTTCCGTCATGCGGGTGGATTCGGTGCGGGGCAACGGCATTCAGGAGCTGAAGCGGGCGCTTCTCTCAGCCGTCTCGCGCACCGAGCAGAAGAATACTGCCGTGCCTTTCAGGCTGCCGGTGGATCGAGTCTTCACGAAGCCGGGATTCGGGACCATCGTTACCGGAACGCTCGTCGCCGGAACCATGCGGGTGGGTGACCGCGTTGAGATTCTGCCCATGCGCCTTGCGTCGCGCATTCGCGGCCTGCAAACGCACGGAAAGAAGCAGGAAACGGTAGAGGCGGGAACACGCGTTGCGGTCAACCTCGCAGGAGTGGAGACCGAATCGCTGGAACGCGGCGCGCTCCTGGTTGCGCCCGGCACGCTCGCGCCTACGCAGATTTTCGACGCAACGCTAACCATGCTCGAATCCGCGCCCAGACCGCTTGCCAATCGCGCGCGCGTACGGGCCTACCTCGGCACGGCGGAGATACTGGGCAGAATGCAGATTCTGGGCATGGAAACGCTGGAACCGGGCACGAAAGGGTTCGTGCAGTTCCGCGCCGAGGAGCCCTTCGCTTGCGCGAGAGGAGACCGATTCGTTCTCCGCTCCTACTCGCCGATGACGACCTTCGCGGGCGGCGTAGTGCTGGACACGGACCCGCGCCGTCACAAGCGGATGGACCCGGCCGTCATCGCAACCCTCCATGCGAAGGAGCGCGGCACGCCGGACGATCTGCTCGAATCCTGGCTCTCGGCTCTGCCCTGGGGAGCGTCCCAAAAGGAGGCTGCGAAGACGTTGGGCATAAGCGATGCGGAGGCCGCGGGCGCCGTGGAATCGCTTATTGAGCGGGGGAGTGTTGTTTCGCTGGCCGGCGACAGGCTGATCCACCTGATCCACGCTGCTGCGCTCGCATCGACAACCGACCGGGCGCTCGCCGCGCTGATGACTTGGCACGCCGCCAATCCGCTCCGCTCCGGCATGCCCAAAGAGGAGCTGCGCGGCTCGCTCGGCAAGCATGTGGACCCGCGAGGATTTGTGGCGCTCCTCATCCGGTGGCAGGCGGACGGCAAGGTAACCATGGATGCAACGACGGTTCGTCACGCCGAGTTCGTGGTCCAGCTAAACCCTCGCCAACAGGCGCTATTGGAACGTATCGTTGAGCTGTTCCGGTCCGGAGGGTACAGCTCGCCGAATCTGGATGAAGTGTCACGGGAAATAGGCGCGCCGCCCGACGCCGTATTCGCGATGGTACGCGTGGCACAGGACAGAGGGGTACTGGAGAAGATTGCAGACAACCTTTATTATCATCGCGACATATGGGAAGATGCGAAGCGAATCGTGCGGGAGCGCGTGGCCGCCGAGGGCAGCGTCACCGTGAGCCAGTTCCGTGACCTCACCGGTTCCAGTCGCAAATACGCGCTCCCCGTCATGGAGCACATGGACGCAGTTCGATTCACGCAGCGCGTGGGAGATACGCGGGTGCTGCCTAACGAGTAATTCAACCACGGCCGACACGGAGAAATGCGCGAAAGGCAAACCTATTATTTGGAACCCGCCGTGCCCGCCGTGGTTTCCACTTCTTGATCTTCTTTCGCAATCGTCGGTATGCCGTGCTCTGTCAAAATGTCCGCGATTCCTCGCATCACGCGACGCATGACTTCCTCGCGCGGCGTTTTGGGATCGAAACGGAGGGGGTCGCCGAACGCGCAGATGAGCGGGACGCGCGTCATCTTGCTCGCTCCCACGGGAAGCATCTTCTCCGGGCCAATGACGGCGCAGGGAACCACGGGCGCGCCCGATTTCTGCACGAACAGCGAGATACCCAGCTCGCCGCGCTGGAGCGTGCCGTCATCGGTGCGACCTCCTTCAGGGAATATTACGAAGACGAGACCCCTCTTCAAAGCGTCCAGCCCGTTCTTGATGGCCTGCTTGTCGACGTGCTCGCGATGCACCGGAAAGGTGCCCAGCCTCGGAAGCAGCCAGGCGATAATCTTGTTGTCCCAGAGGTCGTGCCGCGCCATGAAGGCGCACTCACGCTTGATGGCCGCGCCCACGATGGTCGGATCGAGATAGCTTACGTGGTTGCAGGCGACGATGACAGCTCCGGTCTTCGGAATCTTGTCATGGCCGATTATCTTCCATCGGCCGTAGACCTTATGAACCAGGCGCGTTGCCGTATGGACTATGCGGTAGACGGCGTTCATTCCGTGACTGTACCTGATGCTTCGTGCTTGCGGCAGAGATTGAGAATGTAGTTCACGACCTCGTCCGCGCTCATGCCGTCGGAATTTATGGTCACCGAATCCGGCGCGGCCCGAAGCGGCGAGTCGGCGCGGGAGCTGTCACGGGCGTCCCGCTCTCTTTGCTGCAGCATAATCTCCTCGACCGTTACCGAGTCACCCTTCGAGGACCGCTCGCGCCATCTGCGCAGTGCCCGCTCCTCTTCGGAGGCAGTGAGAAAAACCTTTACCTCCGCATTGGGGAAGACGACGGTGCCGATGTCGCGTCCCTCCATAACCACTCCGCCGCCCGCTCCCATGCGCTGCTGTAATGACACGAGGACCCGACGGACTCCCGATATGGCGGAGGCGGGCGATGAAAGGCGCGTCACCTCTTTCGTGCGAAGGGATTCCGTTACGTCCGCTCCGTTCACGATTACGCGCTGCGTGGCGGATACGCCGGGGGCGAATTGCAGGTCCATCGATTCCGTAAGCGAAATCGTGCCGGCTTCGTCCTCCAGCGGAACACCCGCGTCAATCCCTATCAGAGCAACCGCGCGATACATAGCCCCTGTGTCGATATATGTATAGCCGAGCGCGGTGGCCAGGGCGCGCGCCACGGTGCTCTTGCCCGCGCCGGAGGGGCCATCGATGGCGATGGTTAGCTTGTTCAAATTCAATCCTTTGGATGTGGGTTAGAACAGACTGAGCTGGGCAGCGGCGCGTCCGGGCCGCCACATTGCGCTGGGCCGGTCGCGCAGGGCGATCTCAAGCGCGAATGGAACCCGCGTGGCGGCCCGAATGGTTTCGGTGACATATCTTCGGGCGAGCGAGGGCGAGTTGTTGACGGCGGAAAGATGGGCCAGCCAGATGCAGGCCGGGCCGTCCGCATCCAGCCGCTCGGCCAGCAGCGCTGCGGCGGAGCAGTTGGACAGGTGGCCCTGGCTGCCAGCCACTCGCTCCTTCATGTGCGGCGAATAGGGGCCGCGCCGCAGCCATTGCAGGTCGTGGTTGGACTCTAATATGCAGAGGTTCGCCCCGCGAAGCCCCTCGCGCAGGCCGTCGCATGGGCAGCCCACGTCGGTCGCGTAGGCGATTCGATAGCCCGCGACTTCCACTACGTATCCAACCGGCTCGGCGGCGTCATGATCGATTTGGAAGCTTCGAACGGTGAAATCGCCGAATCGCCCCTCGCTGCCGGAAGCCATTTCCTTGACGTGCCGCAATTCGGTCCTCTGAGACGCGGCGGCGAGAGTCGCGCGGTTTGCAATAACGGGCGCGCGCAAGCGGGACGAAACGGCTGCCGCCCCGCGAAGATGATCGTCGTGCTCGTGCGTCAGCAGCACTGCGTCGAGCTGGTCCACTCCAATGTCCCGCCGGTGCAGAGCCGGCGCAAGCGTGCGCGGCCCGAGGCCCGCATCAATCAGCAGACCGCGTCCGCCCGATTTCACCAGCACGGCATTTCCACTGCTGCCGCTCGCAAGGGCATGTACTTCAACAGACATAAAGGTAGAAGATCATCGCGAAGACGCGAAGAGCGCGAAGGAGAAACACCAAGAAAAACACTGAACAAAACCTGGTCAATTGTTCTTGACGTTCTTCGCGCTCGTCGTGTCTTCGCGGTAAAGTCCTTTCAAGCCAATAGCGCTTCGACGAAGGAGTCGGGTTCGAACTCTTCCATGTTCTCGGGTTTTTCGCCGGTGCCGATGAGCTTGATGGGGAGCTTCAGCTCGTCCGCGATGGTGATGACGATCCCACCCCGCGCGGTTCCGTCGAGCTTGGCGAGAATGATTCCGCTCAGGGGCACCGCTTCTATGAATTGCTTCGCCTGGCTGATTGCGTTTTGGCCCGTAGTGGCGTCGAGCACGAGAAGAATTTCATCGGCCTCGCGTCCCAGCTCTCGCATGAGCACGCGGTTAATCTTCTTGAGCTCCTCCATGAGATTCGCTCGAGTGTGAATGCGACCGGCGGTGTCCGCGATTACGTAGTCGGCGCGGCGAGCGCGCGCGGCTTGAATAGCGTCGAAAACTACCGCGGAGGGGTCCGAACCCTCCCGATGCTTCACGACCTCCACGCCGATTCTATCGCCCCAAATCTGAATCTGATCGATGGCGGCGGCCCGAAACGTATCTCCCGCCGCGAGAATGACCTTCTTGCCCCGGCGCTTCAGCCGGTAGGCCAGCTTCGCTATAGAGGTCGTCTTACCCACGCCGTTTACGCCGACGACCAAATACACGGTCGGCGGCTCGGATCCGGTTACCAGGGAGCCGCCACGGACCTCGGCGCTCCGAAGAACCTCCGCAAGGCTGTCCTGAAGGTGAATCTTGACCTCGGATGCTTCTTTCAGACGGTATTCACGGACAGCAGTGCGCAGGTCTTCCAGCGCGGTCATGGTGGTGTGGACGTTTACGTCGGCTTGCAGCAGGCTCTCCTCGAGCTCCTCAAACAGATCTTCGTCGATTCGCCCTCTGCCCGTAATGAGCGTATCGACCTTCTGAAAAATAGACTTTATGAAGCCTAAACGCATGCCGTGTCTCCCTTTTGAGCCGCCCTATTATACCCGGGCATATCGGCGCGAGGTCGTCGGGCCGCTCGCCCATATCCATGAATCAAACGCATGGCCCGGAGAGATTCTCTCCGGGCCATGAATACGAGCATACGGACCCCGCGCTATTTGCGGGTCGCGCCGGCGAGAGTGGCCGTTCCCGGAGTCTTGGCCGAGAGCCAGACCAAGTCGAGCAGTATTCGCTTTGCCTCCTTCAAGGTAATGTCGAGCGACGTATTCGTCTCCTCGGTTGCGGCAGCTTCTTCGGGATCAGAGGGCTGTTTGGAGGACGAAGTCCCCGGCGTGGCAGGAACGTGGGAGCCGGATGTCACGTGAGCTGTAACCTTGATCGCAGGCGGCAGTCCGGGCAGGTCGACCTGCTTCAGAGTAAGCAAATGTGTCTGCTCCGCCGGTCCCTTGCGCGCGGCCAGCTCCTTGATGCGGGCATCCGCGCGCGCCTTGTTCTCCTGCTTCTCCTTGAGCCGCTGCGCCTCGTTTAGCGATATCGTTTTGTCGTCCTTCATCTTCTGGAATCGGGTCACTGTGTCACGGACATATGCGAAATCCGGATCCGAGGCAACGCGCGATTCCGACCGCTTGCGAAGCTCAACCATGTAGGGCTGGACGAGATTCATCTTCGCATAGGTCGAGCTCGCAATCGTGTCCCATTCGAGCGGATTGTCAAGCCCCTTTTCGCCGAGCGCGACGACGTTCGATACGGAAGGGAGGATGATATTGGGCACCACGCCTCTTAGCTGAGTCGAAGATCCGCTCGCCCGATAGAACTTCTGGATTGTGAGCTTCAGAGCGCCGGGATCGTGGCTCAACTTGCGCCCCTGGTCCTGGAATATCTGGCCAAGCTCGATAACCGTCTGAACGGTCCCCTTGCCGTGCGTGGACGAATCACCCACGATAACCGCGCGTCCGTAATCCTGCAGCGCGCCGGCCAGGATTTCGGACGCGGAGGCGCTAAACCGGCTGGTCAGGACCACGAGCGGGCCAGAATAGGCGATAGAGGGATCGGGGTCTCTATCGACGTTAATCTTGCCGTCGGTATCCTTCACCTGCACCACAGGACCGTCCTTGATAAAGAGGCCCGTCAGCTTGATGGCTTCCGCCAGGGACCCGCCGGGATTCCGCCGCAGGTCCAGGATAATGCCGTCGACTTTCTCGGTTTTCAACTTCTTGATGAGACGGGCTACGTCTGTAGTCGTGCTCTTTCCGCCCATGTCGCGGCGGCTGGAATCCTCATAGAACGACGGTACGTCTATCACCGCCACGCGGGAAGCCTGCCCGTTTGCCGCGGGGATATCGATAACCTGCGCCTTTGCTTCTTGCGCCTCCAGCTTCACTTCGTCGCGAACAATCGAAACGATCTTCTGCACAGAGGTGTCGGTGGAATCCGCGGGTATCACCTTCAGCCGGACAGTAGTTCCCTTTGGACCGCGAATCATAGACACCGCGCCATCCAGCTTCATGTCGATGACGTCCACAAAATCTTTGTCGCCCTGCGCTACCGCTGTAATACGGTCGCCCACCTTCATCTTGCCGCTCTTCATGGCGGGCCCGCCGGGAATCAACTCGGTAATCTTGGCGTAGCCGTCTTCAGACATGAGCGTCGCGCCTATTCCGGCCAGTGAGAGGCGCATTTGGATGCCAAAATTATCGTAGCTCGCTTTGCCCATGTACGACGAGTGCGGATCGTACACCTGGCTGAGCGACGTTAGAAATATCTCGAAAACGTCGTCGCGGTCGAGCTCATGTATGGTGCGTGACGTCCGTTCATAGCGCCTCGTGAGCGTTTTCATGATCTCTTCAGGCTTTTGGTTGTTCAGCTTCTCCTGGAGATATTCGTACCGGAGCCGGTCGCGCCACAGCCGCTTCGCCTCGTTCATATTGGCGGGGCGGAGCACGTCCTTCCGGTTGGCGACGAATATATCGTTACTCGTAAAATCGAACTTTTCAGTCTTCAGCAGCTCTTTGACGTAAGCGGACTGCTGGTCCATGCGCTCAAGGAAGCGAACGAAAATCTTGTTGGCGGAAGACGTATCCCCTCGATCCCAGAGGTCCTTACCGATGGTTTGGCGGAGAGGCGCGAACTCTTCCAAGTCCGGCTGCAAAATGAAGAAGTGCATGGGGTCGAGAGCGTCGAGGTATCTATCCAGCCATTTGGAGGAAGTCTTTTCGTCCAGTTGGTGATGCGCGTAGTGGTATCGCACCAGGAGGCGGGCGACAAGCGACGCAATTGATTTATCTTCTGGATTGGGGGCCAGCTTGTCCCCGTTCGGAGTCTGCTTCGAATCCTGCAGGCTCGCCATCTCCGCAGGCTGGATGTCGGCAAGAAGGGCCGAGCTGGAGATTCTGGAAAGCGGCGAGTGGTAGCCGAGCATGGGGCGGGCTATTATGACTCCGAAGGCCAGTCCAAATCCCAAAAGGCAGACGATTATCTTTTTGTTCACGTGGTCTCTCCGTATTATCGCTGTGACAACGGTTCACTCGGTCAAGTCTAACACATATTATTCCAATACGCACGAATTAATTGATTCGGCGGCGCATGAACCTATTACTCTCTGAAAAAGACGAAACATCAAGATGTTTGCAGCGTGGCCTGCCTGCTATTCACGGGATCTCGCTGGAGTCCATTTCGCGCTTTAATGCGCTTTAATTCGAGACGACGCAAGCCGATTGATTCATAAGACGATTGTTCCACGGTTCGCAACCCCCGCGCCCGCGAGTTACGCAAGAAAAAACCGCCCGGAGGGATTACCCTCCGGGCGGCGTTTGCAGCTAAGTGGCGATATTGCTGAGTTGCTAGCCAGGCCGGCTAAATAAAACATATCGGGCTTTATGGTTAATCGAGCTTCCAACAGGCGGAGCCGCCCTTTCCATTGTTTCGGACAGCGCGCCGGATGGAAAACCTCTAAACTGAATTAGAAGCGATACCCGAGGTAGCCACGGAAGCCCTGCATGTCATAGTTTGAACCGGACTTGTCTACCCACTCGTAGCGGCTCTCGACGTAGAAGTTCTTGGTCAGGTTAAGACCAAGTATGAGTCCTCCCGCGAGGCGAGTGACGGTGGGCTGGCGAAGCGCGCCCGCGCCATTTACGCCAAACGTAGCGGCGCCGACGCTGAAACCGGCATACGGCGCATGCCCGTTCTGCTCTTCAAACGTATAGACCTGGTTGATCATCACCGGTAAATACCGCATAATGCGCCCATTGGCTGCGCCGCCACGTCCTGAATAGTGGATGTCGGCCGACAGGCTGGTGCTCCAGAGCTCGCCGTTGAAGACGCTGGGAACCCATCCGATCTTGTACTCCACGCCGACGCCCCAAGCGGCGAAGTCGGTGAGGGATACGGTTCTATCGGATGTGGGATGGAAGAATCCAGCCCGGACGCTGAGGCCGTCCGTAAGGCTGGCGCTTGCGATCATCGGCATAACGATTGCCGTGCCAGCAACCACCATCAGCGCGGTGCGCCTAAGCAGGCTTGCCATAACGCTCATTGATGCTCCTTTCGAGACTCTTTTGCTTTCGTTGGCGCAATGTCTTAAAATCTACGCTTGTCCGGCGACAAAAGGTCTTCGACAATCCGGCGCCACGGAACAGGTGCCGCGGCGCTGCGGTTGAATGAAAAGCCCCGATTGAACCTGGCTGCAATAGCAAGCTAGCGTCCAACCTCTACTATTCTGCCATATATACCGGCTTTCCTGAATATCCTCCTGGAAATCGACTTGGTATTTACCACAAAATTGGATGAATAGAGACCTGTGGACGAGTGAAACAGGCGTGTGCACGGCCCGCTGAATCGGGCGGGAACTCATCGCCTGCCGCTGTCTGCTATAATCGCATACGCAAGCATGGAGCGTCGGCAAACCCACCGGCGGACGAACATTATCCCGACACGAAACAGATGCGGAAGCGTGACGCGACATCCAGAGTTTTCTCTTCCGCCCAGCGGCTCGTAATCCTGCTGGGTCCAGGCAGCCGGCCACACGAAGCCTGCCTGGAACACTGGCTTTCCGCACTGAGCGGCGGCCAATGCCGGAGCGGGCGCGAATCCTTTCGATCATGGTGTACCGCTGCTACCGCTGCTAACGGTGCTAACGGTGCTAACGGTGCTAACGCTGCTACCGCTGCTAACGGTGCTAACGCTGCTACCGCGTGTAACTCTGCTAACGCGATCTCGGGCGCGGCGGACGAGCAGCTTTTCCTGCGGCAAACCTACCTTTCCGTGATATGCCGGCTCATTTCGGCAGCCGCGTTGAGTCCGGGCACGCTTCCGGCCGGCGATGAAGAGCT
>JBBROJ010000140.1:0-13296 GCA_038229495.1 Chthonomonadales bacterium
AGGGATGAGGGATGAGGGATGAGGGATGAGGGTTGAAGGTCCAGGGATGAGGGATGAGGGATGAGGGATGAGGGATGAGGGATGAGGGATGGAATTTGCGGTTCCCTCATCCCTCACCGTTCCATTTGGTAACTATAGATGCAGTCGCGCCAGGAGCATGACTAGCGTGTCTCTCTGCGTAAAGTGAATGTTGACTTCGCCGCCTATCTTGTTCGTCACCTCGGTACCCAGAATGAGCTTGCCGTCGAAAACGGTATTGCCGCCAAGAACCGCCCCGACGCCGCCGCCATAGTAGACGTTGTGGCCGCCCGCCGCGTTGGGACTATAGTAGACCTGATCGACAGTAACCGGGATAATCGTGTCGAATCCGCCGAGATTCGCTTTGAAGACGACGTCGGCGTCTATGCGGGTGTGCCAGCCACTCCCCACGCTGAAGAGGCCGGGCAGGGATACGTCCGCGCCTACAAGTCCCGCTCCGCGCGGTGTAAGCATCGCGCCGCCGTGCAGCGAGACATAGGTAAGCGGATTTACGGTCGCGGGAACCTGCCCGAACGCGCGATTAACCGCGCGGTTGTTTATGAGACTCGCAAGGGGAACAAAAGTATTGGTCAACGGGGACTGCGCGACAGCTGCTACAGGGCCGGCGGCAAGGACCGCGGCAACAACAACAGCGCACCGCAAGGTACGGAATCTAATCATGTTGAGGTTCTCCTCCATAGAGATAGTCCACACAGATGACGGATATGCGTATGTCGCGGCCGGCGCGTCTCCCTCTGTGTCCGGCACGCGACTTCCTATTTTTCCCGCGTGCGGTCCACCGGTCCGCAACCCGCCTCGAAGCTCCCGCCTAGCCTGCATCGCGTGGCCTCAACCGCGAACTGACGGCCTGCCGGAACCCTCGGAATCGAAAGACGAGCGAGATATTCGTCCGGTTCCACGATTTGCCTATTGCATGCCGATTCCCGCCAATTGGCACGTTACGCGCTGCCGCCTACTTATCCCAGACCTTATCGAGGACGACGAAGCCGGGCGAGGACCGGTTGGTCCTCGCCCGGTTCATATCCGCGAATCTATCCGGTTCATATCGAACATCGCGGGGATGAGCGCGCTGGGACTCGAACCCAGGGCCCACGCCTTAAAAGGGCGTTGCTCTACCGACTGAGCTACACGCTCGCGAACGGCATAGTATACCCGCGCGGTTTTCGCCTGTCAAACTGTGAATCGACTGCGGGCGTGACCACTCAGAGCAGGTAGAAGCACAGTCAGGAGAATTGAATTTGCCGCAACAAGTGTACGAAGCCGGCCTTCGGCGACTGCATGCAAAACGAACATGGAGTGTCCGAATCGCGCAGACCTTGAATCGCCCTCTCGTGCGGGCGAACGCGGCTTCCAATACGCCCGCTGGGTCTACCCCATTGGCCACAAACTCTTCGCCCCTATATTCGCCGCGCGGCCGGTCCGCATCGCGCATCATCCAGATGCCGCGCTCGATCCGCTCCGGTACAAACGGATGCGTAATGCTGCGTGTGAACGCAAACCCGTGGACGAAGACTTCGAAAGCCTGCTCCATGGTCACGCGATGATTCTCTGAATGCGCAATAGTTCGGTGAGTTTCTTTAGATCGACTCCAGGAAAAGGAGTGGTCCAGCGAGTGTTCCACTCCTCGGCGGAATAACGGCCTTGCAAAGAACATATAGCTCGCCAGAATGGGAGGCAAATCCCGGGGTAGTTACCTGTGCTAGAAAGGACTTGCGTCCCTGTATGAGCGGCGCGGCCATAATCGGAAAACTCACGAACGAGCAGGGATATTTCGCCACTGTTGGATCGGTCGAATCGAAATGCATATTCCGTCGGCTCGGAGGTCCATACGACGACTCTCTCTGCGGCTGAATCAACAAGAGTATGGAGCGCACTCACAAGCTGTCCGAGGCTGGGATATATATCGGAAGCGTAAAATGAAAAGCTCTCTATGCCTGCGTAGACTTCTACGGGCAGCCATCCGTGAGAGGGCTCCCCAAAGCGCACCGCTAACTTTTCAGTTATCGCGCTCATTCATAAGGCCTCATTTTCCGAAAGCAACAAAATAGATTCCCGCTATGATGAACGCAGTGCCAACGGCGCGCATAATCCAAACATATGCTTTGGGGCTGAGCGTGCGTTGCGCGACACTGGTCTTCTTCCAGATTCCGCGTCGGTAAATGTTCGGTCTCACCAAGTATAGAATCCCAAATGCACCTAAGACGAATCCATATACTCTCAATTGGTTCTCCTTTGGCGTGTGTATCGCACGTTCGCGCGTATTGCATGCCGGCATCCAACTCGGATGGCCTGATCCTATCGCGTTGCGAACTTATACGTTCCTGATGGGACCTCGTAGACCGCGCTGCCATTCTCCATCTTTATGAAGCGGATTCCGGACGCGGGGTCGATAGGCTGGCCGCCCTCGGTTACGCGATTCTGGTCCGGCGCGGGCACGTAGACCCAGGCGGTTGTATTCGCGGGAATCGTCGCGGTGAGCATAAAAGGCTCGCCCGGTTTTGCCGCCCAGGACGAGACAACCTTGCCATACGGCGAATCGAACGACGTGTTAGCCCATGTCATGCGCGAATCGATTCGAGGCCGGATTACGATTCTCTGGAAGCCCGCCAACCCCTGCGCGCGATCTATGCCGCCCAGGAACCGATGCATCCACTCGCCCACAGCGCCGTAAGCATAGTGATTGAACGAGTTCATTGCCGGGTCGCCGGTGTCCCCGTTCCACCGCTCCCACATCGACGTAGCGCCCTTCTTGATCATGTAGCCCCATGACGGGAAAGTGTCGTTCAGCAGCAGGGTGTACGCCACGTCGTCCCGCCCGTGATTCGAGAGCGCCAGCATAAGATTGGGCGTGCCGATAAATCCGGTCGTGTGGTGCATGTTGTGCCTGGCGATGTCGGCGACCAGCAGCCGCATGGCCTCTTGCTGCTGGGGCGGGTCGAGCAGGCCCATGTGGAGAGCCAGCACGTAACAGCTCTGGCTGCCATTCCCAATCGTGCCGTCCGCGTTTACGAACGCCTTCTGGAACGCCGCGCGGATTCCGTGAAACATCTCGTCGTACTTGTCCGCGTCCGCGCCGTGATTCGTGGCGCGCGCCATCTCGGCAAGCATTCTCGCGTCCTGCGCGAAGTAGGCGGTCGCAATCACGTCCTTGTTGGTCGGCGTATCGTTGACCGCTACCCAGTCGCCAAAGTCGTTGTTGCGCCGTTTCAGCCAGAGCAGGTTCGGGTTGGCGCTATGGATGTACTCCACCCACTTCTGCATCGCCGGATAGTTCTCGTCGATGATTCTCGTGTCGCCGTACCGCTGCCACGCCGTGTAGGGGAGAACGATTCCCGCGTCGCCCCACGCGGGAGCGCCGTCCGATTCGTCGATGACTCGCGGAGAGACGTCCGAGAAACCGCCCTCTGCCGATTGGGCATCCACCACGTCGTGCATCCACTTGTGCGTGAAGCTTTGGACGTCGCGGAGATAGGTCGCGGTGGGCCAGATGATCTGCGCGTCGCCCATCCATCCCAGCCGCTCGTCGCGCTGCGGGCAGTCGGTCGGGACGCTCTCGAGGTTTCCGCGCAGCCCCCAGTTGATGTTCTGCCAGAGCTTGTTGACCATGTCGCTGGAGCAGGCGAAGGTCGCGGTGGCCGGCGCGTTCGTATGAAAGACCCGCCCCTCGATTGCGTTCATCGCTGGCGTGCCCGGATAGCCCGTTACCTCGACATACCGGAATCCATGGGAGGTAAAGGTCGGCTCCCACGATTCACCAGCGGAAGGTTTGTGCATGTCTTCCGGGGTATTGTCCTTGTTGAACTCCTTTCCCATGTAATGCGAGTCGCCACGACCCCGGCAGATGTACGTATCCGTCGCCTCCGCGCGGCGCAGGTTTTCGGTGTATATCTGGCCGTTGGGCTGCAGTATCTCCGCGAATCGCATGCGAATCTTGTCGCCGGGCTTGCCTCGGACACTCAGCCGGGCCCAGCCCACCATGTTCTGGCCCATGTCGTAAATATAGACGCCGGGCAATGGAGTCGTAATCGCGATGGGCTTGACTACGCCTGTCACCTGAATCGTTGGCGAGGCCTGTGCCACAAGCGCGACGACTGACGGGGATTTGCCGACCGCCACGCCGCCGTTCGCCGCTCCGACCGGCGGCGTGAAGTCCACCAACTTCCACCCCGAATCGCTGAATCGGGGCAGGTCCCAGCCCGGCTGCTCTTTGCGCCCGTCGTAAGTCTCTCCCGCGTATATCTCGGACCGTAGAATCGCGCTCACCGCCGTTTTCCACGTTCCATCCGTTACAATCGTATCGCTCGTGCCGTCGGTGTAATCCACGCGCATCTGCATCAGAAGCTGGGTGGGGCCGAGACCGAAGCTCCATCTCTGCAAAGCCCACCCGAGCCCGCTTGCATACCAGCCGTCTCCCAGCATCGCTCCGATTGCATTCTCGCCCTGTCGCAGCATTCCGGTCACGTCGTAGATCTGGTAGGGAATCCGCTTGCGATAGTCGGTCCAGTCCGGCGTCAGAATGTCCTGCCCGACTCGCTTGCCGTTAAGTTGCAGACGATAGCTTCCCCGCGCCGTTACGTAAACCCGCGCGCTCTTGACCGGTTTGGCGAGCGTGAAGGTTTTCCGCAGCAGCGATGCGGGACCGCCCTGCTGCCCGCTCGTCACCTTCGGCATTCCCCATATGCCCGGCCCCACGTTGCCGAGTATGGCCGCGCTCTGCCAGCCCGATTCGTCCGCGCCTGGATCCGACCATCGCGCCGGCTGAGTCATGGAAGATTTCCAGTCGGGACCGCTGGTGAACCGCTGCGTCGTGCCGTCCTCGAACGTTACCCGGACCAGGATCGCCAGCCCCGCCGGCCCGCCCGTGTTGTTTCCTTCCACCGCCGTCACGTTCCGGCCCGGCTTCAGCAGGGTGCCGACCGGATAGGTGGCCGCCGTCACCCAGCCGGACCCGCTTCCTACATTCTGCCCGTTCACGTAGGCCGTAAACTGCTCGTCCACCGCCCCTACCAGCACGGCGCTCTTGATCGGCTTATTAGGGAGGTCGAAAGACGCGCGGAACCATCGCTTTCCGGCGGCGTAGTCCTGCCCCGGCTTCGCGTCCGCAGCCCATATCCATTGCACTCCCTCCATGGTGTCGGGCTTTTCATCGGCCTGCGACTTGACGCCGATCCACTGCGCCGTCCAATCGCTCAAGCTCAACAGCGGGACCTCCCAGCGCGCCGCGCGGCTCCAGGGAGAGGGCGATCCGTCCGTGTCCCATACGCGCACGGTCCACCAGGCGCGCCCGCCCGATCCAATCCTTTTGCCGCCGTAGCCGACGTCGATACAGCGGTCCGAATTCGCGAACAGACTGTCCCACAGGTCGGCCTTGCCCTCTCTGAGCAGCTCAGGTTTGGACGCGACCAGAATCCGATAGGCGGTCTGCCGCGCACCGCGCCGCGAATCCGCCATCTGCCACGAAAGCCGTGGCCGTGGCGTGTCCACGCCCAGCGGATTCACCTGCGATTCGACGCGCAGGTTCACCGCCTCGCAGACGGCTGAGTGGGAAGCGGATGCGGCCAGGGCCAGCAGTAGAGCAGCAAGAGTGGTAAAATAGCTCTTCAGCGACATCGCCGTCATACCTTTCACATTGTTGAGTCATGTTTTTGAGCAGGGGTTGGATAATGGACATGCTAGTTTTGGGCGCGCCACGCCCCGAATCCTGCCGGAGGGCAACAAGCCGATGGATGCGGCCTCCGAAATTGCCGCATATTTAGTAAAGATCGTTGACAAAATAGCCGGATAGACCCTATAATTGCCAATGGCAGTGAATGGTAGAGTCGGTAAGGGGCTGACAAGCCGCTTTCGGCGAAACGAGACAAAAGTGACGATCGCCTCAATTGTCCAGACGACGCTCCTCAGCCGGCTAAATGAACGGCAGGTATTTCAGGCGCTTCAATCTCACGGGCCAATGTCCCGCGCCGAGGTTGCCCGCCACTCCGGCATCAGCGCGCCCACCGCGTCCAAAGCCATCGAGGCGCTGCTTAGAGCGGGCCTTCTGGAAGAGGGTGACGCGCCCTCCTCCTCGCGCGGCCGCCCCGCGCGCAAGCTGCTCCTGGCCAGCCGGACCGCCCAGGCCCTCGGACTCGTGATCGATGCGGGAGCGTGCCGTGCGGTAACGGCGGGACTCGATGGAAGAATCGACGCGACGCAAACGCGCGAGTTTCCAACCCCCGCCACCTATGAAGAGCTGATAGACGCATCGACTGGCATACTTTGCAAAATGATGGATCGGAGCGGCGTCTCTACCCTTGGGGTAGGCATAAGCCTCCCCGGCTTGATGGACCATAAGGATCGGCGCGGACTGCTGTCTCCCAACGTTCCCATTACGAACGGCCAATCGCCGAGCAGGGATATTGCGCAGCGGCTCGGCGTAGAGTGCGTGATGGTGCAGGAGGCGCACGCTCTTTGTCTTGCGGAGCGGCAATTCGGCCTGGCAAAGGGCATCAGCGATTTCGCCATGCTCGACATAGGGGCCGGCGTAGGTCTCGGAGTTATCAGCGGCGGCAGACTGCTTGCCGGTCACAGCGGGTTGGCGGGCGAGGTGGGCCATATTACGGTCGATCCCGACGGACGAAAGTGCGGCTGCGGCAATCGCGGATGCATCGAGACCATTTTGAGCGACACGGGATTCGCATGGTCGCTTGGGAACAGGCTGAACCGGCATTTGAGCGTTCCGGAGGCTCTGGACCTGGCAGCTTCGAGCAGCCCGGAGGCTCGGGAGGAGATGAGCCGCGTGTGCCGCTACCTGGGAATCGCATTCGCAACCGTTATTAACCTGTTCAATCCGTCCACTCTGTTCGTGCACGGCAAGCTTTTTCTGGCCGATGAGACGCTTTTGCCCCGCGCTGTCGAGGAGGCCGGCCGCCGCGCGCTGCAGCCCACTTTCGCAGACTGCCGAATCGTGCTGGCGCGGGGGAGCAAGCGGCAGGGAGCGGTGGCCGCTATTATTGAGCAGCTTACGAACTCCATGGCTCCCGGACTGCACGCGGATATTCACGCGCCCGCAATTCGAACGGTCGTGAGATCGTAAAGAGAGTTGGGACACTAAATCTCTTGGAAGCGAGGCACTGAAGTGCCGATGGCTTCGTGGCTGGAGGACCTGCGGCCAATCGTCCCGCCCGCCGGCGGGCGAGTGAATGAATTCATTCGCTGTCTCAGGCGCTCGGACCAGTGGCGCGCCGAGAACTCTGGGCCCGCGGCTGATCGTCCTGCCGGACGAGGACGCTTACGCAAGAGGTCTATTTAACGCGGACCGTCGTTCGCGCCGCGAAACCCTCCTGAGACTTTGCAAGGAACGAGTAATGTCGATTTGGACCCGTAATGATAGACGCCGTTCATCAGCTCTTGCCGCCGCGCTTATAGCGCCGATGGGGCTTGGCGCGGGCGCGGCCATGCAGACCGGCAAGGGCGTGGTCCCCGTGCCGCCGGCGGAACAGACCAGGTTCTATGAGTCGGAGGTCCGCCCGATTCTTCAGGCGAACTGCGTTTCCTGCCACGGCGGTGACAAGCCGAGCGGGGGCCTTTCGTTGACGAGCCGGAGCGCTGCGCTCAAGGGCGGCATATCCGGCGCGAGCCTGGCTCCCGGCAAAGCGGAGCAGAGCCTCATCATCAAGGCAGTCAATTACGACGGCCGAAAGATGCCGCCGCAGGGCAGGCTCCCGAAGGCGCATATCGACACGCTGACGAAGTGGGTCGCAATGGGCGCGCCCTGGCCTAAAGAGAAAGAGGGGACTGCTCCGCCCGTAAAGCACGGCCCGCCGCCGGTCAATGCCGAGACGATGAAATTCTGGTCGTTCCAGCCGGTGAAAGCAATGGCCCCGCCCACGGTCAAGACCGCGGCGTGGGCGCGGAATCCGATAGATCGATTCATCCTATCGAAGCTGGAAGCCAATGGCCTCGCTCCCGCTCCTCCCGCGGCCCGCGCAGTGCTTATACGCCGCGCGTACTACGACATGATCGGCCTGCCGCCTTCGCCCGCCGAGGTCGAAGCGTTCGTAAAGGATGCCTCGCCCAACGCCTGGGAAAAGGTGGTGGACCGCCTGCTGGCCTCTCCGCACTACGGCGAGCGATGGGCTCGGCACTGGCTGGACCTCGTACGCTACGCCGAAACCAACAGCTTTGAGCGCGACGACCCCAAGCCCTTCGTGTGGCGCTATCGTGATTATGTGATTCGCTCGCTGAACGACGACAAGCCGTACGACCGGTTCGTGCGCGAGCAGATAGCGGGCGACGAGCTTCCGGACGCCACCAACGAGACCCTGATTGCAACAGGTTACTATCGTCTGGGAACGTGGGACGACGAGCCGTCGGACCCGGAGCAGGCCAAGTTTGACGACCTGGACGACATCATATCCACGACCGGACAGACTTTTCTCGGCCTTACCGTGGGCTGCGCGCGGTGCCATGACCATAAGATCGACCCGATGCCGCAGAAGGACTACTACCGCCTGCTGGCCTGCTTCAGTAACATCCGGCGCTACGGCGAGCGCAGCTATGAATCGGTGATGGCCTCTTCCCTGCGCTCCATCGCTCCTCCCGACGATCAGCGGCGTTATGACGAGCAGACCTCGGTTTACAAGTCGATGGTCTCGGAGCTGGACGGCAAAATCAATGCCATTGAAGCGTTGGTTAGGCCCGACCTTCAACCGGTGGAGAAAGAGGAGTTCCAGACCGAGGCGGCGCGGCCCGGAATCCTCAAGAAGCGCGTGCCCCGCCTTATGACGGAAGAGCGATTCAACGAATACAACCAGCTTCTGCGCGAGCGGAGCCGCCTGCGACGGACGCCGCCGCCCGCTCTGGAGCAGGCTCTGTGCGTTACCGAAGCCGGGCGCGCGCCCGCGCCAACCTTCCTGATGATGCGCGGCAATCCTCATGCGCCGGGAGACGAGGTCCAGCCGGGATTCCCCTCGGTGCTCGCGCCGCCGCCTGCCTCGATTCCGAGTGTGCCGGCGGGCGTCCGAAGCTCGGGCCGCCGCAGCGCTCTGGCCGACTGGCTGGTCAACCCGTCCAACCCCCTGCCCGCCCGCGTCATGGCAAATCGAATCTGGCAGAATCACTTTGGCCGGGGGATTGTGCGCACGCCCAGCAACTTCGGCTTTCTTGGCGCGCTGCCCACGCACCCGGAACTGCTGGACTGGCTGGCCGGAGAGCTCGTGCGCGGCGGATGGAAGCTGAAGCCGCTCCACAAGCTCATCATGATGTCGAGCGCATACCAGATGTCTTCTCGCTGTAACGAAAAGGCGCTGGCGAAGGACCCCGAAAACGACCTGTTCCAGCATTTTGACATGCGCCGGCTGGATGCGGAGGAGATTCGCGATTCGATTCTCGCCGCGAACGGCACGTTGAATCTTCAGATGGGCGGTCCTTCCATCTATCCCACGATTCCGGCGGAGGTATTGGCGGGACAGTCGCGCCCCGGCGCGGGATGGGGAAAATCGACCCCGGAGGAGCAGGCGCGCAGGTCCATCTACATCCACATCAAGCGGTCGCTCACTGTGCCGATGCTGGCCAGCTTCGACGTGCCGGAAACCGACTTTACGTGCCCGGCGCGGAACACGACTACCCAACCGACCCAGGCGCTCAGCATGGTGAACAGCACGTTCCTGAACGAGCAGGCGCGCATCTTCGCGGAGTTCGTGAAGCGGAGCGCGGGCCCGGATCGGGAGGCCGAGGTAAAGTTTGCCCTGCGCCGGGTTCTTCAGCGCGATCCCGGTCCGTCCGAGGTTTCGCGGGGAATCAACCTGATGCAGGCGATGATCCAAAAGCACAACACGCCGGAGCCGGATGCGCTGCGCTACTTCTGCCTCGTCGCGCTGAACCTGAATGAATTCATCTATTTGGATTGACAAGATAAATGGCTGGAGGGAAATAGGCAATGAATCGAGAGAGAAGGGGAGAATTCTGCGGACGCACGCGCCGGGAGTTCCTGTGGCAGGCGGGCGCGGGATTCATGGGCATGGCGCTGGCCGGAATGCTGGAGGAGGGATTCTTCGCGCGGCAGGCCTATGCGGCGGACGGCGTAAGCAAGTTCCAGAATCCTCTCGCGCCCAAGACGCCGCATTTCAACCCGAAGGCCAAGTCGGTCATCTTTCTTTACATGTACGGCGGGCCCAGCCACATCGATACATTCGATTACAAGCCCGGTATGATCGGCATGGACAACAAGACCATCGCCGTGAAAACGTTCGGACGCGGCGGGCACAAGAATCAGGGTCGGATTGTGGAGCCCCGCTGGAAGTTCAAGCAGTACGGCCAGTGCGGCAAGTGGGTGTCGGACCTTTTCCCGCATGTCGCGACGTGCGTGGATGACATCGCTTTCGTCCACTCCATGACCGCCGACTCCCCCATTCACGGCTCGGCCATGCTTCAGATGAACACGGGCAAGATTCAGAGCGGCAGCCCCTGCATCGGCTCGTGGGTCAACTACGGACTCGGCACCATCAACCAGAACCTGCCCGGATTTGTCGTCATGCTCGACCCGCGCGGCGGCCCGATATCGGGCGCGAAGAATTGGTCAAGCGGATTCATGCCGGCTACCTACCAGGCGACGACGATTGGGTCGGGCGCAACGCCTATTCTCGATCTAAAGCGACCTGACGGCGTAAGCGAGCCAATGCAGCGGCAGATGCTGGACACGCTGAGAGACTATAACACGGAGCATGAGGCGATTCGAGGCGACAACTCGAACCTTGCGGCCCGAATTGCCTCCTACGAGCTGGCGTACCGCATGCAGGCAACCGCCCCGGAGGCCGTGGACCTGAGCAGCGAGCCTGAGCACGTTAAGGAGCTGTATGGACTGAACGATAAGCGAAGCCAGGTCTTCGGACGGCAGTGCCTCATGGCAAGGCGGCTGGTAGAGCGCGGCGTAAGATTCGTTCAGGTCTATAGCGGAGGCAACCATCTGGAATCGACATGGGATGCGCACGACGACTTGATGGTGAATCACACGCATCGCGCTGCAGAGACGGACAGGGCGGTCGCCGGCCTGATTAAGGACCTGAAGCAGCGAGGCATGCTGGACGACACCCTGATTGTGTGGGGCGGCGAGTTTGGAAGGCAGCCGACCGCGGAGTATGAGAAGGGCACGGGCCGCGATCACAACGCCTACGGATTTACAATGTGGATGGCGGGCGGCGGAATCAAGGGCGGAGTGAGCGTGGGCCAGACGGACGAACTTGGGAGCACCGCTGTGGAGAACCCGTTCGCCGTGAAGAACCTGCACGCAACGGTCCTTCGGCAATTGGGCTTCGACCCGAACCGGCTCAGCTACTTCTACAGCGGCCTCGACCAGAAGCTGGTCGGCGTGGAGCACGTGGAGCCGATCCGCCAGATTATCGCGTAGCCAGAGAGAACCATCATGGTGGTGAGGAGAAATTATCACCCTAAGTGTATGCCGCCTGATAGAATCGGGGCTGCTCCGATTCCGTCTCGTTCAGCACGACAGCCGTAAGCGGGCCGCCATACGCCGCGGCCGTGTCGATGCCTATTTTGTTTGGAAGCACGAGCGGGCTGCCCGAACGCTGGGGCGTGTGCCCGAACACGACCGTTCGTCCAAAGTCCCAGCCGCTCGAAAGAAATGGCTCTCGAATCCAGAGGCGCGGATCGTACTCCGTGCCGGTTCCCTCCCAAATCTCCCCCGGCGGCAGAAGCCCGGCATGGACGAAATGGCAGCGGTCCGTAACGAACTCCGTGCGCGTCTCCTCGAAAAACCTCCAGTGCGCATCGGGCACGAACTCCCACCAGCGCAGAAAATCCTGGACTCGGTAGGACAGCAGCGTCTCGACGCCGCCGTTCTGAAGCCAGTTAAGAGTAATTTCTGAATGCAGAACAAGGCCGGGCACGGGGCTCGGTTCAGGGGCGGGGCCATCGCGAGAGTCGAGCATGAGCTGCTCGTGATTTCCGCGCAGGAAGACTGTGCTGGGTCTCTGTATCTGGAGATCGATGAGGGTGTCGATCACCGCGCGCGCGTCCTTGCCGCGATCGATATAATCGCCGATGAAAACAAGCATATCCTCCGCCGCAAGCGGCAGTTTTTCCAGCGTATCCAGCAAGCCGCGTAGCAGCGTCACCTGGCCATGGATGTCCCCAATCGCATAAATCATTAGTACCCTCGCGTGTCAAACAGGGTAACACGCCGCGGGCAGGCATGTCAACCACGGTATGCCGCCGCATCAGTCTGCGCAGTCTGTTCGGACGTTCATGCAGCCTTCTCAATTTCCCTCTTGCGCCCCTCCGCAGTTATGGTATAATGAGCCTGATGAACCTCCTGGACCGGTCCTCGCCCTGCCCTCATTCCCCGCGCAGCCAGTCGCGGGAATTCTGTTACTTCGCAGCACGGAGGTGGACAGCAGAATGAAGACGACGATTAAGTGCAACTGCGGCCAGCGCATCTTTTCGCGTGATGTGATGCAGCAGGGGTACTATGTCCGCCAACTTGGTCCCAGCTACGTTTATATTAAGTTCCGTTGTTCTCGCTGCAAGAAGCTCGGCGAGCATTTCATAAAGCAGGAAGACTGGGAAGAAGGCATGCTGCGCGACGGCGTGCTGGAAATCAACCCTGTGGAAAAGAACCGTTTCGAAGGTCTCGGAAAGATCACTATCGACGAGATGATAAACTTCCACTACGAGCTAGAGAAATTGAACGGCCTCCCGGACAAGATCGAAAACGAATAGAATGGAATCATGCGGGCCGCTTCCGAACGGAAGTGGCCCGCATGATTCAAACTGACTGTCAGTGATTGAGGGTTGAGAGTTGAATACGCCGTGAAACGCCGCTCAACCCTCAACTCCCTGTTTCCTGATTTATCTAAGCAGCGAGAGAACCGACTGCGGAGCCTGGTTGGCCTGCGCCAATACAGAAGTGCCCGCCTGTGACAGGATCTGGTTCTTGGTAAGCTGAACCACTTCCTGAGCCACGTTCGTATCCCTGATCTGCGATTCGGAAGCGGACAGGTTCTCTACCGCCACTCCCAATGTTCGGATGGTGCTGTCCAGGGTGTTCTTCTGGAACGAGCCGAGCTGGGCGCGAAGCTTCGACACCTGCTTGATGGCCTCGTCCACCGCGCTAAGAGCGTTGGATGCTCCAGTCGCCGTGGTGACGTCGAGCGTTCTCAGCGTAAGACCCGACACGCTCGTGTTGCCCAACTGGTTGGTCTGAATGTTGCCCAGGCTGGCGTTCACGTACTGGCCCGCGTTGGAGCCGGTCTGGAACTGAAC
>JBBROJ010000141.1:0-13148 GCA_038229495.1 Chthonomonadales bacterium
ATACCGTATCGGCTCCCCGATAAGAGCCGGAAACAACCGACAAATATCGACTGATCGACATCAGATGACACAACTCTGATTCAACTCAAAAGTGTATGAGATCAGATGATACTTGTCTCTTTAGACTTGGTAAGCGAACCAAGAACCCGGAGAACTACCCATGGCTTCCGTGCCCGCCAAGACCGCGCGCGATAGGACAATGGCTGCTGCTGAGATGAAAGCGCGAGTCCTTCTGGTGGACGATCACCCTGAGAATCTCATTGCGCTGGAGGCTCTGCTGGGCGATCTGGGCGTCTCTCTCGAACGCGCTACATCCGGGCCGGAAGCGCTCAAGCACCTGCTGGACGATGAGTATGCGCTTGTGCTCCTCGACATTCAAATGCCCCTGATGGATGGCTACGAAACGGCGAGCCTTATTCGGCAGCGGGTGAAGACCAGGAATACCCCTATTATCTTTGTCACGGCCATCTACAAGAGCGATGAGAATGTCCGCCAGGGATTTGCTGTAGGAGCGACGGATTACATCACCAAACCCCTGGATGGGGATGTCCTGAAAGCGAAAGTCGCTTCGTTCGTGAACATGGCGCATAACACCAAGCAGCTTGAGTCCGAAATCGTTCGGCGAAAGGCAGCGGAAGAGAATCATCGCAAGCTGAGCGCACAGCTCGAGCGGCGCGTGCTTGAGCGTACCGTTAAGCTGGAAGCTGAGATCGCGGAGCGCCGGGCTGCGGAGGAGGAGATCAATGCGCTTAACACTCGTCTGCAGCGCGCGATGACGGAGACTCACCACCGTATCAAGAACAATCTACAGGTTATTGCGGCCATGGTCGACCTGCAGGTGATGCAGGACAACCCGGAGGTTCCGGTGGAGCAGGTTATGCGGCTGGGGACACACGTAAAAACCCTCGCGCTTGTCCACGATCTCTTAACCGAGCAGGCTAAGAAAGATGGCGCTGCGACCCATGCGCCCGCCGGCGCGATGCTTAGGACGCTATTTAATCTGATTAAAGTAACATCCCCCGGCCGGCCCATTCATGTAGATATCGAAGATGTGCTCCTGGCGTCACGCCAGTGCACGAGCCTGGCGCTGCTAACAAGCGAAATTGTAGCGAACGCGCTTAAGCACGGGGATGGAGATGTTCACATTTCATTCTCCGTATTAGGCGGGGAGGTAACGCTCGCGGTATGCGATGAAGGTCCCGGATTTGGCCCGGATTTCGATCCGAAATCGATCGACACCACAGGTCTTAACCTGGTGAGCAGCTTGAGTCAGTGGGACCTTAACGGACATGTGGAGTACAGCAATACGTCTGAGGGCGCTCGCGTTGTGCTGCGCTTCCCAAAAGATCCTCAGCACAACCAGCTTCCGGGGCCGGCCATGGCATAGTCTTGCGCAGCCCGAAGCCGCGGGATTAGCCCTCCCTGTTCTTACTCAGGCCGCTTACACCCCCACTCTCAACATTTTTCTTCGTTACGCTTGACATATGTAGTTCTTTAGTGCACTATACACACATGAACGAATTTGCTCACTGTCCAACTGAGGGAGCAATCGGTCTCCTTGCGCTGCTGATAACGAGCGGGCGTTTGGCGGAGGCCCGCCTGGACGATGCTTTGAGTGACGCTCACCTGACTTTCGTGAAGTGGCGGGCATTGGATACGCTGATGAAGGCGGGGGCGCCGGTCCCGTTGAAGCAGCTTCCCGCTGAGCTGCACTGCGTGAAGTCCAACGTTACCCAGCTCATCGACAGCCTGGAAGCGGAACGGATCGTCCGCCGCATGCCGGACCCCGAGGATCGGCGCAGCGTTCTCGTAACCCTCACGGTTTCCGGAGGAAGGGCGCACCGAGCGGGCAGGGAGGCGTTGGAATCGGCGACTCAGAGCCTGTTCTCGAAGTTTACTGAAAAGGACCGGGAAGCACTTCGCAAGCTGCTTAACACGCTCTGAATTGTCGTGCCGCACAGGTGAATTTTATGCGATAGTAGTTCATTTGTGAACGGTACATAGATGTACAATCTGACGCGGGTCTAAGGGGAGAAATTCAATGCTCAAGCTCAAAGTTCTCATCGCAAGCACTCGGCCGGGCCGGGTCGGGCCGGCCATCGTACAGTGGTTTCACGAATTTGCACGGGCCGATGGCCAGTTCGACGTCGAGCTGTTAGACCTGGCGGATTTCAATCTGCCGGTATATGATGAACCGGTCCATCCCAGGCTCAAGCAGTATCAGCACGATCATACAAAACGGTGGAGCGCAAAGGTGGAGGAGGCCGATGCCTTCGTGTTCGTGACGCCGGAGTACAACTTCGGGACGCCCCCTTCGCTCCTGAACGCGCTCGACTTCGTCTATCAGGAGTGGAACTACAAGCCGGTAGGTTTCGTGAGCTATGGCGGAGTTTCGGGAGGTCTGCGCTCGGTTCAAATGACCAAGCAGATCGTCACGACCTTGAAAATGGTGCCGCTCGTCGAGGCGGTGCCTATCCCGTTCTTCAGCCAGTTCATTGACGACACAGGCGTGTTTGTGGCGAACGAGATTCATGAGAAATCCGCTTCTGACATGCTGGCCGAGCTGGTCCGGTGGGCGGAGGCGCTGAAGCCTCTCCGAGCGCAATCATAGGAGGAACAAACAGCCATGAACGAAAGTCTAGCGGGTTTCCGCCCTATTGACGGCGGAACGCGGATTGGGCATGTGCATCTCAAAGCAGCCGACCTGGAGCGTTCACTCGCTTTCTACACGGGCATTCTCGGCTTTGAGGTCACCCAACGGCTTGGGAAGAATGCGGCATTCATCAGCGCGGGAGGCTACCATCACCATATCGGGCTGAACACCTGGGAGAGTCTGGGTGGACCGGCGCCCGCACCGGGCACGACCGGCCTTTATCACGTGGCGATCCTCTACCCGAGTCGCGCGGCGCTCGCCGATGCGCTCCAACGGCTCGTGGATGCGGACTATCCGCTCGATGGAGCGAGCGACCACGGAGTAAGCGAAGCGTTGTACCTTAGCGATCCGGACGGCAACGGGGTCGAGCTCTACTGGGATCGCCGTCCAGAGCAGTGGCCGCGCGATTCCGAGGGAAAAATCGTCATATATACGCGACCACTCGATCTCGATGGCCTGCTCCGCGAATCTAACGGGCAAGACAACAAGAAAGGATAGTAACCGTGAATTCCACCATGACGCAAGCTGCGCGCGGTCGAAAAGAGCTGCGCCGCATACAGAACAGTCCCGCCCAGCACTGGGTTGGCGACGGCTTTCCCGTCCGCACGATTCTCTCGCACCACGAGCACGGTTTCGAGATTAGCCCGTTCCTGCTCCTGGATTACGGCGGCCCGGTCGAGATAGCCCCGTCGGAGGTACAGCGCGGCGTAGACGAGCATCCGCACAAGGGCTTCGAGACGGTCACCATCGTCTACCAGGGCGAGCTGGAGCATCGCGATTCGACGGGGAATAGTGGCCGGATCGGTCCCGGAGACGTGCAGTGGATGACGGCGGCCTCAGGGATCGTCCATGAGGAAAAGCATGGGGCCGATTTCTCTCGGCGGGGCGGCATGCTGGAGATGGCGCAGTTGTGGATAAACCTGCCCGCTAAGGACAAGGCGGCACCGCCCGGTTATCAGACATTGATGAAGGACCAGATTCCGGTCGTGAATCTGCCGGATGGAGGCGGCACGGTGCGCATAATCGCCGGGGAGTTCGAGGGCGTGAAGGGGCCGGCGCGCACGTTTACTCCCGTGAATGTGTGGGATATGCGGCTGAACGCTGGGTATCGCGCGGAATTGGCAATCCCGGGGGGGTACACGACGGCTCTGGTCGTGCTGCATGGCGAGGTGACTCTCAATAACTCCGATCCGGCGGGCGCGGGAGAGTTGGCGCTCTTTGGCCGGGAGGGACAGGAGATCGTGGTCGAAGCGAAAGAGGAGGCTGTGATTCTCGTGCTGAGCGGAGAGCCTATCGATGAGTCGGTTGTCGCTCACGGGCCGTTCGTCATGAACTCGCGCCAGGAGATAGCCGACGCTATCCGTGACTACCAGATCGGCAAGATGGGCCATTTGTGATAGTTATTCTTAGGTTCGCTTGCAGGCGTGTATGAGCAAGCCGTCTCTACGCCCTATGCCGGGACCGGCATAGGGCGTAGAATTGAATCGGCCTGCCTTACCGCCTGGTCGTCGTTCGAATCGAGGCCGATTTGCCTGCCGTATAGGAGCTCACCTGCTGGGAATTGCCGGCGCTGTCCTGATTCTTCACGAAGCCGACGCCCGGCGCGAACCAGTCGGTCTGTGAGCTGGTGACCTTGTTTGCTGCGTCGAGAAACTCCGTGAAGACCCGCGCGCTGGAGGAGTAGGTTCCCGCTCCAACAGTCACCGTCTCGAACCCGGTCAGAGTGACGCGGCGCGAGTAGCTGCGCGTGGTCGTGGCTCCTCCCTTTGGCGTGCTGGATTCGACAATCGATTGAGTGGCGGGCTGATTGAGCGCGAGGCCGTCCGGGATCAGGAAGGGCGGGTTGTAACGGACGGAGAGCGAGACAGCGCCCGTATTGTCGTAGTAATCTCGCCCATATATCTGAACGCCGGTCGCTGCCCGAGTAACCGTGTTCTCAAAATCCTTGGCCGTAACCTGGCCGTTTCCGCCATCGTTGTAACGCAGGGGAACCACCGGCTCCCCGATTCCTGTTACGGTTGCCGGGCTTTCGACCGTCACGTTGGAGACATACGTCCCGCCTCCAGTGAACGCATAGTTGACCGTATATTTCGTTCCTGTTTTGAGTGGGTAGAAGCCGCTTGCATCGAAGGAAGCCGTGTCGGTGCACTTGGCGCAGGGGTCTTTTGAAAAGCCATCCTCGCCCACTTTCTCGCCTGCGTCGTCATATCCGCCCGTGCCTTTGCCGCCTGCGCCGCAGCCTTTAGAGCCGTCGCCGCCTGTCAAGCTAAAGGTCGCATCATACTTAGCTCCCTTCACGTTCAATGTTCCTCCGTTCCCGCCCGCGCTGCCTGGAGTGTACGGCTTTCCGCATCCGCCACTACCTGCGCCTCCGGATCCGTAATGATCGATCAAAATTGATAGCACGACAACGGCGCGATTCGCTCCGTCTCTAGCGGTCACCGTAATGTCTCCACCGCGACCACCTTTAATGGAGGGGCTGTCCGCGCTGCCGCCGTTGCTCCCCGACACAAGATTAACTGTCGCGTCCACGGGAGCCGAAAGCCCATTCGGCTGGCCTGGGCCGACCCCGGTTTTACCCTTGGCTCCTACAAGTAACGTCGAAGCGCCGCCGCGTCCCCCAGGCCCGCCATTGCCGGCCGAGACGAAAATTGCGCCCGCGCTGCCGCCGTGACCAGGCACGCCCAGTGCGGAAGTTACGCCCGCAGCAGGAAGGATAACGGAACCTCCAATCCCGCCGTTGCCGGACGTGGCATTCAGATCGTATCCTGCCTCGGCGAGCGCGACCCCTTCTTGCGCCCTTGCGACCTTAGCAGGGTCGCCGACTGATCCGCCTTTTCCACCTGTCCCGGCAACAATAGTAGAGCCGGTTAGGTCGGTAGCGGTTGCATCGACCGTGATACTGCCGCCATTGCCGCCTTCGGAGCCAATCAATGTAAGCGCATGACCGCCAGAAGCACCAGTAAGATCGCTAAAGCCCTTGCCACCGTTGCCCGCAGTGAGGCTGCCGGAGATAGTCGCGGACACCGCTTTCGTAACGGTCCCAAAGGAAAACGAGGAGGCATCCAGCGCCTTCTGCGCGGCGGCAATCGCTTTGGGGGTGCCAATTTCGATGCTCCCGCCAATGCCGCCGTTCTTCAGCCGTCTGTCGGAGTCAAGTCCGTTCTCACAGGTTATCTTGCCTGTAATGGTAATCCGGGGTTCCACGCCAAGGGCTTTCACGCCGCCGTACATATAATCAGAACCAGGTGGGATTTTGGTATCGCCGGAGACGGTGCAAAGTGGAGCGGCGAAGATCACCTTTGGCTCAGGGGCAATGTCACGCGTGGATTTTGACCCTGCGGATCGACTTCGCGTTGCCGAAGTAACCGCTCCGTTTATCGCCAGGGAGGTGCCGCTGGCGAGTACGATGTTCGCGCCGGCAGGAAGCTGAAGCGTTCCGTCGATGCGGATATCTCCCGAGGAGATGACCGTCAGGTCCCCGCCGACGACCCTGGTTTCGCCTGCCGGGACAATAAAGGTCGTAACGTTCATGACACCGGATATGCCATTGGACCCGCCTCCTCCGCCACCGCCGCAACTTGAGATAAGGGGACCGAAGAGTACGATTAGCAAGTACATTGGTTTGTAATGCCGGGCTCGGGTGATCATATTTTTCATTTCTCTTGCTGCCATCGGAGGCGGTGTAAATCACTACTATTGCTACCAGCAGTTAGACCTTTTCCAGGTAAATCCTCCTTCGACCGGTTGGGCCGGTGAATCGTGAGGGAATCGGCGAAGCATCGCCATAGGCATTGAGCAGAAGGAGGCTGACCTGTGGATGGTGAAGTTGTCCGTTGCCGCATACCGCCAATCTGATCACACGTAAGGGTATTCTATGAGACCGAACTGGAAGGGTGTCTTTCCCGCTGTTACCACGCAGCTCCATAAGGATGAGAGCCTGAATCTGGAGGCAACCGCACGCCACATCGAAGCGCTGATCGATTCGGGAATATCAGGGTTGGTCATGCTCGGCTCGCTGGGCGAAAACGTGCAGCTTGAACCCGAAGAGAAGCGCCTGGTAATGAAGACGGCCATCGAGGCGAGCGCGGGGCGAATTCCGGTATTGAGCGGCGTCGCGGAGTGCAGCACGGCTATGGCCTGCCGTTACGCGCGAGATATGGAGCGGATGGGTGCCGACGGAATCATGGTCCTGCCGGCAATGGTCTACAAGTGCGACCCGGCGGAGACCCTGAATCATTTCCGCACGGTCGCGCAGGCAAGCGGACTGCCGATCATCGTCTATAACAACCCGCTCGCCTACTCGGTCGACGTTACGCCGGAGATGTTTGTGGAGCTTGCCGACGAACCGACGCTCGTCGCCATCAAAGAGTCGTCCGGCAACGTGCGGCGAATCACGGACATTATCAACACGGTGGGTGACCGGTACATCCTATTCGGCGGCGTGGACGATTTGATTCTGGAGAGCGCACTGCTCGGCGCGGAGGGTTGGATTGCCGGAATGGGGTTGGCGTTCCCGCGCGAGAATCAGTACTTGTGGGACCTGATGATGGCGGGCCGGTGGGAGAAGGCGCGCGAAATATATCGTTGGTACACCCCGCTGCTTCACCTCGACATTTCTCTCAAATTCGTGCAGTATATCAAGCTGGCGATTCAGGAGGTTGGGCTTGGCGCTGAGTGGGTGCGTGCGCCGCGCCTGCCTCTCTCCGGCGCGGAGCGTGAAGATGTCCTGCGCATCATCCGGCACGGGGCCGAGTCCCGGCCTGCCATCCCCGCAAGGTCCATCGCGTGAGCGGAAGCCCTGAGACGATTCGCCGCATCACATGCATCGATTCGCACAGCGGCGGCGAGCCGACGCGTATTGTCATCGACGGCGGACCCGAACTCGGTCCCGGCAGCGTAGCGGACAGATTGGCAGTGTTCCGCTCGCGGTTCGACCACTTCCGCTCCGCTATTATCAATGAGCCGCGCGGCTCGGACGTCGTGGTGGGCGGGCTGCTGGTCGAGCCGTCGGATTCAACATGCGCGGCGGGCGTCATCTTCTTCAACAACGTCGGCTATTTGGGCATGTGCGGGCACGGCGCTATCGGCCTTGTCGCAACGCTGGCGCATTTCGGGCGGATCGGGCCGGGCCCGCATCGAATCGAGACTCCTGTCGGAATCGTCTCGGCGCGCTTGCACCCGTCAGGCGAGGTGTCCGTGACGAACGTACCGAGCTACAGGCTGCTCAAGGATGTGCATGTCTCCGTCGAAGGCTGCGGAGAAGTGGCGGGCGACGTGGCCTGGGGCGGCAACTGGTTCTTTCTGGTAGAGAATCGCAATCACGAGCTTGTTCTGGGCAATGTGGAGGCGCTGACGGACTTCACCTGGCGCATTCGCCAGGCGCTGGCGCGCGAAGGCGTCATGGGAGCGGACGGCGCGGAGATAGATCACGTGGAGCTGTTCGGGCCGTCGGATACGCCCGGCATCGACAGCCGCAATTTCGTTCTCTGCCCCGGCAAAGCGTACGACCGTTCTCCCTGCGGCACGGGCACGAGCGCCAAGCTCGCCTGTCTGTACGCCGATGGCAAGCTCGCGGAGGGCGAAGTCTGGCGGCAGGAGTCCATACTCGGCAGCGTCTTCGAGGGCAGCGTCGAGGTCGTGGACGGTCGGATTGTCCCCACGATTCGCGGCACAGCCTACGTCAGTGGGGAAACGACCCTCATTCTAAACCCGGAAGACCCCTTCTGCTGGGGAATTCGCTGACCGCGAATCACCACTCCCTTATGACAACCGGCAAGCATATACTGATAGTTGGTGGCGGGATCATCGGCCTCAGCGTCGCCTATTACGCGCTGCGTCGTGGACATAGGGTCATCGTGTTGGAGCGCGGCGCGCCGGACCACGACTGCTGCTCGCTTGGAAATGCGGGACTGGTGACGCCGAGTCATTTTGTTCCGCTCGCCGCACCCGGCATGGTCTCTCTCGGCCTCCGCATGATGCTAAATCCGGAAGGTCCGTTTGCCATCCGCCCGCGCCTGAATCTCGATCTCTTGCGGTGGGGAGCGGCATTCTGCCTTGCCGCAAATGCCGGTCACGTGGTCCGCTCCGCCCCGCTCCTGCGCGACCTCAACCTCGCCAGCCGCCGGCTTTACGAAGAGCTGGCCCATGAGATCGGCGATTTCGGGATGGTTAAGCGCGGCTTGCTGATGCTGTGCAAAACCGATCGGGCTCTGCGCCACGAATCCGGGGTTGAGGCGGAGGCGCGAAAGCTCGGCTTGACGGCGGACGTGCTGACTCTCGAAGAGGCGGCAAGGCTCGACCCCGGCGTGCGCATGGATATCGCGGGTGCGGTCCACTTTGCCGACGATTGTCACTTGTCGCCCATGCGGGTTATGGCGCATCTAGCGAGCGGGGTGGAAAAGCTGGGAGGAGAGATTCGGTGGCGCTGCGAGGTGACGGGATGGCGCGCTTCCAGGGGTCGAATCGATGCCGCGCGCACGAATCTAGGCGTAGCGCAGGCGGACGAATATGTCATCGCGGGAGGCGCATGGTCCACGTCTATCGCGAAGGAGCTTGCGCTGCGGCTGCCGATGCAGGCGGGGAAGGGCCATAGTATTACCCTTCCTCACCCGCGCCAGCTTCCCCGGCTCTGCTCCATCTTAACCGAGGCGAGGGTCGCGGTTACTCCCATGGGCGGGTCGCTCCGATTTGGCGGAACTATGGAAGTGACCGGCCTGGACACCACCATCAACCACAGACGCGTGAACGGCATACTGAAGGCGATTCCGCAATACTTCCCGGATTTTTGCGCCGCCGATTTCGAAGGCGTACCCGCCTGGAGCGGTTTGCGCCCCTGCTCGCCGGACGGCCTGCCTTACATAGGCCGCTTCCAGGATTATACGAATCTATCGGTCGCAACCGGGCATGCAATGTTGGGCGTCAGCCTCGGTCCGATAACGGGCATGCTCATGGCCGAAGTCCTGTCGGACGAGAAGCCTGGCATTGATCTGGCCCTGCTGTCTCCGGATCGATATGCGTGAGCGTGCAGCTTTGGGAACTTCGGGAACTTCGGGAACTTCGGGAACTGAGACAAAGAGAATCGGATATTAGAGGGTATGAACACACAATTAGCTGCAGTCCCGTTTGTCTTCATCCTTGTTGCGTCGCTCCTGGCAGGCTGCTCGCAGTCGCAGTCACAGTCACATTATCAGTCACAATATCAGGGCGGGCAGGGCAAAAAGAAAGAGATTGTTCACATGGCTGACCTTCCAAAGACCAAAATTACCGCTCCGCCGGGGCGCGAGATAGCCACGCTGGCCTCGGGATGCTTCTGGTGCACCGAAGCCATCTTTACCGAGCTGAAAGGCATCGACAAGGTGGAATCGGGATACAGCGGGGGTCCGGTGCCGAATCCAACCTACAAACAGGTCTGCGGAGGAGATACCGGCCACGCGGAGGCCGTAAATGTTATCTTCGACCCAGGCATCGTCACGTTCAAGGACCTCCTGCGCATCTTCTTCACCACGCACGATCCGACGACCCTGAATCGCCAGGGCGCGGATGCGGGAACGCAGTACCGCTCGGCGATCTTCTATCACAACGAAGAGCAGCGCAAGGCGGCGGACGAGGTGATTCGAGAGATCGAGGCGGAGCATATCTGGCCGAACAAGATTGTAACGGAGGTGACTGCCTTTTCCAACTTCTATTCGGCGGAAGACTATCACCAGAGCTACTACGCGCAGAATCCGTCTCAGGGCTACTGCCAGATCATCATCGCGCCAAAGGTCGCCAAGTTCCGCGAGAAGTACCGGAAGAAGCTAAAGAGGTAGCAAGCAAACGAAGAACGGCCCTCCGCATCCGCTGAGGGCCGATTGTTACGTGCCGATCCATTGGACGCCATAAGATGTTGGGGGCCATGCGGACCACGTATACGCGCGGCTCGCTGCTGCTACGAGGAGGCAAGTCCGCCGGTCTCTCGCAGTTCTCGCCGATTGCGTACTTCGGCCGCGTATTCCGAGAACATGCGATCCCGGCCCTCTTCGCCGTCGCGCAATCCTCGTTCGATCCCCGCAACCGTCTCTTCAAACTCATGGTTTGAGCGGACCAGAGCGTCCCTGATTAACAGCTCCACGACCGCATCGGCCTCGCGGCCCTGGCGGTTGGCCTCCTCGCGAACGAGAGCTTCAGTCTCCGGGTTGAGCACGATTGTCATGAGATTCTCCACACTATCACGCAGTCACAATGGATTGTACCACAGTCATGGAGTGAGCGTGGACCGCGATCGGCGCCATGAAAGCCCTAATCCCGATTCATGCCACTATCTCTTTCACAACGCGCGCCGGTTCCACGCCGGTCAGCTTGGCATCCAGTCCCTGGAATTTGATCCTGAAGCGCTCGTCGTCGATGCCGCAAAGATAGAGCATGGTGGCGTGGAGGTCGTGCACCGACACCACGTTTTCGATGGACCGGTAGCCAAGTTCGTCCGTCGCGCCGTACGTAACGCCGCCCTTGATTCCGCCGCCCGCCATCCACAGCGAGAATGCGTTGATGTGGTGGTCGCGGCCAGTGCCCTGACCCATGGGCGTCCGACCGAACTCGCCTCCCCAGACAATGAGCGTGTCGTCCAGCATGCCGCGCTGCTTCAGGTCGAGCAGCAGCGCGGCGCTGGCGCGGTCCGTCTCCTCGGCGGCTATCGGCATCGCGTGGTCGATGTCGCCATGGTGGTCCCAACCGCGGTGGTAGAGCTGAATGAATCTCACTCCGCGCTCCGCCAGCCGCCGCGCGAGCAGACAGTTCGAGGCGAACGTTCCATCGCCGGGCCGCTTGACGCCATAAAGGTCGAGCATCGCCTGCGGCTCCTTCGACATGTCGGTCAGCTCAGGGACGCTGGACTGCATCTTGAAGGCCAGCTCATACTGGGAGATACGCGTGTGAATCTCGGGGTCCACGCGCTCCTCGGCCAGCATCCCGTTCAGCCGCTTAATCTCCTCCACCACAAGACGCTGCGTCGATTGGCAGACGCCTTCGGGATTACCGACGTAATGGACCGCATCGCCTTTCGTCTGAAACTGGACGCCCTGAAACTTGCCCGGCAGAAACCCGCTCGACCATTGGCGCGCGGACACAGGCTGCGCTCCGCCCCGACCCTGCGAGACCAGCACGATGAAGCCCGGCAGATTGTCGGTTTCCGCGCCCAATCCGTAGAGCAGCCAACTGCCCATGCTCGGGCGTCCCTTCAATATCGAGCCGGAGTTCATGAACGCGTGCGCCGGGTCGTGGTTTATCTGTTCGGTGATCATGGAGCGGATGATGCAGATGTCGTCCGCCTGGCCGCCGATGCGCGGGAATAGGTCCGTTATCTCCTGGCCGGATTTGCCCCATCGCTTGAATTTGGCGGATGAGCCGCGCGCTGTCAGCGTGGACCCCTGAAGCTGCGCCAGCTGCTGCCCTTTGGTAAGCGAAGCCGGGAAGGGCTGGCCGTTCAGCCTGTTCAGCTCCGGCTTATTGTCGAAGGTCTCGAACTGAGAAGGACCGCCCGCCATGCAGAGATGGATGATTCGCTTTACTCGAACCGGATAGTGCGGCGTCCGAATCACGCCGCGCCATCGTTCATCCACTGCTGCACGTGCCGCATTCCGCGCCTGCGCGGGCTCGCCAATCAGCGTGCCGAGCGCCAGGCCGCCCAAACCGTAGGCGGACTGTTTAAGAAATGAGCGGCGGTTGATTCGGTCCGCGAACTCTTTGGTGTCGATGATGTTGGTCATGATTCTTGTGTCCATTTAGCGTTGGGATTTTTAGTGCGATGGGTCGGTGTGCGAGGGGCTTTCGGCCCTCGCTGTGGGGCCGGTGTGCGAGGGGCTTTCGGCCCTCGCTGTGGGGCCTACGGCCACGTCTCCGCCTGCGCGGAGACCGCTTGTATCGCATCGGATTCAAACTTTGGCAGTTCTTCGTATGTCTGCTCGGCGGTCGCCCATATGTTATTTACCGCATGGCGCTTCTTCTGATTCTCTATGTACGCGACGACTTTCTGACGGCACCCTGCACAGACCGTGAACGCGCCGTAATTGCCCTGCCAGCGAAAACTGTCCTTTTCGACGAGCGTTCGATTTGCATATGTCGAAGAGCCGCTCTTCACTCTGCGAACCACGTCCGCAAGGCTGATCGTCGTAGGCAGCGTAACCAGGATGTGGACATGGTCCGGCATGCCACCGATTGCAAGGACATCGCAGCCGCAATCCCGGCAAATCGCCTCGATCGTACGATGCAAGTCGCGTTCGATGGCTGGTGTAATGAACGGCTGCCGGTCCCAAGTCGCCCATACCAGATGCACATATATCGCCAGCATGTTACGACGCATTTTGCCCTGTCCTAACGTTCGCCGAAGCATGCATTAAGTATCCTCGTAGGAGGATACGAGGCCGCAGGCCCCCCAGCGAGGGCGGAAAGCCCCTCGCTGCTTCTCGCCCCTCGCTGCTTCTCGCCCCTCGTCTGCGCCCGCCCCTCGCTGCTTCTC
>JBBROJ010000142.1:0-12999 GCA_038229495.1 Chthonomonadales bacterium
CAGCACGAATGCCACGTCACAACGCACGCGGCGTCAAACGTAAGATGTCGAACTACCCTCTCTGCTCACGCGGCAGGCGAGGTGCAAAGGAACGCTGTCGCGCATCGCCCACAATTGAAATATGCTAACCGAACAGTATTGTAGTAAAGCCCCCTCCTTACGAAGAGCCTGTCCTGAGCTTGTCGAAGGAAGGGGGTTGGGGGAGGTTCCTATGCAGCCTCTAACGGTCGAGCGCGGCGTTAATTGTATCGACGGCTCGCTTGCAGCGCTCCGTGACCGCCCAGGCGTCGGGCCAGAAGCAGAGGTCGATCGTCCACCAGCCTGATGGGTCGATGTTCTTATCCAGCTCCGGCAGAAGGCTCATAAAGTCTATTATGCCGTCTCCAAAGGGGGCGTGCGTGGAGGTCTCGTCGTCGTGCAGCGTGCCGTCGGAATCGATCACGTGGATATGGCCGATCTTGCCGCGAAGCTTCTGCGCAAGCTCCAGCGCCCCGCCCGCCAGCGTCTCGCGCTCGCCCGGCTGCCTTGCGCCAACCGCCGCGACCATATGGGCGTGGCACGTATCGAAAAGGACTTTGAAGTTGGGTTCGCCAACGTCGTTCGTGATTCCAATAATGTCGGACGGCTTGTTGAACGCGAATCCCGGCTCGAACTCCCAAACGACCGTTATGTCCCGCTTGCTTGCGCGCCCGGCGCAAACCTTCCAGGTATCAACGACTCGTCTACGCGCCGTCTCTTCGTCGACTTCCGCGAAGATGGTTGGCGGCTGCACGGTATCTACGCGAATCGTGCCAATACCGAGATCGGCGCAAAATTCTACGTTCTTCTCAAAAGCGGCAATATACGGACCCGGATCGTCGGTGTTGATCAGCTTCTGGCTCCAGAGGTCCGCCGCGAGACCGGACCATGCGAGGCCCGCCGCTCCAACGCGCTCCGACAGCTTCTGTCGCTGCTCGCGGGTAGGAAGGTCATCGGGATTCGGGTGGGGCGGAAAGCCCCCCAGCTCAATCCCATCGAAACCGAGGGCTGCCACCCGGTCGATGACCTCGTCGAACGGAACGGGATTCGCGGCGTACGGCCCGATGCTGTATGCCCAGGAGCCTATCGAGATTCGTTTCACAGCAGTCCCCTTCGTGAAGTCGGGATAGTTTGAGCAGTTGGGCGGGAGGGAGGCCACGCTGCTGTTCGCGGAGATATTCTGCCCTCGGGCCAAGATTGCCTGCTCGACCGTAAGCAAACATTCTATGGTCGCCGAAACGCATTCCTGACATGCGAAGATATCCGCGACCTTCGGTCGAATTACGTGTCAAACAAGCTCCGGAGACATCCATGAACCGTGCTGTCCAAATCACCCGAATCGCCCTGACGCTCGCCGATCTCCCGCTCTTGATCCCTGCATGCGCGCGCCGCGCACGCTGTCGGTCCAGATGAGACTTCCGCATGGTCATATCTAGACCATTTCCGTAGTGGACGCATTCATCGACAGCATGTTGAAGGGAGAAGAGCAGCTGCATCGGCTGACCCCAATGCGTGCGACAACCTGTCGCGGCGGGTGCGCCATTCTTACAGTGGCGACAATCGTAATCGATCGTGCATTGCAAGCGCTTCGTGAACGACGCGGGCAACATCCAGGCTCTCCATGCACTTCATGTCGATTGGGCACTGTTTCAAGAAGCAGGGAGAACATGGCGCCGAGGACCTTAGTAAGCGGTGACGATCGTCGCCCGGAAGGCCGGGCCCGGTAAGCTCGGGGGACGTGCTGCTGAATAGACCAATCACCGGCGTGCCGGCGGCCGCAGCAACATGCATGGGCCCTGTGTCGTTCGTCAGCACCATCGAGCAGCACTGCAGGAGGGGGACGAGCTCGTTTAACGCCGTCTTTCCGGCCAGGCTCCAGGCGAACGGCTCTGCCGATTTTGCCGTCAGCGCTTCGGCGATCCGCCTGCACACCTCCTTTTCCTTCTCGGAGCCAATCACTGCCCAACGGCAATTCGTGCGCGCGCGAATCCGCCGCGCGGCCTCAATGAATCGCTCCTCGGGCCAGCGCTTCGTGGGACCGTATTCGGCGCCGGGACACATGCCGAACAGCGGTGAAGAAAGACGGCCCGGCTCAAGGCCGTGTCGCCGGAGCGCCGCTTCGGCATCCTTATCCGATGCGTCCAGACTGGGCGCGTGTGGCTGTTCGGAGATCCCCTGCCTCGATGCCAGCGCTGATACGAGCGCGAGGTGCCGGAATACGTGGTGGCTCCGCAGAGGGAGCAACGCATGGTCCGCGAGGGCAGTGCGACGGTCGGCGGTATTGAGATTTTGGACTTCGCCAGGAGTCCTTTTGTGCATCTCGAATGCTCCGGCGGGCTTGCGGATTCGCTCAGTCAGCAGGACGCCGCGGCCGCGGTGATCGTATCCGATCCGGCGGGGTATACCGGCGAGCGCCATCTCCAGCGCGGAGCGCAGAGATAACGGCAGCGCCACCCCCATTGTGAAGCGCCCCGCCCGAAGCCGCCGCGCCACCTGCCAGAGGGTCTCGTCGTTGTCAAAGAGCATCACGGAATCCACAAGATGGGGGCGCCAGAACCCCGCGAGCCTTTGTGGAACGAGAATTGAAATGTGCGCCTCCGGATAGGCATGGCGCAGCAGCTCCACGGCAGGCAAGCTCATAACGGAATCGCCCAGCCAGTTGAGCCCTCGAATCAGGACGCGCTCCTGGCAGGATCGCTCAGGCAGGACCTCAGATAAGTGCAGTTGTCGAACGGACACGTTACTCCTCCGGAAGGGGTATCTTCACTGCTCAAGGGACGACTATTAGTGGGCCGATCCGCATTGTCGCGCTAATTCGCGCGAATTCGCGCTGGGTCGTTTCGCCGTTCCATAATGCGGCGATAGACCTGAAGCGTACCCGTTGTCATGGATAACAGGGTGAAGTCGCGCCGAACCCGCGCCTGTCCGCATTGCCCAAGCCGCATCCGCAAATCCGGGTTGAGGGCGAGAGTGGAAATCGATTCCGTCAGACCGTCGATATCGCCTGCTTCAACCAGTAGTCCTGTTTCACCTGCTTCCACTACCTCGGGGATGCCCCCCACCCGGGTGGCTAATACCGGAAGACCTGAAGCCATTCCCTCCAGGACAGAGAGCGGGATCAGCTCCCCGAAAGAAGGCAAAATTAATGCGTCTAACCCTGAGTGCGCACTCGGAATGTCGTCGCATATTCCCGCGAAATGAACAAGGTCATTCAGTCCAAGCTGTGTTACGGTGTTTTCGAGCGAAGCCCGGAGCGGACCCTCTCCGAGCAGCACGAGACGAATGCCTGGCAATACCGATCTGTTTGGCGGAACGCCCCGCACGCTGCGACTTGCGCGAGCGAACGCCGCCAAGAGACACTCGTGTCCCTTTCCCCCAACAAGTCTGCTGACACAACCAAAGACCACGTCGTCCACGGCGGCTCCCCACCGGTGGCGGTGGGCATCACGTTGCTGGCGGGTGCGCGGCGTGTCGAACTTGTTCGTTTCGACCCCGGAACGGACTCGATTCAATATCGTCGTTGGGACGCCCTGCCGACTTAGGCTCTCCCGGATCGAATCAGATAAGCATACGACGGCGTCGGAGCCTGAATAAATCCGGCGCATCACCGGCTTAACCTTCAGAAGCATGTGTCGCGTCAACACTATGCAAGGGCGTCTGAGAATTCGGGCGGCGAGGGTTCCACACACATAGTCTTTGGGAGTATGCAGGTGCAGAACATCGGGCTGGAACCGTGCGATTCGGGCGGATAACCTCAATGCGGCGGTAAGGTCCATCTGACTTGCGGTCGTCACAAAACAGCATGGGAGGCCGGCCGCCTCCGCCGCGAGCCGGAGTCCGCCACGCGGATGGCAGCACAGAAGGACCTCCGCTCCAGCCTCTCGAAGCCCCTGGCTTAGGAGCGCCACGTGCCGCTCTGCCCCGCCCCAGTCGCGCTGAAGGTTTACTTGCGCCACTCGCATTAAGCCATCCTTCGGTCCACCGCCGGTCATCGGCTCCACTATGTTCGTAGATGTACCTGCAGCCTACCCGCCAACTTTGCCGTAAACTTCAGATACCCGTACGCCAATCTCCGCCTGCGTCTTACGTGGGTCCAGGAGAGACGCGATGTCACTCTGTGCACGTCTGCCGAGAGCCTGGCTTTCCGCCGGATGGTCATAAACCCAACGCATGTGGGCTGCCGCATGGTCGAGGTCGGGGTTCGCCCAGGGTATGCCTTCTTCGTAGATCGTTGGGCGATTGCAGGGGCCGTAGCTTTGCTGCGGCTCGACGAGGTCATAGCGCACTAGCAGGCTGTTATCGGGGCGCATGAACTCCAGGTTCCCGGAGTACCCGGTCGCAATGACGGGCTTGCCCAACGCCATCGCCTGCGCCATGCCAAGACCGAGTCCCTCGGACCGATGGAGAGAGACGTAGCAGTCCGCCGTGGCAAAGAGCAAATGCATGTCAGGACCGGAAAGATGCGATTCGATCCATACCACGTTCAGACCCTCGATGGCCTCCCGGATCATCCGCGCGCCCGGCGGGTCCCGGTCTGAATTAATCGATTTCAACACGAACTGCACATTCTCTGAAGGTCGGAACGCTTTGCGAAACGCCGCGATCACGGCGAGCGGATTCTTCCGCTCGATAGTGCTGTAAAAGTCGAAGCTAAAGAGGAACACAAAGGACTCCTCCCTGAGCGAGAAGAGAGCGCGGTCGCCGCGCGGCGCATCGCAGGTGTGAGCTGCCTGAGCGGTATAGAGGGGGTAGGTCATCTTGCGCACGGGAATAGGGGAGACCGCCGCGATAGCTTTTTCGCAAAACTCGCTGGGGACCCATATCTCGTCATAGTATTCAAAATTGGAGTGCCATCGGGCGGGAAACCGCTCCATCTCCCAATACCAGAGGGCGACATTATGCCTGTCCGCAAAGAAGCGGCGTCCACGGTCTCTGTAAAATCTCCTCGCATAGTCGAAGGAGAAGGTCATCAGGTTGATGCCGTACGGGTTCTGGCTGGAGAAACCGGATACGGTCGCGTCCCGATTGCTATGCACGCGGCTCTGGATGTTCACAAAGGCGTATGGCAGTCCTGTTTCCGACACCGCTCGGCAGAATGCCCGTGAAGAGTCCCCGATGCCATACTCTCCCTTCAGAAATCCGGCGACGTTGACACCCATCGGGCGCAGCGCTTTGGGACTGGACTCTTCCATCCCCGCGGGCTGTTTCGAGGGACGTCGCCGCACTACGTCGGATATTTTGATGATCTTACGCCAGCCAAAACACCACGGAATATTTCTATAGTAGCGGGCCCGGCCGTGCGCATTAAGAAGTTGCGACGCCTCGGCAGGCAGACTGATTCGCCGGCACCTGCGAAGAGTCTGTCGCACCGACTCGTGAATCAGATATTCCCGCTCTCCTCGCTTGATCCGGATGTATGGCTTCGGGAGATAGGTATCGATCAGCGCGCTCCAATCCTGAGCCTGGGTGAGCGTATGGCGGTCCTTCTCCGTCTGCTGGCGGGCGTGCCAGCGATAGGCCGAAAGCGGTTCCTGTATATACGCGAAGCAGCCTTGCTCGAGCAGGTGGAACCACATCTCAAGGTCGGCGGCGTGGAAAAAGCGTTCGTCGAAGCCCCGGCTGGCCAGCGATCTGCGGAAAAGGACCGCGCTTGGCCCGCCAATCAGATTCTTCTGCTCGCGAAGGCAGCGCCGGATGACGGTAGTTCCGGCGTAGAGTCGGGTTTCTGAAAAGTTGGAAGCGGATCGACCGCACGGCTTCGAGTCGGAATTGACGGACAACGTTGGGCAAGCTATGAGAGCGGCGGACGGGCTCCTGTCCAGCTGCGAGACCATAAGGTTCAGAGCATCAGGAGAGCAGAGAAAGTCGTCCGCATGGAGAAACTTGACATACTCCGCGCTCGCGTGCCGAAGGCAGGAATTACGGTTCTTCACCATTCCCAGGTTGGCGGGGTTCCGGAATGCCTGTATACGGCTGTCCTGTTTGGCATAGCGCTGGGCAATTTCCAAAGAGTAATCCGTGGAGCAGTCGTCCACGACGATCAACTCAAAATCCGTCAGGGTTTGCCGAAGAACGGACTCAATCGCCTCGGGCAGGTAGTCGGCGTAATTATAGACGTCGATACATACACTGACTTTGGGAGGAGGCATGCGTTTTATTCTATGCCTCGCTTCCACACTGTCACGGTGCATCCATGTTCGGGCAGCGTTCGATAACGTACGAATGAAAACCGGGTCTGCGACTTCATCATCTTCCCGTATTGTGAGAGGTTTTCACAATTGGGGACAAAGGCGTGGAACGTAGTTCCCGGAGCGAATTCCACATAGAGTATGGTGTCGCACTCGGTAGCCGCAACCCATCTATCGAAACAGGACTGGTTATCGGAAGCCAAGGGATCGAACCCTTTGATGTCCGTGTCCAACCGCTGGGCGCGTCTATAACGCTTCAAATAGGTCCATTGCGTCAAGGACTTCATCGGCAGATTGGAGAAAACGGCGGCGCGCCGGCAATCTGCCAGGTCCGGCAAGTAGGCGTCCGTAACGTCGAGTATCGATCTACCTGAACGGTGAATTTCACCCACTACCGCGCGGGCGGGAGCCGCGAGACCTGGGAGATGAGAAACAGCGAGCGCTCCGACTGCGGCGGAATAGCAGACCGCGCCAACAGTATACTTCCTTCCCCGCCAGACCGGAGTAAGGACGCCTGCCCCGACGCCCGCCCCTACCCAGACTGCCGGGATCCAGGAATGTAGGAATCGACTTTTGCGGTTTGGGTGATGAACAGTGAGGAGAAATGCGATTCCGACGAACCATAGGAGCCCCGTTGCTCCTGGGCGAAGATGCCCGCGATATCCCGCCCAGGCCGCCACAAGAAGGAAACCGATAACGAGCAGCGCGCTCATCGGGCCCATGTGGTAATCTTGCGCCATGCTTGCCCAATAGAACGAGTATCCTCCCAGCAGATCGTGTTTTGGAAACTCGCCTCCGTTGGATGCCGGACTCGTAGTCCAAAGAAAGGAGTAGAGCCGGTGAGGCCAGAGGAACCAGATAGCGACCGGCCAAACATGCCAGGATATCATCATGCGGACTCGGGCGTCAAAGCTCCTCATCGAAGCGCGCCCCGCGCGCCAGTACCAAGGAGCCAACCGAATGAGAAACAGAACGTAGGCGATCGTAACGAGGTTGGCGCTGGACCGAACTTCGACACGGTTTCCAAACAGGTTGACGTCGGTACCCCCGGTTAAGGAGATGGCGGCAATAAGGACGAGAAGCGGCAAAATGAGATAGGTTAGTGGATGCCGGATTTGCCGGATAAACCATGCCCTCCTGCTCCAACCCTTCAGGCGGTTCTTGATCCACGGTACGAATGTATTCCGATTGGAACAGATATGATCTGCCGAGAGTCCAATCGCTATCAACAGCCAGTAGTTATACTTGTGGAAGAAGAGCAGCGTCAACGCCGATGCGAGCCGGCGGAATGCGGTCGGCGTCTGTTCTTGCGTAGCTGCAACGTAGAAATAAAGACAGGCAAGCGTCAGGCAAGCGCCGAGACTCTCCAGCATTACATCGGTTGCATAGAGCCGGTGGGCGGGGCTGACGAGGACAAAAAGAGCAGCCAGCAGCCCCGCAATGGAACCGTTGCGTGGGGACATCCTGCGGGCCAGGAGGAAAGCGAAGAGCGCCGAGCCGACCCAGCCTATTAGACTGGGGATCACCGCCCAGCGCTCGTCTTCGCCCCCTAGCCAGAGGCACAGCCCGGCAAGCAGACCGTGTAACGGAGGCCATGTTCGAAAGCTGTCGAGGTCCGGGAGCAGGTGCCCGAAATCACCGATCCGCACATCCATCGCCAGACAGAGGCCGGCGTAGAGATGCGAATTGCGATCGTGAATGGCATCGTTCCAGAGCAGGCGAGGCGAATTCATAAATTGAACGTAAAGGAAGATCGCGCTTGTTACTGCCGCTCCAAGCGCCAGCGCCGGAAACAACATAGAGGGGAATCGATAATTTTGTGGGATTTCCTGTTTGGACTTCATTTCAACCGACACATCCGCTAAATCTCCCCATCTGCGCACCTGGCGGGCCGCCGAAGCAATCACCAGGCTCGAGCCGTGGGCACGCAAACGCAGGATAGCAAAGAAGAACGAGCAAAGAGCGCCGCCGAGAACAGAGCGAAGAGGGTGAGTCCGATACGTCAATTAAGCCAATATAATTTTGATGACTGGCGCCGCCTGAGGCCGCTTACCCATACCGTAAAGACGCTGCGGTATCGACTCACCGATCGGCTCTATATGCGCCGGCCTCCAAGAGCGGGCGATATGCCCACGATGCGACAAGCGATTCGGGATAGGAAACTGCTTACCACCATCGCATTTTCCGACCCGCAGGCCGTAGACTGGCAGGCTCAGCTTGTGCGGCGCTTCGTTCCCGATGTTGTACAGCTAATCGCAGACAATTCGCCGGACGACGCCTCCGCAGCTGCCGTTTCCGCTGTCGCGGCGCGGCGCGGCCTCCACTATCTTCGGCTGCCGGCCAACCCCTGGCATGAACCCAGCAGATCACACGGCATTGCTCTGAACTGGGTATGGCAAAACATCGTGCTGCCAGGAGAGCCAAAAGCAATTGGATTCCTGGACGATGATATATTCCCCACGGAGCCGGACGATCCCTTTGCCAACCTTGCGACTCAGGACTGCTATGGAGTAGTGAGGGATGCCGGACTGCGCTGGTTCCTTTGGGCGGGGTTTTGCTTTTTCCGATTCGCCGGAGTGAGACATCTTGGTCTCGATTTCGGACAGGACTGGTTCAACGGCCTGGATTCCGGCGGCGGCAACTGGAAGGCACTCTACCGGCGAATCGACCGCGGCAACATTCGGGAGCAACAGTCTCTGTTTGTTCCTTTCAAGCCGGGAATCGAAGTGGCCGACGGACCGTACCAATGGTGCGGGCCCTGGCTGCACGAGGTCGGCTTGATGGGGCGCGCGGAACTTGCGGCGGAAAAGCGACAGGCGACCGGTCTACTTCTCGAAGGTCTCCTCGCTCACATTGAGAAGGCCACTTAGAGTGTGTTGAACAAGCAGCCAAGTCACCTGCTTGTTCAACACCCACTCGTAACTTGATTACACTCAATCTCGACATATAAAATCCGTCTTCGCTCACCTCGCGAGAAACTGCGGGTCGCTCCAATCCCATACACGGGCCGGTTTGACGTCCACATTGACCGGCCGTATGTTCCACGACAGGGTTCGCATATTGAGCGCTCCGTTCATATGGATCGCCACGCTAAGGAGTAGCAGTGCGCCACCCAGAGTGTTTTCTCGTCTCGCGCGGCGCGACATTAATTCGCTTGAATTCCGCTGCTGCCATGTCAGTCTTGCACGAAGCGCGATTATGCCGAGCAGAGCGAACCACGGAACCAACCCTGTCGTCAATCGAGGGCCGTAGCTGTGTCCACCCCACCAACGCGGAAACCCAGACACGACGATAATGTGAGCAGCGATGATGCCCAGGGCGAGCGCCACCAGTCGTGGCGACTCCAAGTCGCCACGATAGCGGATCAGGAGATTGGCCACAAAAAGCAAGACTGGGACAAACACGAAAAGACCCCGCGAGGGACTGATGAGATTTGCGGGCAGCGTCGTCCAGAACGATTCGAACGTCAGGCGGTCGGCAAGATAGTAGTTCGGAAGTATCTGCCCGAAATGGTAGAGCGAATAGGTGATGAAACCGGCCATCCAGGCGGCGCCAGTTAGAACATAGCGGACAAAGAGCGAGCGATGAATGAAAAAGAGGTAACCTGTCACGCCCAAGATGGGAAGGCTGTTAGTAGGACGAACGAAATAGCCCCACGCCAGCAGACTTGCCAGCAGCGCGGGCCGGGTCCGCTGACCGCGTGTCTCTTGCTCCAGCAGAATGTAAACGACGAGCCCAAGCAGGGCGATTCCCCAGGTGTCCGACCACAATGCCCTTGATGCCGTACTCCACATTTGCGTACCAAGGGCGCAACCGAAAGCAGTAACAATGCTCCATCTCATCGGCAGCACAAAACGTGCTGTTAGGAATATCAGGCAGGCCAGCGAAGCCATGAGGATAGCGGCGAGGGTGAGTTGAATGCGGTTTTCGCGCTTTGGGTTATAGGTTCCGTCGGGATTGACCGCTGATATCCCGACCCGTTGCAAGACGGCCACGTATGGCAAGGAGAGAAGAGAGCTCCCAATCGGAAAATAGTAATAGAGGTGTCGATTTACGAGTTCCAACTGGTAGCCGCGGCCGCCCAAACCTGCCGGCTGCAACGGGTAGATGCCGGGAATCACGTAATGGTCCAGATCGACGCTCCCGCGATCCAGCAGGCTTTGACTAACGAGCATCGAGTATCTTGAGTCGGAGATCTGACTGACTTTTGAGAGCAAGAACAGGGTACAGGTAACGATAAAGATCGCTCCGCACACCAACCGGTTGGAAGTCGTTGCCTTAATGGTGAAGGCGCGGTTCATCGTCTTGTGCTCGGTCCTCTGCTCGGTTCTCAATATTTTATTCACGACAGTAGGCCATACTCATACGCCGAGCGAATCTCCGCGCCTTCGGCGAAGCGGGTGGCGCGCAGGGGCGAGAGGTCGAGCGATTGGTATGCGCCGGTAGTAATCAACTCAGTGAGGCCGCGTCCAACGGCCGGGGAGAGCTTGAAGCCGTGGCCGCTGAAACCGGTCGCGAGATAGAGGCCGCGCACCCCCGGCGCTTCGCCGAGAATTGGATGGCTGTCGGGCGTGAGGGTGTAAAGCCCGCTGTACCCTCCCCTGCCGAAAGCGCGGCGCATGGAGGGCATGCGATGCGTAATTCGCTCGTGGGTCCAGCCGAGGAATTCGCGGGAGACGCTTTCATCGTACTGGTCGGGATTCGTAATCACCTCGTCGCCGGAGACGTCGAGCGCGCCGATGAGCGTGCGACCTCCAGGATCCGGACGGCAGTAGAAGCCGTTTCGAAGGTCGCCGAGCACCGGGTGAGGGCCGCCAAAGTCGCCCGGCCTGCGGAAGAAGGCGACCTGTGGACGGACGACGGTGAGCGGAAGGTCCACGCCTGCCCGCGCAGCCAGACGCCGCGCCCACGGTCCGGCGCAGAGGACCACCGTCCCCGCCTCGATGCGGCCGCCGTTTGTAATCACGGAACGGACCGCGCCGCGCTCGACCTCCACCTCCATCACCTCGACACCGGTCTCGATGATCACTCCCATGCTCCTCGCGCTCTCCGCGTAGCCGTGCAAAACGCTGGCGGCATCGACATAACCCGCCTCGGGCTCCCAAGCGCCAATCTCATCGTCCGCGAATTCAGCCTCGGGCGCAACCTCGTTCAGTTCCAGCCCCGAACGAACCTCCGCAATCGCACCCGCGCCGCGCATCAAATCTACGTTGCCTTCGCAGGCGGCGCGGTCCCGTTCGGCGGCGATGAAGAGGCAGCCGGAATTCTCCCATCCGCTTCCGGCGTGCGCCACGGCCCCGAACTCGCGAAACGTAAGGATGCCTTCGCGCGCCATGCGGACTAGAAGCTCGGTCGAGTAGTGCTGGCGAATTATAGCTCCGGATTTTCCGGACGAACCCGCGCCGATGTGACGCTTTTCAAGCAGGACGATTCGGCCCACGCCCGCCTGAGCGAGATGGCCCGCAATGCTGACGCCCATTACGCCTCCTCCGATAAGCACCATATCCGCTGTACGAACCACTTTAACCACTCCCAACGCGCTTCGAATTTTGTCGCGGCACAGATCTTACGGCGGACCCGGATTCGTCGCTGAGACCCCGGAATCCTGTCTAAACAGACGAACTTTGGGCCGAAGTTGGCGAAACATTTCAGTTTGGCCGCTTTTGAGCGTGAAAACTCTTGACAATCGAGTTCGGTTTGTCTATAGTACAGTTACCAGCCGCGTGAACGGCGGGGCGCGGCAATGCTGCGGCGCCTATTCTCAGCGAAACCGACGCCCTAGGCTACTATACAACCCCATTGCCGCTGTAGGGAGGAGAGCATATGACTCCGAGCTGTCTTGAAGCAACGTACGGGTTTCACCATATGCGCGATGAAGAGCTGGTCGTTTATGCCCGCGAGGGCCACCGGATCGCCACCGAGCAGCTAATGACCAAGTATAAGCATCTGGTGGAAAGCAAGGCCAGGAGCTATTTCCTCGTCGGCGCGGACCACGAAGATGTCGTACAAGAAGGAATGATCGGTCTTTACAAAGCGATTCGCGACTTTCGAGACGACCGCCTGGCCCGTTTCCGCGCTTTCGCGGAGCTCTGCGTAACACGGCAGATCATCACCGCCGTCAAAATGGCGACCCGCCAGAAGCACGTCCCTCTCAATGCCTATGTCTCGCTCAACGGTCCCACCCAGGAATCAGAGAGCGACAGCAGCCTCCTCGACTTCATCCCCGATGAGCGCGCCCTCGATCCGGTAGCCGTTTTGATTCAGTCTCGCGATTCACGGATTCTGCACGATACGGTGGAGGACGCTCTCTCGCCGCTCGAATCGAATGTGCTCCGATGCTATATGGAAGGCAAATCGTATCGAGAGATGTCGCGCGAGCTCTCCTGCCGTACAAAGTGCGTCGATAACGCGCTCCAGCGCGTTAAACGAAAAATCGGCATGATTGTCGATGAGACGCGTACCGCTCTAGCATAGGCAGGCCCGCAAGCCCTTATAAGACAAGTATCGTTTGGTATAATAGTGGAGCGGCCCAAGTTTTGGGCCGCTCATTCACGCCTCTGTAGCTCAGTTGGTAGAGCAACGCTCTTGTAAAGCGAAGGTCAGCGGTTCGAATCCGCTCGGAGGCCAAAAACCGGGGGACTCTTATCATAAATTTTCATCATGAAGACGTGAAGACACGAAGACACGAAGAAGAACACCAAGAAAAGCGAAATCCTTTGTCCACAGATGAACACAGATGAACACAGATGAGATGCAAGGAAAGAGACTTTCCCCGTTTTCCCCGTGCTCCCCG
>JBBROJ010000143.1:0-12568 GCA_038229495.1 Chthonomonadales bacterium
AAGTTTGACAGAGGCTTTCGCCGTTCCGCCAGTCAAGGTCTGTGCTGCCGGGCGCTCGCTTGACACTGAGTTATTCCGCGCATGACCGCGCAAATAACCCAGTATTTACAGTAGGATTACCTGTATCGCAGAATTACGGGGAAGAGAAATCGCCTGCAGGACGTTGGAAATTCGGCGGGGAGGTGGAGAGAATGACAAGTCGAGCGGCGGAAAAGGCGCTCCGCGAAAGTAGGTCGCGGAGCGCTGTAATTCGGGCTATCGCTTCGGAGCGGTGACCATGGGGAAATCGTCCGTGCGAAACGGAGTGGCGGGGAGTCCGGCCTTGTTGTACAGGTTTACGACGGGGAAATTGGACCAGCCGAACCGGACAGCACCCGGCTCAGGCACAGACGGACTGGTGACTACGACGGTGTCGCCCACAATTTCGGCTTGCGCGTTCACGAACTTTCTGTCTTTACCCGCAATCGAAAATCCCGTTAGCGGACCGCCCCTGGCCTCCAAGCCGCCGCCTACGTGCTTGAATCTCAGAATCACACGATCTCTGTCGACCCGCATCAATTCGTAGACAGGACCCGAATACTCCATCTTATCCTTGTACGCAAGAGCGCGCGCGGCCAAAGCGAGCCGCTGCCCAACGGGAGTCTTCTGCTTGGGGTGAATGTCGAGCTGATCTCCAATGTCCGTGATAACGGCCATGCCCGTGTTCGGCTCAGCGGTCAATGTAAGGAGTTGAGCTTCCCGAAGCTCGGCCCACGCGCTCTCGGTCGGTTGCTCGTCAATCTTCAAGAAGGGCGCTAGCTGAACGAAGAGGAACGGAAAGTCGCCCTGGCCCCAATCCTCGCGCCAGTTATGAATCATGGCTGGAAATAGCTTTCGATACTCCCAGGCGCGCCCCGCATTCGATTCGCCCTGGTACCAGATCGCTCCGCGAATCGCGTACGGAATCAGGGGAGCGATCATGGCATTATAAAGGCCCGCCGGCTGGTTGGGGCTTTTTGCGGGGTCCTGTGGCGGCAGCGGAGCGCGGGGCGGAGGCGCGTTCTCCCCTATAGCCCGTTCCACTGCAAGACGGTAAGCGGCCATGGCCTTCGGGTATTGCAGCAATTGTCCGGCGTATGCGTCTTGGGCCGCCGCCTGCCTCGTAATATTCTCCCTGAGCAGCAGATCCGATTCGAGTACCCCACTTCGGGTCCACGCCTCGGCGGGTGTGCCGCCATAATTGGTGCTGATGAGCCCCACCGGAACCTTGAGCGAGCGGCGAAGCTCCCTGCCGAAAGCATAGGCGACCGCTGAAAATCCGCGGAGCGTCTGCGGTGTGCAATCCTGCCAGGCCGCATCGACGTTTGTCAGCGGAGCGCCGCTTGGCTTTCGGGGCACCGTGAAGAGGCGAATCTGAGAATCGTTCGCGCCTGCAATCACTTCGGCGGCATCGGCTGTGCCGCTCACGTCCATCTGCATGTTGGACTGTCCGCTGCATATCCAGACTTCTCCGACGAGGACGTTTGGGACTTCGACCGTGTTATCGCTGCTGATCTTGAGCGTGTAGGGACCGCCGGCCTGCAACGGTTTAAGCCACGTCATCCATTTGCCGTCCTTCGCGACCGCGGAAGATCGCTTGTTGTTGAACTCAACGGTAACTCTTTCACCCTCTCGCGCGGTTCCCCATATTGGAATTCGCCTTCCGCGCTGGAGTACAGCACCGGGCGTAAACAGGCTGTTCGGGCGGACGTCGGCGTGGGCGGACTGGGGGCAGAGAAGCATCGCCGCCGCGACGCTCCCAAAATAATATGGCAGTATCTCTCGTATCCGTGCATGCTTCAAAGTATTGGTTCTCCTGCGTAAAGGGATATAATGCTGTGGTAACAAGCTGCCGCCTGCCAGTGGGCGCGTAACGCCCATTTCCCGGCTAGCTCAAAAGTACCACATTGCGCGGCGGACGGTCAACCACTCGACGCGCCTTGCTACAGATTCGAACAATTTGAAAATATCGAAGGAGATTGACGTGCTCTCATTTCCCGTCGTGCTGACCCTCCTTTCCGCCGGTGCGGCAATGACCGGCGGTGCGGGAATGACCGCCGGTGCGCCAATGACCGGCGGGATTCGATCCGCCTTTGCCGTGCTTCATTCCAAGCAGGTCGCGGCAATTGCTGCGGTACAGGTGGAGAGTAATGTCGAATATGGGCGCGAGGCGGGCGAGGCGCTGCTGCTGGACCTCTACCTGCCGGCGGTCGACCGTTCCAGGCAGCGCCCTGGGATCGTATTCATCCACGGCGGCGGCTGGAGCGGGGGCGACAAGTCTGAGTTCGCGGACAAAGCGAAGGAGATGGCGGGGCGCGGATATGTTGCAATCTCCGTCAACTATCGCCTCGCGCCGAAATTCAAGTATCCGGCCGCGGTGGACGATGTTCAGCTGGCCGTGCGCTGGCTGAAATCGCGGTCCGCCGACCTCCACCTCGACCCCGACCGAATCGGAGCGATGGGAGCATCGGCCGGCGGACACCTGGCAGCCATGCTGGGCGTAAGAGATGGCCGCGGCAGGGTCGCAGGCGGTGTCAATTCACTGGAGCTTCAGGCCCGTGTACGCTGCGTAGTGGACTATTATGGGCGCATGGACCTCGGCCTTGAGCCGGTCTCCTCCGGATTCACGGAGTTCCGCATTGGGTTTATTGGGCATACGAAGGCTGAATCGCCGGACCTCTATGCGGAAGCATCGCCAATCACACACGTAGACGCAAGAACAGCGCCGTTTCTTCTGGTCCACGGCGCGCGCGATCCGCAGGTGGATCCCGCGCAGTCGATTCGAATGCTTGCTGCGCTGGAGAAGGCGAACGTGGAGGCGACACTGGTATTGCTGGGGAATCAGGGGCACGGGTTTAAGGGCGCTTCAGCCCGCCAGGCATGGGATACGGCAAAAGCGTTCCTCGACAGGCAGTTGATGAAGTGACTTTGGAGGAAGCCGGAAGTCAGAAGTCGGAAGGCAGGAAACCGAGCCCACCTTTCGACTTCTTCCACCTTCTACCTTCTACCTTCTAACTTCCGTCCTACGGTTTCCGGCCGCCCTGTCCATTTGGAGGAGGACCAAACGGCCCGCCGGACTGCTGCATGGCCTGCATCGATTGCTGCAGGAGCTGGTTGCGCTGCTCGGGAGTCATGCTCTGCATCATCTTCATGCCCGCCTGCATCTGCATCGACATGAAGCGGCTGCGCGTATCGGGGTCCATGTTCATGAGCATCTGCATTCCCTGATTCATAGCTTCGGCCATCTGATCGGGGTCCAGGTTCATCATCAGCTCCATGGATCTGCGCTGCATATCCGCGAGCTCTTCCTGTGGAGATTTAAGGCTGTTTGCGTGCTGCGAATAGAGCACGTAGATTGGCGTTGCATTGAACTGTCCGGCGGCCAACTCTTCCTTGAAGTTGGGCGAAACGGCCCAGTCCTTCAGATAGGTGGTGGCCTTGCCGGTCAGCGGATTTTCCAATACGAGGCCGCTCTGCTCCAGCTTGTCGAGGGCGCGAACCGAATCGGCGAGCTTTTCCGGGGCCGGGACTATCATGCCCTGCGCCTGCGAAAGGTAGACTCGGCGCCAGCTTGCGTCTTTGGCATCAATGACCAGGGCGTCCATCGCTTTGTCGGCGGTCAATCCTGTGTCCGGAGCCTTTGGCAAAGTCGAGACGAATAGAGAGGGGTCCACCACAATCTTGACGCCGTAGCGGGTCGCGACGCCTTCAGTAATGGTCTTGAGCTCCGGTAGGTAGTTGCGAGGCGCCGGGCGGCGGGCATTCTGATTGCGGCGGTTTTGGTTTGCTCCGTTGAGCTGCGCGTCTGCTGGAACTGGTGAGAGGAGAGCAAGGCCGGATGCAAGAACAATCGTGCCGGCGCAAATCTGTCGAATATTCATAGGGTTCTCCTGGGAAAGCTGAAAACGGAACAGGATGGTTGTATTTTAGACGTACGCCACGGATTCAGGTTTCATTTGCATTGTACCTCAATCCTGCCTATTCCGACCGGAGCAGATTAGTGCCGGCGCATTTGAGTACAGTGCATGCACGGTCAGAAAATAAAGATACGCCGAAAAATCAGACGAATATCAGGACGGGCGATTCAAGAATCTCTCGCAACCGCTGAAGGAATCGCGCGGCGGGCGCGCCGTCCAATACGCGGTGGTCGAACGACAGGCTGAGGCTCATGATGGAACGGACCGCCACCTGCTTGTTGATGACAATCGCTTTGTCGGCAATTCGCCCTACGCCCAAAATGCACGACTGAGGCGGAACGAGGATGGGATCAAACGTATCTATGCCGAACGCGCCTAAGTTGGTGACGGTAAATGTTCCGCCGGCCAAATCGTCCGGCGACTGTTTTCCCGCGCGGCAGCGCTCGACCAACTCCTTGAGTTCCCCGGACATCTCCCCGAGCGGTTTTCTGTCGGCGTTCTTCAGCACCGGCACAATCAGCGAAGTCTCGGTGGCGACGGCAACCCCTATGTTTTTGTCCGCGTAGACCCGAATCTCGTCCCCGATGAGGGCCGCGTTGCAGAGTGGATGGTCCGCGAGGGCGCGCGCGGCGGCCTTGATGAGAAGGTCCGTATAGGTAAGCTTCGTATTATATGTCTTCTGAATCTCGGGCCGCAGTTTCTCGAACAGGCCCGCCGCTTCCGTCATGTCCACTTCGCAATTGAGCGTCACGTGGGGTGCGGTCTGGCGGGAGCGAGTCACGTTTTCAGCCACCATTTTCTTGAGGCCACGTAATGGGATAGTTTCCGCAACGCGCGGTCCATCGCCCTGCTGCGGTATCATGGGCGCGACGGCGGGTTCCGGCGCTCCCGGCGCGTCTTGAACTCGCCGCCGCACGTCCTCCGCCATAATCCTGCTGCCGGGAAGGCCCAGCGCGAGGTCCCCGAGATCGATTCCGAGATCGCCTGCCATCTTTGCCGCGAGCGGCGTAGCGCGAGGTCCCCGATTTTCCGTTGCGGACGCAATTGATTGAGGCGAACCCGCCTGACCGCCAAGTGTGTTCTGCCGTTCGACGTAGTTCATCACGTCGCGCTCGATGATTCGCCCGCCGGGACCGGTTCCACAGCCGGCAAGCGCGGCGGCAGGGATTCGATGCTCTTCGGCGAGGCGGCGCGCACGGGGAGAGAAGATGGGTTGGGTCGTCGGGTCGTTGGATCGGTTGGTCGTTGGGTCGTTGGAGCGAGGTGCGGTGGATGTTGACATGCTCGCTGAGGCGGCCTGCATATCCGTCTCAGCACTAGCGTTCGCTAAGAGATGATCGATGGGTTCATTCGCCGTACCGAGGATGGCGATGGGGGCGTTGACGGGAAGAGTCTGATCAGCCGCGGCGAGAATCCTGCGCAGCACGCTGTCGTCGTTGGCCTCCACGTCGATGTTGGCTTTGTCCGTCATCACCTCGAGAAGAGATTCGCCTTTGCGGACGGCATCGCCCTCCCGCTTGTACCACTGTACGATGGTGCCTTCCTCCATGGACTGGCCCAACCGGGGCATGATGAACACTTCCGCCATTCGATAGCCGCTCCTTACTGAATGTTGCCGACTCTTGCTGAATCTGGTGGGCCCCGCGCCGACAGGATGACTCATGACTAGATTCTATTTTGCGGACAGTGTTTCCTGCCGCTTTGCCTCTATGACAGTTTGTAAAGGAACTGGCCGGGAGGCCCGCTTGCCGCGGGCTTGCGAAGGCTGGCCCACTTTGTGAAAGCCGGCAGCTTCTTGCCGGGCGCGCTGCCGACGGCGGCAATTCGGAAGAGAATGCAGCGAATCGTGGAGGGCCGGGCGGTACGAATCAGGTAGGTGAAAGGTTAGCCTGCTCTTTCTATTTCCGCTCGCCAAGTAACCTGGTCAGCAGCTTGATCTGCTCTTGCTGCATCTCCACCAGCTCTGTCCACTGCTGTTCGCGCAGCGTATCCATCTTCCGGTGTAACGCTAGTATCTCCAATTCGGATTTCAAATTGACTTCGTAATCGTGTTCGGCGGCGGCCCGGTCCTTGGCGGCATATCGGTTTTGGGACATCATGATGACGGGGGCCTGCAAGGCTGCCAGCATCGACAAAATGAGGTTGAGAAAAATGTACGGATAAGGGTCGAAGGGTTTGTTGAACTGTGTCAGAAGCACCGTATTTAACGCGATCCATGCAAAAAGCAGGGAGAGGAAGATGAGAATGAACGTCCATGAGCCTCCAAAAACTGCAATCCGGTCGGCAAGACGCTGCCCTACCGTCAGTGTCTCTTCAAACTCCCGATTCGTGTTGCGGCTTATGTGAAGGCGCTGCCTCAAGCGGTCAATGACGTGCTGCTCGCTTTCGCCCGACTCGTCGCACGCCTGCAAAAACCTCGCCGCAAGATCTTCAACATGTTTGTTCATGGATTTGGCTTGTCTCTTCTCTCTCGCAACCTTCCAGCGCCACCAAGTAACCGATTGATAGAGTGGTTTGCCCCGCCAGACTTATCATCTGTGGCGTTTGGCGCGAAGAGTCATCAGCATGAACTTGGGCAGGGTCATTACCTTGCCGATCTTGCGTGGGTTCTTTGCAAGGCGATAGAGCCATTCCAGGTTGAGACGCCGCATCCATCGGGGCGCGCGTTTTACCCTGCCGGAATGAACATCGAACGTCCCGCCGACGCCGATGAGAACAGGCACGCCCAGCGCGTCGCGGTGGCGCGCAATCCACTTCTCCTGTTTTGGAATACCCAGCGCCACACAAAGGATGTCGGGACGCGCAGCGCGAATCTCTTCGATAAGGGCCGGTTCGTCGTCCGGCGTGAAAAAACCGTCGCGCGTCCCAACAATATTGCAGCCGGGGTATTTTGCGCGAAATTTGTCCGCCGCGTCATCCGTAACACCGGGCGCGGAGCCGAAAAAGAAGAGCCGGTAGCCACGATCCGGGGAGAGGCGGCACAACTGGTCGACTATCTCAACGCCCGATACTCGCTCGGAGAGGGGGGATCCGAAAGCGCTGCAAGCCCAGAGTATTCCCGCGCCGTCGGGCGTAACAAGGTCCGCGCTTGCCACAATCCGCCTAAGCTCCTGGTCGTCGAGCGCTAACACGCACATCGATGCGTCCAGGGTGACTACGTGATGGGGAGAGCCTTCGCGGAGGAATCGATCGATGATGTCCAGGGCCGCGCCCATTGTTACATTGTGAACGCGCAGGCCATGCACAGCAACGCTTTGAGGTTCGGGAGCAACCGCCACCGCCATAAAATCCTTCCTTTCTCCTATTATGACGAGGGGCCGCCGCACCTGTCAAGGAGCGGCGGGCGACGCATGCTCAGGGCCCCCAACCCCCAATCCAGGGGGAGACACAGGGGCCGGGGGCATGCACTCCCCCAGGATTGGGGGCCGGGGGGCATGCACTCCCCCAGGATTGGGGGTTGGGTAGCCGGGTGCAGGGAACCATAGATACAAAGTGAACCGTAAGAAATGGCGTGACTAATAGCGAGATAAGCTCCCTCTCTCCATAGTGACTTCAATAGGAGGTTTCGACTCGATGATTAATGGATTATTGTCAGGCCGTACGCTGCGGCAGGGCGCGGCCGTCGTCGCTCTGCTCACGACGGTGGGTATTGGAGCATTTGGACTGCACCGCGTGTGGGCGGCGGAGCCGGGTCCAGCACGCAGCAGCGCTTCGAGCGCCGTCGCGGTTGCCGCGCCGCTCGCGGAGCGTACGTACGCGCTGGCGAGCCTCGAAAATGGATTTACTGCTATCGCGGACAAGCTTGGGCCCTCGGTAGTCTCGATCAAGGTCGAAAAGAAGGTCCGCATGGCGGGAATCGGCGGCATGGATTTCGAGCGCCTGTTTGGTTTCCCCGGCGGCGATGAGAATGACAGTCCGCTGGTAATCCCGCAAGATCCCCAGAACCCGAATCGGAATCAGGGAGCGCCGCGCAATGGACGTCCGCGCATTTTCAATATGCCCCAGGGACCGCAGTCGGCTCCGCAGATGTTTAATCAGCGGGGATCGGGAAGCGGCGTCATCGTCCGAGAAGACGGATGGATTCTGACGAACGATCATGTCGTGGGCGGTGTAGACAAGGTTACTGTTACGCTTCATGACGGACGGCAGTACACGGGCACGGTTCGCCGCGACTACCGCAGCGATCTGGCCCTGGTTAAGATTCCCGCGTCGGGCCTTCCCCCCGCGGAGTTCGCTGACTCGGACCGTGTTCGCGTTGGGCAGTGGGCGGTAGCATTCGGTTCGCCTTTCCAACTCGATGACACGATGACGGTAGGCATTATCTCCGCCCGGCAGCGCCAGAAAGAGATTGCGGAGGATGGGCAGCCGCGGTTTTATCCGAGCCTCTTGCAGACGGATGCCGCGATTAATCCCGGAAACTCCGGCGGCGCTCTGGTGGACATAAATGGCCGCGTGGTGGGAATCAACGTCGCTATTAACACCACGACCGGCGGGAGCGTCGGAATCGGATTCGCGATTCCCTCCAACACCGCCAGGAACGTGATGGAGCAGCTCATCACCAAAGGGAAAGTAACCCGCGGATTCCTCGGCGTCAAGCCCGTTTCCCTCACTCCCGACAGGCGCTCGACGTATGGCGTTAAGGACGGTGGCGCGCTCATCGAGCAGGTGACCGAGGGCACGCCGGCCGAGAAGGCGGGATTCCAGGTCGAAGACGCGGTGGTTCGCTACAACGGCAAGCCGGTTTTCGACGAGGTGACATTTCGCGACCTGGTTGCCTCCACCGCGCCGGGAACGCGCGTGGATGTGGTGGTTCGCCGCGACGGACGCGAGACGATTCTTACGCCGACGGTGGGTTCGCTTCCGGACGACTTTGCCGGGAGAGCCGAGCAGACCGAGCCGGTGAAGCCCGCCCAAGCGGCGGAGAAGAAGAACGGCAAGCTCGGCATTCTGGTTGCTCCGGTTACCAAAGACCTCGTATCCCAGTACAAGCTGAATGAGAATGCAAAGGGCGTCGTCGTGACTGCGGTCGAGCCCGACAGCCCCTCGCGGGAAGCAGGCATTCAGGCCGGCATGATAATAACCCGCGTGAATGGCCGAAGGATCAACAGCGCCGCGGATCTGAGCGCTGCCGTTCAAACCGCAAAGAGCGGCGATACGGTGCGCGTAATCGTCCAGTTGGGCAAGACCGCTGCGCTGCTTACCGTAACGGTCCAGTAGCGGGTCGAGTATTAACTCGCAGGAACAAGCGGCCCTGGAAGCCACGCTTTCAGGGCCGCTTTGTCATGCGGTCAATGCTTCTTTGGCGCACCTTTTTGTGGGGCGGGCTGAGGTCCTTTTTGAAGCGCCGTTTTCATCTCAGCCGCAAACTTGTCCGGCGGGAAAAAGCCAATAATGGTGTGCAGGGCTTTCCCATCCGGCCCGATGAATGCGATTGTCGGCGTGATCTCAACATTGTACTTTGTGGCTACCTTTACCGGCTCGGGCTTGTCCAGATCCATCTTAACGGGAATAAGCTTGCTCGCAAGGTCAACGACCCTGGCGTTGGGGTAGGTCTCCCTATCCAACAGTTTGCAGGCGCCTCACGTTTCTGCATAAAAATCCACCATCAGTATCTTATTCTGCTTCCGGGCCGCCGCCAGGGCCTTTGCGAAGTCGGCCTGCCACACAATCGTTTTGCCCGCGGGCTGCCGCCGGGCCAAAGCCATGTTCGCGTCCAGTTGCAGCGCGAAGGCCGCAAGCAGAGCAACACTTACAATTCGCCAACTCTTCCACTTCATATCGTTCCTCCTATCCGGATTCAGCGCAGTGCGCCACCTCCATTATACGATCAGCCGTCTCAATTTTGTATGAGTCTGTATCGTAAGGCGAATATCCGGCGAAACGCGATGAAGATTCCGGCGCAACGCGAAGGTTGCGCTCTACCCGTGGCACAGGGCCTCCCCTTAGGGAGCAACCTCCGCGTTGCGCCGTGTATTTGACTTCGCCTGGTATTTGATTAAGTTTCCTGGTGTTCTTGACTGCGCCATGCTCTTGACTGTGGGAATTTCTTGAAAGCGGCGGTGTCCCGATCACGGATCGCCGAATAGGTCGAGCGATTCCTGGCCTTTGTGCGGCAGCCCCTGGGAAGTAGGTTTTGGAAAGAGGGTGTCGAACTCCACGCCGAACGCCTCGCGGAGCCGCTGGGCGAACTTGTACAGCTTGTCCATGTAGTAGGTCGCGCTTTCGTCTTCCGGCGCGTAGCTCTCCAGCAATCCGAGCGAGCCGTTCTGCTTCTCGTAGACGGTGATGTATTCACCGATGGCCGTGCTGCCCGCGACCTCCCGCGATCTTTTCTTCGCCGAACTTGTACCGGTCTTTTCCGTGATTCGCTCTCGGCGCGCCAGCTTCTGAATCGGGATTCGGTGGTTCAGAATGTCGTCGATCGCCCGGGCATAGAGCTCGCCAATCTCCTCGCTTCTGTGCTCCAGCAACAGGTCGATTGCCTGTGCCAGGAAGTCGCGGCCATAGGTTTCGTCGGCGCGGGAACGCAGTGAAGCCCCCTTGAAAGTCTTTTTGCTGTCATATCCGCAGAGTACGTAGTTCTTCGTCTTGAGCGAGACCATGGATTGGTAGCGGCCGTCGAACGCCAGTCGGATCCCCGCGGGCAGCGCTCTGCCTATCTCCTCGACGTAGGCCCGTTCAGCCTCCTCGCCCTGTACCGACTCCGGCGGCACGAAGTAGACCCCGTCCGTATCGATCTCGATAATCCGGCTCCCGCCTTCCTCCATGCGATTCGCGATGTCCTGAACGAGCGCGCGACCAAGCTCCGTCACCAGGCCGGCGGCCTCATAGTCGTTGAAATTGAAGGCGGCCGCGCCGAGGTAGCCGTAAAAAGAGTTGATGAAGACCTTGAACGAATTCTGGAGGCCGTCCCAGTAGTGGTGCTCGGTTCCGGTGGCAGTCCGCGCGTTCGATTTGGCTTCGAAACGGCGGCGTGTCATCTCGCGCAGCGCGGGGAGGAAGATGTCGAGCGAATCGCTGGCGGGCTTGATGTTATTGGCGAGCATGAGGCTTGGGTAGAGGCTCTCGACGTCGGCCTTTACCACGCGGTCGATGACGCCTGTGGCGCGAATCTCCGTGTATCCGCCGAGGTATGGGCGCGACCTCTGCGGACGGGGAATCGCGCGTCCCGCCGCCAGATAGGTCCGAATGAAGATGGAGTTGATCTTCTCGCCCGTGCCGGTGACCGCCGCTGAGCCGAACGAATCGGGAACCATCTGCGTCTGGTAAAATTCGGTGGGCGCGACCAGTTCCGCAAGCCGGCCCGTCTCTATTACATCGTGTTTGGCATACTCCAGAACGCGCTCGCGATCCTCTTCGAAGATTTGCGCAATCTCCCCGCGAGGCATCTCGACTCGCTCCTCGACGGCGATTCCGAACGCCTGTGCCACCTGCTTGAGGCCATAACTGGACAGATATCCTTTCGCCCAATCGAACCGCTGAACCGCGAGATAGGTGTCGAAAACGTGCCGCCCGAAGATATATGCCGGCGTGAAGGGCCGCGTGATTCCGCCGATGGCGAAATTACGCTCGGTCCCTAATCGTATCTCGGAGCCGTCACGGCCCAGGCCCAGGCGAATATTGTGCCGCTCGGCGCGAGCCATAAGGAATGGAATATCGAAACCGAGGATGTTGTGCCCCTCGATGATGTCGGGGTCCCGCTCGTGGACGACCTCGTTCAGCGCGTTCAGCATCTCCCGCTCGCCGCCGGTAAGTGTTTCCAGCAGCCCCCGGTTGTCCCGCACTGCGATGATCAGGATGCGGTCGGCCTCACCCGTATAGGAGAGGCTGGTGGTCTCGATGTCCACCTGCATGCGGACCACGTCCTCCATCATCATCCCTTTGAAGAGAGTCTTGCCGCTCGCCATGAGGCCGAGCTTGGAGCTGCTGGCATAGGTCAGGTGCTCGACATGGGCGTCGCGCAGCCGGAACCGCGCATCCTGGAAATCAGACCAGGCAGGGAATGTGTAGAGGAACCGGAACCCTTCGCCCTGCAGCTCACGAGGCAGGCCGCTAAGCTCTTCGCGCGGGGCGAGCGTGAGAATCCAAGGGTCGAACGGCGTATCTTCAACATCCAGGGAGTCGCCCGCCATTCGCCGCCAGATTCGCAGCCGGTTCTCTACAGGCTCGGCAGCCACTATTCTGTCCGTCGGGTCGCTCCCGAACAGAATGGCCTCGAATCGGTCAATAGGGGACTCTTCCGGCACTTCGGTTATAAGAGAGAGTTGAGTGGACATAGTTACTGAAGTTACGCCGACGGACGAGTATACGTTCTCGCGAGGGGTTTGCGGCCCATAAATACGTATCTGTGGAGCGGCTACGCCGCTTCTTCTCCGCCTGCGCGGAGCAACCGTTGCTTGAGGATTTCGAACCGTGTGTCGCCGATGTCCTCGACGGAGGACATGAGGCCGAAGGCCCCACAGCGAGGATCGTTAGCTCCTCGCATTCGAACGAATCGATGTCTGCTTATTCGCCTATGTGAACTGAGTCATCCACATTACTCCATAATTCGACAGATACGCTCTGGGCCGACGCAGTCTTCGTCGAATTGGAGATACCCGACGACCTCGCGGGTCTGCTCGTCGCTGACGGGC
>JBBROJ010000144.1:0-12542 GCA_038229495.1 Chthonomonadales bacterium
CGATGGGGGTGGTTATGGGCCCTTTGAGCGCGACGCGGTTCTTGGCTACAGAATTTATTACGTCGTCGGGCAAGACGGTGCCATGCTTCGTCATTACCTCGGCGCCGGCCTCCATTCGCTCCCAATCCAGCTGCACTCCGGCCGCCTCGATCACCCGCACCGCTGCGCCCGTGACTTCCGGCCCGATCCCGTCGCCCGGTATCAGCGTTACCCTCTGCATTCAGCGCCTCGCTTTCCGTACTTACCCTGCTGCCAACAAAACTACTTTGCGGCATTGTACCCGACCGGGTATGTGGCCGCCTGACATAAGTGGGCAAGCCTACTGCGAAGCCTTTGCCCGCAACCGCGCCGTTTTGAGCAGGTCGTCGGCAAAGGACCGCCATTCGCTTCGCGGATACTGCTCGATGAACCGGACTAGATTCGTTACGGCGTCTCGCGGACTTGAAAGTCGATTGAGGTAGAGCATGCCCGTGCGAAGACTGGACATCTCCGCTTCACGGCTTTGGCCCGCCGTGCGAATCAGTGATTCGAAAGCCGCGATAGCCGGCGCGTAGGATCCCTGTTCTTCCAGCGCGCTCGCAACGGCGAACAGATCGGCGGGATCGAGAACGGCATCCGGATAGAAGCCGGTCATCTCCGAGTAACGCCGCGCGGCCTCGGACTTGCTGCCATTACGCACCAGGCCGGAAATCGCTCTCCGATAGCGCGTCTCGCTCTGATGACGGTCTCCAAGCGCCGCCCACGCCTTCCCCAGCTCCGCTTCCGCCTCCATATTGTCCGGCTGTGCTTTGAGCACGGCTTCCCAGCGGCGGGCCGCCGACACCGTAGAGCCTTGCTCCATTTCGCGCGTCGCATCGGCGGCCAGGTACTCCTGGCGCGCGTGAGACATCTGGCGCGTGGCTTGGGCGATTGCCAGCCCCAGGAAGAAGCCGCCGATGTGCGCCCAATGAGCAGCCGCGAGTGTGGATTGGCTGCCCGCGTCGTGCACAATCTGCTGGAGCGCCGCCGCCATCTCGACCACGACCACCAGGGCAAGCAGCAGTATTGCGGGAATCTGGATGGGTAGGCCAATGAATCGGATTCTGGATCGATAGAATCGCACCGCGAACACGCCCACGATTGCCGAGACCGCGCCCGATGCGCCGACTATCGGGACCATCCTATCCGTCCCGGGCAGAATATAAGTGACTGCGACCTGAAGGGCGCCGGTGACTGCCGCCGCCGCCGCATATAGCGCAACGAATCGCTTCCACTTAAGGGCGTCCTCGACACTGCCGCCGAATACCCACAGGAAGAGCATGTTGGCGGAGAGGTGGAACACGTCTTCGTGCAAAAACGCATAGGTAAGGAACGAATACCAGTGGAGCGCGCCGGGAACGAGACTCAGGTTCGCGTACCAGACCACAGGCGAATTCGGCCCTCGCACGCGCATGACCAGCGCGACGAGCCCGAATACCACGAAGTGAGTTAGCACCAGAGAAACGACGGCGAGCGGAGGATTGCGCGGAGGGCGGTCGCTGGAGTAGGGAAGAAGCATGGGTTAGAAACGATAATTGGATTTATTGTAGAAGCCCGCGACGGGCAATAGGCGGCCGGTAATGTGCAATCGACCCCGGCATAAGTGTTTTCCGTCCGGCAGGACGATCGGCCGCAGGCTCTCCAGCGAGTGAATTCATTCACTTGCTCGCTGGCGGAGCTTAAACAGTGACCTTTACTCTGGTCTCATCCTGTACGCGGGAGAGGAGTCCGTCGATGATTGTGTCGGTCGAAATGCCTTCCGCCTCCCCCTCGAAGTTGAGCAGGATTCTATGCCGCAGGGCGGGCTTCGCCACCGTGGAAATGTCCTCGAACGCAACGTTGTAGCGGCCTTCCAGGAGCGCCCGGATCTTGGCGGCAACCACGATAGCCTGCGCGCCGCGCGGGCTGGAACCGAATCGCACGAATCTCTTTACGTGGTCGGTTGCCAGTTCACGATCCGGGTGCGTGGCAAGTACAATCTTGACGGCGAACTCGCGAACATGACTTGCAATCGGAACCTCGCGCGCCAATTGGCGCATGGAGAGAATCTCACCTCCCTCTATTACCGGCTGGATGGATTCGACGGCTCCGCCGGTCGTGCGGTCCACGATGGCGGACAACTCCTCGAAAGTGGGCGAGGGGACCAGCAGCTTGAAAAGAAATCGGTCCATCTGCGCCTCCGGCAGCGGATACGTGCCTTCCATCTCGATGGGATTTTGCGTGGCGAGAACGAGAAACGGCTGCTGCATGGCGTGCCGGACTCCCGCCACGGTGACCGAATGCTCCTGCATCGCTTCCAACATCGCGGATTGGGTTTTCGGCGTCGCGCGGTTGATCTCGTCCGCGAGAACGACGTTCGCAAAAACGGGGCCGGGCTGGAACTGAAACTGCTTGCCTCCCACAGGAGTTTCGAGCAGGATATTCGTGCCGGATATATCCGCCGGCATGAGGTCCGGCGTGAACTGAATCCGCGAAAACTTGAGATCGACGGCCTGCGAGAGAGTCTTGACCAGAAGTGTCTTGCCCAGGCCCGGAACCCCCTCCAGGAGCGCGTGGCCGCTTGCCATGAGGCAAGTAAGTACGCCATCGATGATCGGCTCGTTTCCGACGATGACCTTCCGAATCTCTTCCTTGACACGGCGGAACTTGCTGCCGAACTCCGCCGCCTCCCGCTCAATCTTCGCGATATCCACGCTGCCTACGCTGCCTGCGTTATCCAAGAAACGTTCCTCTGATACTGAAAGAATCTACCCACCCCCCGGCCCCCTCCCGAAACGGGAGGGGGAGCATAAGCGGAGGTTCGCACCTTCGCCCAGACTCCCCTCCCGTTTCGGGAGGGGTTGGGGGTGGGCCGGGGGGTGGGTAGATTCGGGCCACCTTCGACTATCTGTTCGGATTGATCGACTCGAAATACTCTTTGACCTGCCGCCGATATGCCGCCGGGATGTTCTCTTTGTTAATGGCGCTCTCGACTCCGCGCCTCGGCTGGCCGTTCGGCTGGAATAGAGGTGTTCCCGACGAATACTGGCTGTCCGGGTCGCCCTTGTAGTTCATCTGAAGCTCGGTGACGTTATTATTGCGAACGCCCTGGACCTGCGTGTTCGGCTTGTACTTGGAGTCCTTGTGGCCCATGGCGGCGTACTTCATGAACTCCTTGCTGACGCGCGAATCCACGCTCAACCCGCCGTTCTTGCCGATGGCGGTGGCTTTAGGCGTGCCCGCGACTTCGCCCTTAAGCGGCTTCGTGGGTTGGCCCATGCCGTTCGTACCTTTGCCCTTGCCTTTACCCTGTGCCATGCCCGGCAGGGGGATTGGTATACCCGCGCCGCTGCCGGCGGCGAGCTTCATCTTGCCGTCCTTAATCGCCTGGAGTATCTCGGCCAGTGTCTTGGCATCCAATTGCGTCTTACCCGAGCCCTTGCATTGTTCGCCCGCCCCTCGCATCATTTTCGCAAGCTTCTTCAGGGTCTCCGGGTCAAGCTTAAGCTGCCTCATCGCTTCGGCCATCTGCTTCACCTGCTGGGAAGTTTTATCCAGATGCGTCCCTTTCAGGGCCTGCGCCAACTGCTGAAGCTGCTGCTGGAGAGACTGCATCTCCTTCGGCGACATCTGCCCCTTCTCCATCTGGTCGGCAAGCTGCTGGAGGGCTTCATTCTGCTTGGCCGCATTCTGATCCGCGAGGGCTTGCGCGAATTTCTGAAGCGCCTGCTGAGCCTGCTCCATCGCTTGCGACTGCTTCGATTCGCCGGCCTTCGCGTTCTGCTTCTCTCCCGTTTTGCCGTCCTTGTTCTCGTGCGATTTGTCGCCCGGCTTCTTTCCGTCCTTGCCGGCTGCCTTTGCCGCGTCCTTCTTCGCCTTGTCGGCGGCCTCGATAGCCTGCTGCTTCTGGTCAAGCGCCTTCTTGATCTCTTCCGACGCCTTCTGGAGCGATTTCTGCCCCGGCGCGTTGGCCGCAGCCATTTTCTGCTGCTGCTGTTCAAGTTGTTTGGCCATTTTGGAAAGTTGGATCATCGCGGCCTTCTTCGTCGTGTTGGAGCGCTTCATCGCCTCCAGCATCTTGTTCGCTTCCTTGGCGGCCTGCTTGCTGCTGCCCAGCTTCTGTTGATCCGCCGTCTTCTCCGAAATTCGAATTACCTTTTGCATATCGGCGGCCTGTTTCTTTACCTCAGCAATCTCCTGCTTTTTCGCCCTGGGCCAGAATATCGTGAAGGTCGGCAGCAGGAAAGCGAGGAAGAGGCACAGGGTCACGACGATTGCCGCAATCATCTGGCGCGTGGCCCGGAGGGGATAGGCGCGGCGCAGGTCGAGGTCAACCGCGCGGGCGTTGGTATCCTGGAGCTGCCGGTGAACGAGCGGATCGGCTGTGTTATCGCGCTCGAATTCCACTGCGCTGGCCAGCCGCTCCTTGAAATCCGTTCGCCCGTCCGTCAGCCGCGCCACGTCCATGCGGGTGACCTTATGGACAAGCCCAAAAACGATTCCAAGCCCGACCGCGATGCCCAGCACAATTCCGGTTGAGAGTTCCGAAGGACCTTCCAGCCATCCGAGCTTGCCCGCGATGAGCCAGACCAGGCATGCCAAAGCGGCGGCGAGCAGAGTCCTGCCGGTCCACTGGAGGACGAGCAGGAGCCGGATTCTTCGCGCGGCCTCGTTCAGCTTGTGATGCAGTGTCAGGTCGGGAGTCATGGGCTTTCTCCGATTCGCTCAAGCGCGCTCATAATGCATGTACGCGCCGGGCAGGCTTTCGGGTTGCAAAAGGTATCGAAACCAGCGCTGCCGCGACGGTTATCGTAAGGTAAATCGCCGTAGTCGCTATCCACATCGGCGCTGGCCGGAACAGGAACGGAAGCCTGGACCAGAAAGCGCCGTAGACGCCGGTTGCTTCCGAAAGGCTCGCCAGCGGGTTGAGATAGAACAGGTTAATCAGAATGCTGGGCCCTGCAGAAGGCTTGGACGCGTACGAGGCTGTTGCCACTACCGGAACAATAAATACTAGCGCCAGTGTACCGTAACTCAGGATCATGGCGACCCACCGGTTGCGAGTCATTACGCTGAACAGGTAGCCAAGCGCCGAAAGACCCGTGACGGAAGCCAGCACGGCAATGCCTACCTGAAGTACACCTCCCGAACTAACGTCGGTCCCGACTCCAGGAGTTACAAACGACATACCCCTTTGAGTCTGCATCCAAACCTTTCCTGTGGCGAATTGGCCCGGAGCAAAACCGGGAATAATGAAATGACCTGTCAGGGCCGCGCCCGGCTGTCCGATTAGGGCGAAGCTCAGCCAGTACATGCCGAAAACGACACCGGTCAGCAGCAGCAGAAAGGGCACGCCGGAAGCCGCATGCGTTCGGAAGAATGGGCGGCGCTGGCTGCGGCGATCCGGACGCTCGGCGTCGGGAACATCTGGCTCGCCGGCATTACTGGTAGAGAAGATCGGAATGCAGGCGAGAAGCAATAGCAATGGGTATAAAAGCATCGTGAGCAGCGGATAGGTTGCAAGCTGGGCGGCCATGCCGGGAGGCGCGGACGCGGAGAACACATAGAACCGCGCGCCAAAGTAGAAAAAGAGTTGCTGCACGAAGACCGCGATCAGCAGCGCCTTGATAACTCGCCCGTTGCGCTCCGGAAAAGGATAGAGCCGCACCGTGGCCGCGGCACACAGCAGTAAGCCAATCATGCAGTAGGTGAACACCGGCGCGAGCCATCCTGGCACGGTCAGGCCGAAGTAGTGGCGCATATCCCACGCGCTTAAGAAGGGTCCCGGATTTCCCATATCGTCAGGAATCTGTATACCATACAGCCCTGCAGCGAGAGCGGAGGCGATCTGAACGTCGTAGTCGCCGGGTCTGATTACTGCGTTGAGCAAGACTACAGCGGCGAGAAAAGGGACAAGGAGGCTGGCATACGTGAAGACGACGGCGGAAGCCGTCGTGCGGGCTACTGACGACCAGACCAATCCCAGCGACCCAGCGACGAAGCTCCCGGCCAGCAGCAACAGATAGGAGTGAATCACCTGCCCCGGCGATACTCCCCCGAGAAAGAAGCAGAGACTCGTGAGTGGCAGCGAGGAGACCAGAAGCAGCGCCACGAATCCGATGGCGGACAGGAGCTTGCCCGCGATGATGCTGACACGCGGAAGGCGGGTCATCTCCAGCATCTCCAGAGTGCGCTGCTCCTTCTCGATGGTAATCGCGCCGGACGTCACCGCCGGGGTTATGAACGCGACGAGAAACGCCTGCACGCCCGCGATATAGTAAAAGAACTGCTGACCGACCTTCGATCCACTCGCTAGTCCATGCCCGTGCCGTACGGCTTCGTTCCACCAGTAGGTGTACTGGAAAAAGAGTATCAGCGATAGAAAGGCCAGGTATCCGGTGAGAATCCAGTATGCGCGCGCCCCACGCATGCGCACGCGAAGCTCCTTGGTGAGCACCGGATTATCGCGTAGGATGTAGTTGAGAGAGAGCATGTTTTTGGGAAGTCGGAAGTCGGAAGACGGAAGTCGGAGGACGGACTACGGGCAATTTGCCATGATGGCCTTCATATAGCCGTCCAGCATTCGACTGATTCGTTCAATGGCCGCCTTATTGGAATCATCGCTATTATATCCAAGATCATGGGCAAGAATAACATAGTAGCGACACTCTTCCAAAGATCCCTGGGCTATGTTGTAGAAACGCAGTTTGTCCGGCTTGCCGCGCTTCTTGAAGCCTTCCGCGATGTTTGCCGGAATCGAGACAGCCGCGCGTCGAAACTGCGACGTGAGGCCAAACATTTCGTGCTTCGGAAACATCTCAGTCATTCGATAGACGTCAAGCACCAACTGATGCGCAGCCTGCCAAACCTCCAGCTCTTCGAACGAACGGGCTGCCACGTAGATGCCTTTCTTCAGTCTTCCGACTTCCGTCTTCCGTCTTCCGACTTCCGTCTTCCGACTTCCGTCTTCCGTCTTCCGACTTCCGTCTTCCGTCTTTCGTCTTCCGACATCCCTCCTACGACACTATTCCCTTCGTAACGCGCATAAAGATGTCTTCCAGGTCCGTGGCCTGCGTGCCAAAGAAAAGCACCTTGACTCCACCCGAAACCAATGCGTTTAGTACCTGCCATTCGCCATTCGGTTCGCCGGCGTAGTCTACCTGAAGCATGCCGTCGTTCGAGGCGATCTTGACGTTCTCGACACCAGAATGAGATTCCAGAATGCGCATTGCCTGCTCGACTGCCGCCGTGGTTCGAACGGCGACGCCACCCGCCTCGGGAGTCTGAGCCGCAAGGCTGCCGATGTCGAAGTCGGATACGTAGGGACCGCTTTCGTCCAGTACGCGAATTTCCAGGGTGTTGTGCTGGTGAATACGGCGGATGATGTCGTTGACGTCGCCCGACTCCAGCATCTCGCCCTTTTCGATGATTCCGATCTTATTGCAGAAGTCTGCCAGCTCCGGCAGGATGTGGGACGAGATGATGATCGTCTTGCCCATCGCCTTGAGCTCTTTTAGAAGCTCCTTTATCTCGATTCTCGCGCGCGGGTCGAGGCCGGACGCCGGCTCATCCAGAAGAAGTACCTTTGGGTCGTGGACCAGCGTCTTGGCGAGGCAGAGCCGCTGCTTCATGCCGCGCGAAAGCGATTCGACATAGGCGTCCTTCTTCACGTTGAGGTCCGTCAGCGTGAGCACGTCGTCGATGATCTGCGGCCGCTTGTGGCGCGGAATGCGGTAGGCCGCCGCGAAGAAGTCGAGATACTCCCACACCTTGATGTCGTCATACACGCCGAAGAAATCGGGCATGTAGCCGACTATCGAGCGGACCGCCTCCGGGTTCTGCACCACGTTTATGCCGTCCACGAAGGCGACGCCCGAGGTGGGCGTCAGCAGGGTCGCAAGCATTTTGATGGTCGTGGTTTTGCCGGCTCCGTTGGGGCCGATAAAGCCGAAGATGTCTCCGGGGTCCAGCTCTAGGTTCAGGTTTTTCAGGGCCACCAGATCCTTGTACTCCTTGCGAAGGTTGCGGATCTGAATCATCGGCGGCATAGGATGGCTTCTCCTCGGATTCCTCTAGCGGCGGGCGCCTCCCCCAACCACCTCCCTAGCAAGGAGAGGGCTTTGCGGAATACCTCCCCCAACCCCCTCCCTAGCAAGGAGGGGGCTTCACTGGGCGGAGGATATGAGCCTCCGCATAAGCTCCCCTCTCCCCTTACGAAGGGGTGAGGGGTTCCCGGGGGTTCGATTACGGTTTAGCGGCCTCGATTCTGTACACAATGGTCACGGTCGCAGTTACGTCCAGCTCGCCCGGCGAGATGGGCGTGGCAGCGCGAGCGCTCATAGCTTCGCCGGCGAATCCTCCGTACAACGGAACAGGCCGTCCCTGATTGGAGCTGTCTATCTCCTGGATTCCCCGAATCTCCACGCCTGCGGCCCTGGCGATAATCTCCGCCTTGCGGCGGGCCTCCTTCACAGCCTGCGTGAGTGCGCGCTCCTCGGCGGGATCCCGATTCTCCAGTCCGAACGAGACTCCCTGAACGTTGTTGGCCCCGGCGTCCAGGGCGCTGTCGATCACCTTGCCTATGGCCGCCAGCTTGCGGACCGTCGCCCGCACAAGATTGCTCACCTGGTAGGAATCGATTCCACGCGCGAAGTTGCCCTCGCGGTAGACCGGCTGGACGTTGTAGCTGCTCGTCTGGATGTCCTTCTCAGCAATTCCCTGCAATTTGACGGCGGCGACGACCTTCTCGGTGGCCGCCGCGTTCGCCTGCGATGCCTCCTGGGCGCGCTTGCCGCTGGTTGTGACTCCCACGGTTACATAGGCGATGTCGGGGGTTGCTTTAACGGTCCCCATGCCTGTAACGACGAGAGACGGAAGCCGGGCGGCCGGTCCGGGCGCTGGTCCGATTGGTGCCTGCTGCGCGTTGGAATCTGTCGAGGTTGTCATGGCGATAATAATGGTCAAAAACGCGGCTGGAAGAGCCAGCGCGCTGCGCGATTCATACTTCATGGTATTACTCCCGGTACTTGATACCTGGTACTTGGTCCGTCATCCCGCCGCTTTCATCGTCCACCGACTATTCGACGGAGAAGTCGCGGAACCTTTGCAGCATGCGCCAGTAAAGAAACCCCGTGACAGCGATAAACACACCGTTGCTCAGCAAAAGGATTCCCGGCGCGTTTTGGTCATTCCGCTCGAATATCGCGGCGACAATGCGGACCGGATTCAGCCAGATAACCGGCGAATCGTAGTACCTGCCTCCCGCCGAGATAGTGGACTCGATCAACCCTGTACCTATAACCAGGGTGAACAGGACCATGTAGGACATAGCGATGGAAGTCGCCGTCTTCCGAAACGCCCAGGACATAAAGAGGCTGCAAGTTACCAAAAATAGTGTCCAGATCGCGAACATAACGTAGATCATAACGAACTCGTCGATCAGGGCTCCTCCCCGCGCGGCACAGAACAGCATGTAGGGGACGAAAGCAGCGAGTATCGCCAGCATCGGCAGGAGCCGGGAGATGAGCTTGCCGCTCAGTATCTCCGCGGGTCGCAGCCGGGTGAAGATAAGCATCTCCCAGGTCTGCTGCTCCTTCTCCTGCGTAATGGCGTTCGCGGCGAGCGCGGGGCAGAGGAGCCAGATGAGCAGGGCCTGGAGCGCCACACCAACCTGCCACCACTGCTTCGCGCCGCCGATACTGTCCTCCCGCAGCATCGTCGCGAAAATCTGCCAGTAAGCGTAAATGATAAGAAGAAGCGTCAGGCCCGCAATGGCCGCTTTGACTCGCGGCGGCTGTCGCCACCGGAACTTCGCTTTCAACTCTTTCCAGAGTACGGGATTTTCCACCTTGGGACTCTCAATCATGGCGGCCGCGCCGCTAGAACGTTTGAGATCCGCCTGGGTTACCGACGCGGCCGGCCGCGCCGGCTCCGGCGCGTTGCAGCGCCTGCCGCGCGCGAGCGCCATACGGCGAGCGTGTGTCTGCCGCGGCGCGCTGAAGATGGCGGATACCGTTCGCGCGGTCGCCAAGCGCCAGGAGAGTCTCGCCGTACTTTTCGTGCGTTTCCGTGCCGCCGCCGTTTGGCTGCCGACTAACCGCGAGCGCATAGAACTGCGCGGCCTGGCGATACTCTCTTTTCCGTTGATGCATTTCGGCAACGGTATCCAGAATGTTTCCGTCCTGGGGCGCGAGGCTAAGCGCTTGATTCGCCGCTTGCAGCGCGAGGTCCAGCGCTCCTCGGCTGGCGTAATTATACGCAAGGTCGTTGTAGTAGCTCGCATTCTGAGGCTGCGCGATCATGGGCGCGCGTACCGGGGGCCGGTAGACCGGCGGAGCCATGTTAAATCCGCCCCCCGAACCGGGAAGAGGCCGGCCGGTCCCAGGTCCGACAGGAGAATCGTAGCCACTGGGCGTGGGCAGATGGACGACGAGCAGGTTTACATTAGTGGTCTTGGCCTGATCGGAGTCCAGCGCGAGACCCGTTACGTCGTCATTGAACCACCCGGTTAGTACGAGCGGACTGCCGACCAAGCCGTTTTGGCCCACAACAGGGTCGACGATTGCGACCGATCCCGCGATGCCGGCGAGAGCCTGCTTGATTGCGGTCTCCGCGGCCGGAGCGCCGGGGGTTCCCGCTGAAACGACCGTAATTCCGGCAGGGTTGTTTCCATTGAGAGCAATATTGGCGCTCTTCGCCTCGCCCGGGTGAATGGTTCCGATGATCGTCTGGCTGCCCCGGAAAGAGATGGCGCACTCATTCAGGGCGTACTTCGTGCCGTTTGAAATATTGACTCTGGCGGACTGGCCGCCTTTCTGTTCCAGCGAGGCCGTGATTGAGCCGCCGAGGCTGACGTGCGACTGGAACGCGAAATTGCGGTGGTCCCACATGTTCACAAGCGCGTTCTGGATAGAGGTCTTCTGCCCACGGTCGATAACGAGGTCGCCCGCCGCCTGCTGAAATCCGCCGCCTTCCAGCACCTCCTCGGGCAGAGCGTAGAGGTCGGCCACGGAGAGAGTGTAGCGATCCTGGCGCGGCGAAAAGATGGAGGCGACCGTATATGCAGCGAAGCCCTCCGTATTGGCCGCGCCTTCCACCACCGAGCAAGAGCGGAGATAGAGCTGGCCGCCCTTGATTCGATAACCCTGCGCGTAGGCGCCGATCGAAAAGACCAGAATGATGATCGGGGCCGTAATCCACGCAAGCTCCTTCTTGTCCCACCGCTTCAGCAGAAGATAGTTGACAGGCACGAGAAAGATGATATAGGCCAGCAGGAAGAGGCCGATATATTGGAACGGCGGCGCTTCCACGGACTGGATTCCCGCCAGCGCGTCCGTGAGCATGCGGCTGTTACCGGAAGACGAATTCATCCACGATTGGAAACGGACGGGCTGAGCGGCTGCCTTGACCAGCCTCGTGATGCGGACCGTTCTCGTGCCGCGCTGCATGAGGTCCTGCCACAGGTTCGCCTGGCCGGGCCACGCGCGAAACTCGGGGGCCAGCAGGTCGAACGAGGTGAGAAACACCTTGCCGTTGCCCACGTGCCGCACGGAGAGGGTCGGCTGCCCTCCGTCCCGGCATATGGAATTTGAATCGGAAGCCATCGTCCCGGTGAGTAGGGGCGAGGCAGTTATGTTGGGGGAGCGTCCGTACAACTCCGCGAGCGACGGAAGAGAGCGCGCCTGCCTTACGCCGGTGACCTTCAAGGGCAGGATGTCGGCAAGCATCTTGCTTCGTGCGCGATTTACGTCGGCTCCGCCGGATATGATGAGCATACCGCCGTCCTTTACCCAGCCGACCAGTGCGGACCACTGATCCTCCGTAAGCGTGTCCAGCGGCAGATCGCCCAGGACGACCGCGTCCATGGCCTCATAGCCAAAGGAAGAAGAGGGGAGAGCGCTCGCGCGGGGATAGATGACGCGGGTAGGGTTGCGGCTGCGCGCGACACTGCCCGGATTCGGAAACGGGTTGGGCTGGTTCCCGTTCTGATTGTAGGGGTTGGACGCCTCCGAACCGGTGCGATGCGTAATTCCCAGATCCACCTGGCTCAAAAAATTTAGCCCGCTCTGGTCCTGCGTGAGGCCGAGCACCGCGGGCTGCCCGTCCGCTATTGGGATGGAGCCCTCCAGCTTCTTGTCGGCGACAACACGGCCATTCGCGAAAAGCTGAACGGAAATCTCGGGAGAATCGCCGCTGTCGGGCTGGAGGTAGTACGCGGTATACTGGTCGGTCGCGGACCCCGAATGCAGATTGACGGTCTGCGTATACGTCGTCGTCCCGCTCAGGCGCGATCTCACCTGGACCTGAAGCTGTGCCGAGGTCGTGGACGGCGCATTGGACACCTTGACGGTGAGGAGAGTCCACGCTCCGGGGCGGTAGTTGCCGTCGAATCCGGCGGAGAGATCGAGCTTTAGGTCGGCCCGCGCGGCTGTTGGAAGCAAGCTGCAGGCGATGGCGAGAAGGAGGCAGATGGAAGCGCTATGCAGGCTGCGCATTTGGGATGCAGGGAATCGGCTAAAACAGCGAACCATTGCAAAGCGCCTCCG
>JBBROJ010000145.1:0-12503 GCA_038229495.1 Chthonomonadales bacterium
AAGGCTATCTGAAGCGCGAAGGCCGCTGCCAAGGCATCGGTGGCGAGCGAAAAGACAGCAAACAGGCTGTCGCCCTCTCCCCGGCTCTTGACGAGTGTTCCAGCAAACTCCCGAACCACAGAAGCCGCCATCTCGTCATGCCGCGCAAGGGCGACACGCATGGATTCGGGGCGCTCCTCCCATAGGCGGGTGGAACCCTCGACGTCGGTAAAGAGAAAGGTGACTGTTCCCGACGGCAACTCAGGCATATGATTATCCCAGCCCGTCACATCAGAGAGGTCCGGCAGGCACCACTGTCAATGCAGATCTCGGACCCGGGTGACTACTCCTCAATTCGCGCACATCGCACCTGACCTGTGTACTATATGTTGAAGCGACCGTTCGTGACAAGGGTTCCGGGCCGGACGGATACGTCCTCCGAAAACTTTTCAGTCGGCTTGTCCTGCCACATTTGAAATGGAGCATGAACAGCAATTCAGCCCACCCGTTTGGGATTCCTGCCATACCCCGGTCGCATATCGACACCCTATCCGATGCCATGATATAATGCCCCTATCCGCCTGATGTCTTACAAGCCAGCGCCGACACCCGAGGGAGCTCACATGACTCAACAGACCATCACGCCCGGCTGCCCCGATCGAGAGCGCCGATCGTCTGCGCGCTACCGTGTTATACTGATACCGATACTGACATAGGAGGAGATATCATGACGTTGACAATCATTCTGCCGGCATCCGTCGAGGCCAGCCTCTCAAAAGGCGCGAAACGGGAAGGCGTGTCACTCGAAGACTATGTGCTTCGGAAGCTGGAGGGGATTCCTGCCAACGAAACGCTCCACAAGGAGGACGCGCCGGCTGACTATCTAGCGGATATCGCTTCAAAATTCAAGGCTTCCATGCCCGAGGAGGAGTGGAATCGCTTGCCCGCGGATTACGCAATAAATTTCAAGGAGTATCTTCGAGCGAGCCGGCAAGAGTCTGCGGAGTGAGCACGCCTTATTCGCCGATTCGGGATACTGGATTGCGCGAACGTCTGGCGCAGATGCTTTGCATGAACGCGCATTGGCGTCAGTCGCCGGCATGCGAGGGCGGCAAATTTTTACTTCTGAATTGGTTTTGTCGGAATACCTGGACGGCTCGGCGGATTGGGGCGAGTACAGGCAGATCGCGGCTGCGAGTTTCGTTCATGAATTGGAATGGGACGGTATTGTACATATCGTTCCTTCAAGCCACAAACTGTTCGTCGCCGCGCTTGCGTTGTACGAGTCGCGACCTGACAAAGAGTGGAGTCTGACGGACTGCTCGTCAATCCTGATCTGCGAGAAGGAAGGGATCAAGGAGGTCCTTACCCACGACCGGCACTTTGCCCAGGCTGGGTTAATCGTTCTATTGCGTGCCGATTGACACCGATGTCGGGGGCCCTTAGTCCACACTCCCAACAACCCAACAACCCAACGACCCAACAACCGAACGGCCCAACGGCCCATCGACCCATCGGCCTCCCCTTCTCGACAACGCCCGTTTCGCATGATATAATTCCCCTATCCGCCGGATACCCGACGCCCGACCACCGACACTCGAGGGACCTCCCATGACTCAACAGACCATCACGCCAGGCAGCACTCGTAAGTTCCGCCTTATCCTTCGCGAAGGAGGAGCCGCGCGCGAAATGGGCGGCGACGCCAGCGCCGTCGGAGTACAGATAGTCGATAAGATATTCTCGGAGGCGCTCGACGCCGGGGCATCCGACATCCATCTTCAGCCAGAGCGCACCTCCACCCGCATCCGCCTGCGAATCGATGGACAGATGCACCAGCTCGGCAACTTCTCCAACGAGCACGCCTCTGCAGTCCTCGCGCGAATCAAGCTCGCGGCCTCTATGCACATCGACGAGCGGCGCATGGCTCAGGATGGCCGCATCGACATGGAATACTCGACCCGCCGGTTCAGCGCCCGCGTCTCGATTCTTCCCTCCCTCAATGGCGAGAAGGTCGTCATGCGGCTTCTCGACCCAGCCAGCGTCCGAATCGATATCGGCGTCCTCGGCATGCCGCAGGACATACAGAAGAACTGGCTCCAGGCGATTCAGACTCCTTACGGAATGATCATCGTCACCGGCCCAACCGGAAGCGGAAAAACCTCCACGCTCTACGCCTCCATCAACCAACTCGACCGCGGCAAGCGCAATATCGTAACCGTCGAGGACCCGATCGAGTACGAGTTTCAGGACAATATTACCCAGGTTCAGGTTACCGACAAAATGACCTTCCCCAAGGTTATGCGCTCGTTCCTTCGCCAGGACCCGGACGTCATGATGGTCGGCGAAATGCGAGACCCAGAATCGCTCCACATCGGCATACAGGCATCGCTCACCGGCCACCTCGTCATGTCCACCCTGCATACCAACAACGCCATCGAGACCCTCGGACGCATGCTCGATATGGGCGGCGAGCCCTACCTCATCGCCTCCACCATCGTGTGCATTCTCGCCCAACGGCTCGTCCGCGTCATATGCCCGCAATGCAAAGAACCGTACAAGCCCACCGACGACGAGACCTTCGCGCTCGGCATGACCCCGGCCCAGGCCGCCAAGAAAACCTTCTATCACGGCAAGGGCTGTAACAACTGTCGCAGTACAGGGTATAAGGGACGTGTCGGCGTGTTCGAGCTTTTGATGAACACACAGCATATGCGGGAATTGATCACCAAGAGCGCGCCCATGGTGGATCTCCAGAAAGCCGCCAAGACGCAGGGCCTGCGCACCATGATGGATGACGGACTCGACAAGGTGCTGCGCGGCGTCACCACACCGTCCGAAGTGATTCACGCCGTCTACACTTCCGCCGGGCTGGACATTCCCGAATCGGAAGAGCCGGCCGCGACTGACAATGAAGAGGCAGAAGAAGAAGAAGAAGAAGAGCGGGACGCCGAAGAATAGAGAGGGCATCATGGCGAACGAGCAGCATGAGACGAATCAATTCGAGGAGACCGGAAAGAGCGAATCCTTGATTGTAACTGTGACGGACGAGGACGGGGTCGAACAGACCTTCCAACTTGTACAAACCATCGAAGTGGACGGGAACAGCAACGGCGCAACTACCGCCTACAAATAACGAATGAATTTTCACCACGAAGACACGAAGACACGAAGACAAGAAGACACGAAGAAAAGCAAAGTCCTTTGTCCACAGATTAACACAGGCGGACACAAATGAAATGCAAGAAGAGACTTTCCCTCTGTTCCCCGTGTCCCCCGTGGTTCACTTGCCTTTGACGTTCTTCGTGTCTTCGTGGTGAAAATTCTTTAGGTCTATGAGGAGCTAACTTGAAAACCCCAACAGGATTAGAGTACGAAGATGTGGCCGTGGGCGAGGGCAACGAGCCGGAGGTCGGCAAGACGGTCGCCGTTCACTATACCGGGAAGCTCACCGACGGGACGAAGTTCGACAGCTCGGTGGACCGCGGGCAGCCGTTCGAGTTCAAGATCGGTGTGGGCCAGGTCATCAAGGGCTGGGATGAAGGCGTCATCAGCATGAAGCCCGGCGGCAAGCGAACGCTTACCATTCCGCCCGAGCTTGGTTATGGCGCGCGCGGCGCGGGCGGCGTCATTCCGCCTAATGCCACGCTGATCTTTGACGTGGAGTTGATCGAAGTCAAGTAGTCTAAATCGCTGCACACCATTACCTCCCCCGGAGCTTCACCGCAAACTAACCGTGCCAATTCCCCCGCGGGTAAGGAATACACCCACAGATTATGATAAATGCCGCGCTTTCCATTCTGACAAAGGCTGTGCGGTGTGTTAACACGAAAGGGGTCGGCCGTCCGTCGAAGTGCGGTGCAGCATTCGCATGGCCGGCCGCATCGATGATGATAACTCTTTTCCTTCTGGCGGAGGCCGCCTCGGCGACCGGGACTCCGTGCGCCGCCGCGCCTCCTGAAGACGCTGCGCTATATCGCTACCGCCGCTCGGACGATCCTATAACCGATGTAGTTGTCAGTGTGCCGGAATCGGACGCCCCTGCGATCTCCCCGCGCCTGTTCAGCAGTTTCCTGGAGCATCTCGGCGGCACGATTTATAACGGCGTCTGGGCCAACGTGGTGCAGAACCCTCGATTCGGGGCGGACAAGCGAGGCCGGCTCGCTAACTGGCGCTTGCAGACCGGTGCGGCATGGCTAAAGGATGATCCGAAGACGCCGGGCATATCCCTGCCCGAAGGTGCGAGCGCTTCCCAGCTTGTGAACCTGCCCCTCCATCGTCAGCGGCGCTATGAAGGATCTGTCCGAGCGCAGTCGCTTTCGGGCAACCCCGCGACAATCGCAATCTCGCTGCGAAGAAGCGATAAGCCCACGGTCATCGCCGCAATACGAATGGATATCTCGCACGGTGGGAGCAGCGAGAACCGATTCTCGCTGACAGCGCCAGAACATGCCTTGGACCGGGCTGAATCCTGCGAGCTTAGGATCGAGACTCAGAATGGCTCCGCGGCCATCGAAATGATCGAGCTTTTCCCCGCTGACCACGTGGACGGAGTAGATCCCGACGTGCTGAAGGCGGCGAAGGATCTACATTGTGAGCTTCTCCGATGGCCGGGCGGCAACTTCGTGAGCGGCTACCACTGGCGGAACGGCATCGGCCCGCGAATCGATCGCCCCACGGTCCCAAATCCCGCATGGAACGGCCTGGAGACGCACCACTTCGGCACTGATGAGTTCATGGCCTTTTGCCGCCGGATTGGCGCGAAGCCCCACATCTGCGTCAATGCCGGCAACGGCAGCCCCGAAGAGGCGGCCGCATGGGTGGAATACTGCAACGGCGGCCTGGAAACGCCTATGGGCCGGCTCCGCGCGAAGAATGGACATCGTGGGCCGTACAATGTGCGTGTCTGGGAGATAGGCAACGAGCTTTACGGATCATGGCAGATAGGTTTCACGGACGCGGCGGAAAACGCAAAGCGGTACGAGCGATTCAGGGACGCCATGCTGAAAGCGGACCCCACAATCGAGATAATTGCCACGGGCAAGGGCGACGAGTACACGGGCAAGGGACTGGAACGCGTGCATGATTGGAACGCGAGCCTGCTTGAGCGGGCCCTCACGCCCGTCGCGCATGCGCCGAACTATCTTTCCCTGCACCCCATTGTGCCCTTGCCCTCGTCGCTTAACAGCCGCTGCTCTTATGATGAGGTCTATGCCAGCGCAATGGCCCATCCGCAATGGTGGTCCGACACATTTATTCCCGCATTAAAGAAGCAGGTAACTGCACGCGGCGGCAAGAAAACAGGGCTGAAGATTGCGGCCACGGAGTGGGGGCTAATCGTGGGCGGCCCGAACTGGCTGCGTTATCCCAACCACGACGTGCAGTCCGGGGCGGTCTACGCCGCGCTCTTTTTCCACGCTATGTTCCGCCGCGCGGATTTCGTGGGGATTGCCAACGTTACCGCGCTCATGCACGGCGGTGGAATCAAGCGGCCAAATAGCGTCGTCTATCGTGATGCGATGTACTTCGTGGAGCAGATGTACGGACTGGCGCGGCCCAGCCGACTCCTTCCGGTTCAGGTAAGCGGTCCCGGCTACGACGTGCCGGAACGGATGATTCTGCCAGCCGTGAAGGATGTGCCGTGGTTGGACGTGCTGGCGGCCGAAGGGAACGGGAGCCGATGGCTGTTCGTTGTAAATCGCGACAAGGAGAGCAGACGAACCGCGAAATTCACGTTTCAATCAGTTCTCGGAGGGGCCGTATTGACCTCTCTGGCCGCCCCGCCCCAGCAGGGCAACAGCCTCTCCAACCCGGATCGGGTCCGTCCTGTCGTGACACGGATTCAGATTAGCGGAAAGACGCTTGCATGGGACTTTGCCCCCTGTTCTGTAAACGTAATTCGTCTGCGATAACACGCGCGGCTGCGGTCCTCTTTTTGCTGCTAATGCCCGCATGCGGCCGTCGAGGAACGGTCGAAGCGGGCAGTGTGGACCGCGTTACCGTCATCAATTATTGGAACGGATTTACGGGTCCGGACGGCAAGACGATGGAGGCGATGGTACGCCAGTTCGAGCGCGACAACCCGGACGTCCATGTCAAAATGCAGCTCATCCCGTGGGCGCAATACTATGAAAAGCTGACGCTCGGCATCGCATTCAAGCAGGCCCCGGACCTTTTTATCTGCCATGCCAACCGCCTGCCGGAGTTCGCGCGCTACGGAATCTTCAAGCGGCTTGACACTTTGATTGGCAGACTCGATGGGCTGAACGAGCGGGATTTTCTGCCGCTGGCCTGGCAGGCCGCGAATTATGAAGGCCGTCTGTACGGCATCCCCCTCGACTGCCATCCGCTCGGCCTCTACTACAACCGCAAGCTCTTCCGCGAAGCCGGAATCGTGGATGAGCATGGCGAAGCCAGGCCCCCCACAACCTGGGCGGAGTTTCTCTCTGCGGCGCATAAGCTTACGCGTCGCGTCAATGGCGAGCAGCAGTGGGGCTTCGTATTTACCTGGCAGCACTCCAACTGGTATATGTTTGTCACACAGAATGGCGGTTCTTTGCTCACTCCCGACCTCAAGCATGCGGACCTCAACAGCCCCGCAGCCATCGCCGCGACGGAACAGATGCGCGGCCTAATTGTGCGGGAACACGTCGCGCCAAGCCCGGAAGGAATCGACGCGTGGCGCGGGTTCAGGCAGGGTCGCGCCGCGATGGCGCTGGAGGGAATCTACATGCTTGGCGACCTCAAGAAGAGCGAGGGGCTTGACTATGCGGGCGCCCCGGTTCCACAATTCGGCCCGGTCCGCGTAACATGGGCAGGATCGCACATTCTTTGCCTGCCTGCGTCCGGGGCCGGTCCCCGTGCAAGCGCGGCATGGCGATTGGCGCGGTATTTGAGCGATCACAGCCTGGATTGGGCTGCGGGCGGACAGATTCCGGCCCGAATCTCTCTGCTCAACTCGGCTCGGTTTCGCTCCATGCCCGTGCAGTCCGCATTCGCCCGCCAGCTTTCCTACGTTCGCTACGAACCGCCGAGTGCGCGGGCAACCGAGATTGCGCCGTTCATCGATGATGCGATAGAATCCGCGCTCCTGGGCATTCAGACACCCAAAGAGGCGCTCGACGAAGCCGCGTCGCGAATCAATCGCGTCCTCTCGCGGCCATAGAAGTTGTGTTAGGAACCCCTCACCCCTGGCCCTGCACCCACCCCCCGGCCCCCTCCCGGGACGGGAGGGGGAGCTAAAGCGGAGGTTCGCACATTCGCACAATGAGCCCCCTACTTACGATGGAGGGGGTTGGGGGAGGTGTTCCGCTTAGCCCCCTACTTACGAAGGAGGGGGCTAGGGGAGGTTTCAATGGCGCCGTCATCGAGAATCCATGCAAGGCAGGCCGGCTGGCTTACCGCCGCGCCGTTCCTGCTGCCCTACCTCTGCCTATTCACCCTCTTTCTCGTCTGGCCGCTCGCCTACGGATTCTACATCAGCCTGCACGATTGGCAGCTTCTGGCATCCTCCAAACCCTATGTCGGCATGGCGAACTATGCCGGAGTCTGGCAGGACGATCTCTTTCTCATCGCGCTGCGAAACACCGCTTATTTTGTCGCGCTTGCCGTTCCGACCGGGAATCTGATGTCCCTGCTCATCGCGCTTGGCCTCAATGCGAGGGTGCGAGGAGAGACCCTATTCCGCCTGCTCTACTATCTGCCGACTATTCTGTCCGTCGCCGTGGTCGCGGTCCTCTGGAAGTGGATGTACAGCGCCGAGTTCGGGCTTATCAACCACTATCTGGCCGCCGCGCACGGCGCTTTGGAGCGCGCGCACCTGGTGACCGGCCCTTTCAAGCAGGTGCCGTGGATAACCGATCCGAGGCTCGCCATGCCCTCCCTCGCCATCGCCAGCGTCTGGTGGGGAGCGGGCGGAGGAATGCTCATTTATCTGGCGGGTCTCCGGGCGATTCCCGAGAGCTATTATGAGGCCGCCGAGCTGGACGGCGCGGGAACATGGGTCCGATTCCGCGCAATAACGTGGCCCCTGCTTCGTCCAACGACGCTGTTCAACTTCGTCATTGGCCTGATAGGCGGATTCCAAATGTTCGGTCAGGGCTTCATGATCACCCAGGGAGGCCCGCACAACAGCACGCTGACGGTGGTGCAGTACATGTACCGCTCAGGATTCAGCCTCTTCAAAATGGGTTACGGATGCGCCGTCGCCTATTCCCTTTTCCTCGTCATCCTCGTAGTCGCCCTCCTGCAGTTTCGCCTTCTGGCATTCCGTGAGGAGATATCGTGAATCGGCGCACGGCCTGGATTCCAACGATCCTGCTTGCGGTGGGGGCAATACTGTTTCTTGCGCCGCTCGCCTGGATGGTCTCAACCGCTTTGAAGCCGGAGAGCCAGATATTTGAAAAGAATCCACACTGGATTCCCCAGCCGCCAACGCTGCGTAACTTCAGCGATTTGGCGCAGAAATCGAGTGAAGCGCCCATCGGCCGCTGGCTCCTCAACAGCGGAATCGTCAGTACCTCCGTGGTCGTGCTGACTCTCCTCATTAGCTCCATGACGGCCTACCCGCTCGCGCGATTGCGATTCCGGGGCCGCGACACGCTCTTTTACATCATCATCGCGGCAATGATTGTTCCGGGGCAGGTGACTATCATCCCCGTGTTCCTTTTGATTCAGAAGCTCGGCTGGTTCGACACCTATCCCGCGCTTATCATTCCCGGACTGGCCAGCCCGTTCGGAGTCTTCCTGCTAAGACAGTTCATGCAGACGATTCCGCGCGAGTTGGAGGAGGCGGCGGCCATCGACGGCTGCGGCCCATGGCGCACATGGGCGCAGGTCATAATCCCGCTCACGACGCCTGCGTTGGCAACGCTGGGTGTGCTCACCTTCCTGGGTGCGTGGAACGACTTCCTTTGGCCGCTCATCGCCACCAACAGCATAGAGATGCGCACGATTCCTGTGGGCCTCCAGATGTTTCAGGGCCGCTACACTACCGAGTACGGTCTCATGATGGCGACCGCCGTCCTCGCCACCGTGCCAGTGGTTGTGGTCTTTCTGGTCCTTCAGAGATATGTAGTCAGAGGGATTGTACTGACGGGGTTGAAAGGATAAACTTGAGAACCGCCCTGCGCCCCGAAGGAGTTCTGGAGCATATCGCGCTTTGGGGAAATCTTGGCCCGCTTCCGGTGGCGGAGACGATGTTCGGCATGGCGACCTCCCGCGTGTTGATGGCGGGAGTCCGGCTCGGACTGTTTGCGCGGCTGTGCACGGGCCCGAAGACGGCGAGTCAGATTGCGGAGATATGTCATATCGACCCAGCGGGAGCGGCGCATCTGCTCGATTGCCTGGCGGCGATGGGTCATGTGGATAGAGACGGTGGGGAATACCGTCTCTCCCGGCGGGCAAGGCCCTGGCTCGACCCGGAGTCGCCCACCTATATTGGCGGATTCCTCGAGTTCAACTACGACCAGTGGGATTGGTGGTCGCGGCTTGAAGAGGTGGTGAAAACGGGGCAGGGATTTGAGATTCACGACTACGGCGCGGAGGATCCCCGCTGGCGGCGCTACATCCGCGCTATGTTCGAGCTGGCAAGGCTATCTGCCCCTGAGATCGCACGAAAAATTACGCTCCCTCCCAAGCCAGGCCGCGTTCTCGATCTGGCGGGAGGGCACGGTTGGTTCGCCGCTGAGATCTGCCGCCGTCATGAGGGCCTGGTGGCGACGGTGCTGGACCTGCCGGGAAGCGTGCGAATCGGGCGCGAGATTATCGCGGAGAATGGAATGGCGGAGCGGGTGCGGCATGTCGAAGGCAACATGTTCACGGAGGATCTTGGGGGGCCCTACGATGCGGCGCTCTGCTTCCAGCTCATCCATCACCTGTCGCCGGAGCAAAACGTTGCGCTATTCACAAGAGTTCGTGCGGCGCTGAAGCCAGGCGGGACGCTCGCCGTCATGGACTACTTTACGCCGCCGGAGGGCAGGCGACCAGATTCGTCGGCGTTCCTGGGCTTGCACTTCTTTCTCACGTCGGGGGCGACGACCTACAGCGCGCACGATCTTAAGAACTGGCTCAGGGAAGCGGGATTCGCCGCGCCGCGCCGGGTGCCGCTCTACCGCCTGCCCGTCCAGACATTCTACCAGGCGCGTCGCCCAGGTTAGCGCCTCCCGAATTATTACTCGGCGCCGATGGTTACAGCGGACAGCCTGCGGCGTCGTTCCGGTGGCAACAGGCGGTCCATAATGTCGTCCACCACGATGATTCCGCACAGGCAGCCATCATCGTCGGTAACGGGGAGCGCCAGGAGGCTGTAACGATTCAGCACGTGTCCCACCTCGTTCGCATGGTCGCCCGTATGGACAGATCGGATGTTCTTCACCATAATCTGTGAGACAGATGTCACAGGGTCCGAAACGATCAGGTCGCGCAGCGAGAGAACGCCGACCAGACGATTGTCCCCATCCACGACATAGACGTAGTAGATGGTCTCGGCTTTGGGAGCCAGCTTGCGCAGCCGCTGTATGGTCTGCTCGCACGTCATGCTTTCCTCGATCGCGATATAGTCCTTCGTCATGAGGCCGCCGGCGGTTTCGTCGTCGTAGGCGAGCAGCTCCTTTACGTCTGCGGCTTCGGACGGCTCCATGTGCTCCAGCAGCTCTTCGGACCGCGCGTCGGAGAGTTCACCGAGCAGATCGGCGGCTTCGTCCGGCTCCATCTCCTCCAGAATATCGGCCGCGCGCTCTTCGTCGAGCGTTTTCATTACCTCGGCGGCCTCTTCGTCCTCCATCTCTTCCAGCGTGTCGGCAGCCGTCTCCAGGTCCAGCGCCCCTATCACTTCGGCGCGCTGCTGGGGAGTCAACTGCTCAACAATATCCGCAATGTCCGCCGGGTGGAGGCGCGCGATCTTCTCATGGGGCACCTTCAGCTTGATTCTGCCGCCGCCCGCGTGGCCCGGCTCCAGCGTCTCCACATCATCCCACGCTATTAGATTCGAAGCGAGGGGCCGGCGAATTAGCTTGGCGATAGCCTCTACCGGGCCGCCTATGCCAAACCTGCGTACGATCGCCCTGAAGCTGGCGTCGGCTCCAATTAGACATAGGCGATCGCTGCACTCAACGAGGCGCACGTCGTTGACGCGAACCACCCGATAGTCATGCACGTCAACAATCTGCTTATCGAGAATATCGCGCTGGAGCCGAAGGTCTTCCGGGGTAGGCGCATAGACGGGAAGCGCTTTCCACTGGGCGCGCAGGTGGACGCCGTCATCGCGGATATCGGCATGGTCCACGGCGATCCAGCCCTCTCCGCCGCGGCCCTTGAGGAAGAGAGCCGTAATCGTCGGCAGGCGACCGCCCGGCGCGGCTATCGCGTCGAGGAGTTTTGCCACGCGCCGTCCGTCCGGCTCCATCACCGGCTTGCCAAGCAGTTCCGTTAGATACTTGATCATATCCGTTTGACTGTTGTCTACTGTTCATCCACTACGAGGTTGTCGCGGTGAATCACCTCGTCACATGATTTATCGCCAAGCACGGACTCAATCTGATCGCTCCGCAGGCCCCGAATACTGCGCAGGACTTCCGCGCCATAGTTAGTAAGGCCTCGGGCAAAACACCGCCCGGATTCATCGCACACTTCGACGAGATCCCCGGTCCCAAATTCGCCGCATACTTCGAGGATTCCGACCGCGAGCAGGCTGACACCCGCCGCATATAGCTTTTCCGCCGCGCCCTTGTTGACCGTGACGCTTCCGCAGGGTCTAGAACCGGCGGCAATCCATCTCTTCCTACCTCTCAGCCGGCCCGATCCGGCCAGAAATGTAGTCCCGATCTCCGCCCCGGCGACGACATCCGCGACGACGCGCTCCCGTCGGCCTTTCGCTATAACGACAGCGATTCCGGAGGCCGTCGCAATGCGGGCCGCTTCAATCTTGGTACGCATGCCGCCCGTGCCGACTCCGCTTCCCGAACCGCCTGCCAGAGCCTCTATCGCAGAATCGATTCGCTCAACCGTTCGAATAATTGGGAAGTCATCCCTTCCGCCTTCTGGCTTCCGGCTTCCGTCTTCCGACTTCCTATCGTACAATCCCTCGACGTCCGATAGAATCAGCAGCAGGTCCGCCTCAATGAGCAGCGCCACGTGGGCCGCAAGCTGATCGTTGTCGCCAAACTTAATCTCATCCACGGCGACGGTGTCGTTCTCGTTGATAATGGGAACCACGCCCAACGCCAGCAACGCCTTGATCGTGTTCCGCGCGTTCAAAAACCGGCGACGGTCCGCCAGGTCGTCTCGCGTCAAAAGCACCTGCGCCACGGCGACATTCCGTCGGCCGAAAGCCTCGGTGTAGGTATGCATCAGCAGTCCCTGTCCAACCGCCGCCGCCGCCTGCTTGTAGGGAAGAGTCGAGAGTCGAGAGTCGTGGGTGGTGAGTGCCTTGACTAGCGCCTGAACACTCGCGACTCTCGGCAACACCCCCGCGCGGCCCGGGCGGATATCGCCGGGGGTTTACAGGGCGACCTATTTTAACACCGCGC
>JBBROJ010000146.1:0-12397 GCA_038229495.1 Chthonomonadales bacterium
CACTGAGTACGCGGGGAAATGACAATGGAACGCTTACCAAATATTCATCCTGGCGAAATTTTGCTGAAAGACTTCCTTGAACCGATGGGCATCACGGCATATCGCCTTGCAAAGGAGATCGGCGTGCAGCAGTCCCGAATCTCACAGATTCTTCGCGGCGAACGAGCCGTCACGCCAGATACAGCAAAGCGCTTTGCGATTTATTTCAATACAACCCCGAGGTTGTGGCTGAATCTCCAACTCGCGTATGAAGTCGAGGAACTGGACAGCATGCCGAGCGACGCCTACGACCACATAAAGCCTGTAAATGCAAGGGCTGCTTGACCTCCAGCTCCTTGCTCGCACCATCGCGCTCTGGAAGAAAAGAAATATCGCTGAAACAAAGGGGGCGGCCTGATGGCCGCCCCTTTTGTCATAGTGCATAAGTCTCGCCGGGATTGTCAGAATCGGTTTCCGGGCAGGTCTGTGCGGAACGTGAATGGAGCGCCCAGCGCGCGATTCCAAGCGTCACGCTCGTCCTGCGAAAGAAGGGCGAGGACCCTTTTCTCCGCCTCTTTTTTCCGCGCGCTCAGCTTGCGGTACTCCGGCGAGAGCGGGTTATCGAGGGCCTTGGTGTTCACCTTCATCCGCACCATTACCTGCGACCCGTCGGGTGACGCGTTCTTGTCCTGTGTCGCCATCAACATGATAATTTTCTGCTTTTCCGCCTGATAGTCCGCGGCGGCCTTCGCGATCTGGCTGGCTGCATCCGCGGACAGGCCGATTTTCTTTGCTGTCTTCGTGTTGCCAAGAGCGAGCGGTCCCTGCCATTGCAGCGAAAGCTCTTCCAGCCGCGCAAGCTGCTCGGGCTTTAGGACAGCCTTGATCTTATCATCCGAATCACCTATCTGCGTGGCAATCTGGTCTTCGATCTGCTTCCGCCGCTCCGCCTCATCCTGCTCGCCATGAGACGTGAGCTTGATTGTCAGGCGTCCGGCGTTTGGATTGCTGAACAGGTCTTGCAGGTCGTGTTTTTGATTCAGATTGAGGGACAGGTTGTTCTGAACGTCTGATCGCTTTAGGAGCGTCTGCCACAGGCGCAGATTGCCGAGCGACGGAAGCATCATGGGTCCGCCGTTCAGGAAAATTGCGCCGGGCGGAGGTGGAACCGGAGCTGCATCCTGAGCAAAAACGGGCGCGGCTGCAAGAAAAAGAAGAGCGGAGCAGCATGCGGCAGGATTTGAACGTGACATGTAATTGTGTCCTCTCACTTCGCGAAATATCTTTTAGACCCAGTCCAGCCATTCGAAATCATACGATTCATAGACGAAGTCGCGATTCGATTCCGCGAAGCGAGGTTATTAACATTCGGCTGCTCAAGTTTTGCGAAGCAGGTGCCTCATTTCCGAGGGGTTACCCGCATAGAGCAGCGCCTCGTCGTAGGTAATTTGTTTGGCAGAATAGAGCTTCTCCAGCGCTTGATTCATCGTATTCATGCCGAAGTGCTGCCCTTCGCGGATGGAGGCATAAATCTCGCCGCGGTCACCTTCCTCGATCTGCTTGCGGACGGTGGGAGAATTGGTGAGCACCTCTACGGCCGGCAGGCGTCCCGTCCCAGATGCGCGGTGCACGAGCCGCTGCGAGGTTATGCAGAGCAGCGAGGCGGCAAGCTGCGCCGAGACCTGTTGCTGCTGGTACTGTGGAAAGCTGTTGATAATCCGGTCTACAGTCGCGGCGGCGGAGACGGTGTGAAGGGTCGTCACGACGAGATGCCCTATCTCGGAAGCGGTCATGGCCACGTCCATCGTTTCCACGTCCCTCAGCTCGCCAATCACAATCACGTCCGGTGTCTGGCGGGTTACGCTCCGCAAAGCGCTCGCAAAGGACTGCGTGTCGCTGCCCACCTCCCTCTGGTGAATAATGCTCTTCTTGTCGGAGAAGATATACTCGATGGGCTCTTCTACGGTAAAGATGTTGCATGGCCGCGTACGATTTATCTCTTCGACAAAAGCCGCCATGGTCGTCGTTTTGCCGGAGCCGGTAGGCCCGGTGATAATGATGAGACCCTGCGGCTGCATCGCCATGTCCTTGAGGACGTTCGGCAGGCTCAATTCATCGATGGTGTAGGGGTGGAGCGGAATAATTCGTAACGCCGCTCCCAGCATACCGCGCTGAAGGAACAGGTTGGCCCGAATCCGCGCCAGCTTTGGAATCGTGAAAACTACGTCGATCTCGCTCTTTGCCTGCAGCTCGCGCATCGAATCCTCGGCGTCCTCCACGTCGCCATCCAGTCCCGGAAGCGCGCTCTCCGGAAACTGGAGCAGATAGTCGCGCGACGCGCTGTAGAGAATGCTGTACGCCAGCTCGCGAGTATCTTCAGGCGTTAGAGGGTCTAGATCGGTCCGTTCCATGCGCCCGTCGACGCGCATTGTTGGCGGCGCGCCTGCTTTTAGAACAAGATCGGAGGCGCGCCGCTTCAGGGCGGTCTCCAGCAGATCATGGATGCTCTTCATGAGTCGTCCTTATACCAACAGATAAGATAGAAATGATTTCGGCACGGCGGTCGCCAAGCGATTTAGCCGATCACCTTAAGATTAGACACCGCGAATGCGAAAATAGTTCGTGATGCATTCGTGATTCATTCGTGATTCATTCGTGATGCAATGGTTCGCGCAATTAGTGTAAATGTCGCGGGACAGGGGAAGGTTACGCATGTACGAGGGAATGAATTCCAACGGTTTGTGGCTGGAGGGCGACTATGTCGCCAACCGTCCTCACGGACGGAGGAAGAACATTTCGTTGCCTAAATGTTCCCGTCCTCGATGACGGTTGGCCAAAGACCCTCCACCCATGTAACTATAGTCACTTTAGTGCCTCGCATTGCCCCGATTGCCAGGGCGGAAATCCCGCTTCGTGTGCAGCATAGGCAATCGGCGCACCGCGTGGCGCTCCCTACTTGCCGACGCTGGTCACTGAGCGGGTATCGAACGCGCCCAAACCTTTCAACTGTGCTTGAACCTTCGAGGCGGGAGCCACTAGCACGAGGGAGAGCTGATCGGGAGCAAAGTAGGTCCGCGCGATTCGATTCGCCTCCGGCAAGGTAACCGCCCGCAGGCGGGGCAGATAGGTCTGTAGGTAGTCATTAGGCAAGCCGTAGAAGGCGATTTCGCCAAGCTGCGCGGCCTGCGCTTCAGGCGTCTGCATCGAAATGGCAAACATGCCGGCCATGTAGCCCTTCACCTTCTTGAGTTCCATCTCCGTCAATCCTTGCGCCGACGCGCGCTTCAGTACCGCCAGCGTAGCGTCGATAAGCGCGCGCGTCGTCTCGATTTTGGTGAAGGTTGAGACGCCAAACGTGCCGCCGTGCTGAAGTTCCGAAAAGCTGCTGTTGATATTGTAGGTGAGCGAGCGGTTGATGCGAATCTCGTCGATCAGCCGGGACGTGAACCCGCCGCCAAGTATGGAATTGGCAATCTGCGCCGCAAAGTAGTCCGGGCTGCTCCGCGGGAAGCCTACCCGCGCCCACCGAACCTGAGTCTGCGTGGCGTCCGGCTTGTCGATGAGCACGAGCTTGCGCGGCCCTGCCTTTACGGATGGAACAGCTTGCGACAAGACATGCACCTTCGGCCAATCGCCAAATCGCGCCTTGAGTTTCGCGAGCATATCCGCCGTCTTGAAATCGCCCACCGCGACGAGAATCATCTGGTTGGGGACCACGAATCGCTTGTAGCAGATCGCAAGATCGTCGCGGGTAATGGTCTTCAGGCTCGTAATGGTCGGATCGACGCCGTAGGGATGTCCCGCATAGACGGTCTCAAGCGTTACGCGCCGAGCGACCGAACCTGGATCCTCGCCAATGGCCTCGAGGCCCGCGATGCTGAGTTGCCGCTCGCGATCCAGCTCTTCCGCCGGAAACGTCGGATGCCGGATAATGTCTGTAAAGAGTTCCAGGCCCGTATCGATGTCCTTCGACTGCACGTTGAGGCCCACTGATAACCGGTCATCGCCTGCTCCAGCGCCGAGCGAGCCGCCCAGGAAATCGACCGCTTCCGCAAGTTGCTGGGCCGTACGGGTCTCCGTGCCCTTGCGAAGCAGGTCGGCTGTTAGGGAAACGATTCCCGCTTTTTCGGGCGTATCCGCAGCGGTGCCTCCGGGAAACTGCGCGTTGATGGTGACGGTAGGAGCTTTGTGATACTCCATCAGGACCAATCGGATGCCGTTCTGCAATGTCGTCCGAGTAACCGGCGGCAGCTTGATCGACTGCGCAAACATAGGGATTTGAACCACCAGGGCACAAAGAACACCAAGAACGGCAAGTCTTAACTGCGAAGACGCGAAGATGCCAAGAAAGGCTGAGATCGAAGGAATTTCTCTTTCTGCCTTTCTTTGTGTCTTTGTGTCTTCGCGCTTCAATATGCTCTTGACATTCATTTCGCGGCGGCCTCCTTCTCGGGCACCAATGTCACGACCGTGCGGTTTTTTTCGCCAAAATACTTCCGCGCCACTCTCTGAACATCCGCCGTGGTCACCTTGTCATGGCGTTTCGGATAGTCGTAGAGCTTGCGCCAGTCGCCCCAGTTCGCCTCGTACTCCGCAAGCTGGCCGGCGAGACCCAGATTCGTTTTGAAGCTGTTTACGTAGTGCGCCCCGAGGACATTCCTCGCTTTTTGGACCTCGCGCTCGGTCACGCCCTTGTCCTGGATATCTTTCAGCGCGGCATAGATGGCGTTCTCGCACTCCTCGGCGGTGTGTCCCTGCTGGGCCTGCCCATAAAAAGTGAAGAGGCCGGGATCGACGCGCGATTCGTTGGTGGCGGACACGCTGGTGGCGATCTGCTTGTCATAAACCAGCGACTTATAGAGCCTTGAGCTTTCACCGTAGGACAGAATATTGGACAGCACGTCCAGGGCAGCGTCATACGGGTCTTTGGCATTGCCGATGTGGTAGCCCATCATAATTGCCGGCAGCTCGGCCGCGCGGTTGAGCTTGACGCGGCGCTCACCGGGCTGGGGCGGTTCGGAGTTGACCACGGGGCGCGGGGCCGGCTGGCTCGGAATATCGCTGTACTCCCTGCGAATCTTTTCAAAGAGCGTGTGCGAGTTGAAATCGCCGACCACGCAGAGCACCGCATTATTTGGCGCGTAGTGGATTCGGAAGTAGTCTTGGGCGTCCTGGAGCTTGATTGCATCGATGTCCTTCATGAAACCTATCGTATCCCAATGGTACGGGTGCGCGACGAAGGCAGTATTCCAGAGCATCTCGGCCATCGAACCCTCGATGGAGTTGTCGGTGTTCACCCTCCGCTCCTCTTTCACAATGCCTCGCTCCTGCTCGATATTCGCGCGGTCGAGCTTGAGGGCGCGCATGCGATCCGCCTCCATTTTTATGGCTATGTCGATGGTCGGCGAGGAGAACTCCGTCTGGTATTCGGTGGAATCGGAGGTCGTAAAGGCGTTTGACGAGCCTCCGCCCGCCTCCACTATCTGGTCAAATGCCTTCGGCTTGAACTTGGCCGAGCCGTTGAACATCATGTGCTCGAACAGGTGGGAAAGGCCCGTAATGCCTGGCCGCTCGTTCCGCGAGCCGACCTTGAAAAGAGTGTAGTAAGCGATAGAAGGTACGGTGTGGTCTTCCAGCGCGAGGACGGTCAGGCCGTTGGACAGCTTCATGCGCTGAACGTTGAGGTTTTGAAAGCCCTGTGCCCGTGTTGGCGGCCCTGCGGCAAAAAGGGCTGTAAACAGGGCGATACCCGCCGTGACGGGGAGCAAACGGTATTTGGAACGCATGCGCGCGAGACTCCTTGGTTGCGGCGATGACGGCGATGGGTGAAACCCGATTTAGTTACTCACTTGCACTATTATACGTGTATCTCCGTTTCAAAATTCTGCGTAGGGCACGAAAATCCTCCACCGTGTCCTGGCTTATTGCGCCGGAGTATCTCTTCAGTCTCATTGAGAATTAAAACGTTTCGGCACCCCTCATCTCCCAGCCCCTTCTCCCCTCCGAGAGGGGAGAAGGGGAGCAAACCAGGCAGATTCATTCGGTTCATCAGAGCGATTTGCTTACACATTTGCTCCCCCTCCCGTTCCGGGAGGGGGCCGGGGGGTGGGCGTCTTTCAAATCACCCGCGTCCCTGGTATGATGCGCCGCAAGTGAAGTTGCGTGTTCGAGCGCTTCTCTGCCATAATGGAAGCCGGTCCGAACCAACATCGCGCCCAACCTTTCGTCCACGGAGGACGCTTTGCAACTCCTCGATATTACTCAGGCTTTTCCATACCGCCCCGCCGTCGATCCTCCGCTCGACCCCGGGTTCCGCGCCGCGTCGCTCGTGAATCGCGCCTTTCGCGCAGCGGTCCGGGATGCGGGAGGCGGCCTACCGCTGAACCTCGGAATTGAGCGCGCCGACGGGTCCGTTTCGACCTATAGCACGCAAGTCTTCGCCCCCGGCTCGCCCCGCTTCCAGGCCAATCTTTCATACATCGAACGAATCGTCAAGTTTCTTCTCTGGCAGCGCGGCGGATGGAAAGTAACTATCGGCGGCCCGGCGGAGATTGGGCGGCATATCGCGGCGGCCTACGCTCCCGGCGGGACTCGCGCTTTCGACGCTGAGTTCATGGGAGGAGTCTACGAACAGACCTTCACCGTTGCCGTGACGAAACCGGAGGGGGTTCCGTCGGAGAACGAGAGATCCGTGCCGCTCGGAAGGCACCTCAACGGCTGCAGGGTGGGTTTCGACCTCGGAGCGAGCGATCGGAAGGCAAGCGCGGTCCTTGACGGCGAGGCGATCTACAGCGAAGAGGTCCCGTGGGACCCGCGCAACCAGTCCGATCCCGATTACCACTATCAGGGCGTGTTGGATTCGATTCGGCGCGCCGCGGAGAAGCTGCCGCGCCTCGACGCGGTTGGCGGAAGCGCGGCAGGCGTCTATATCAACAACCGGGCACGCGTCGCATCGCTCTTCCGGGGGGTTCCAAAGGATGATTTTGACACACGGATCGCGGGGATGTTTGTGAGAATCGGGCAGGAGCTCGGCGTCCCGCTCGAAGTGGTGAATGACGGCGAGGTGACCGCGCTTGCAGGCTCCATGTCGCTGGGCGAGAACCCCGTACTCGGTATCGCGATGGGCTCCAGCGAAGCGGCAGGCTGCGTGAATGCGCACGGCAATATCACAGGCTGGCTGAATGAGCTTGCCTTTGCGCCCGTGGACTACCGCCCCAACGGCCCCGTGGACGAGTGGTCGGGCGACGCGGGGTGCGGAGTGCAGTATTTTTCGCAGGTGGGCGCTATCCGCGTGGCGGAATCTGCCGGCATGTCTTTCTCGCCGGAACTTGGGCTGCCGGAAAAGCTGGTGGAGCTGCAAGAGAAGATGAAGCTCGGCAGCGATCTGGCCCGCAAAGTCTACGAGACGATCGGCGTCTATGTGGGCTATGCAATGGCTCACTATGCCGATTTTTATGATCTGCGTCACGTGCTCATCCTCGGCCGGGTGACAACCGGAGAAGGCGGCGACGTGGTGATAGAGATGGCGAAGGAGGTCCTTCGAGCGGATTTCCCCGAGCTTGCCGGCCGAATTAGCATGGCGCTGCCGGATGAGAAGTCACGCCGCGTGGGGCAATCCATTGCCGCCGCGAGTCTTCCCGCGATTTAAGGAATCTTGTCACCGCCCGCTTCGCTAGAGACGCATAGATCACAGAGAACGGCGAGAAACAACGTATCAGGCCCGACCGAATCTTCCCGTGGTTTTTCTCAGCGTGCTCTGCGTCTCAAGCGAAGCGGGCGGCAATTGTGATCTTGAATGAGGAGCGCGATGAAGTTTTCCAGAGAGACGTCGGAAGTATGGGCGCCGGACGGGCGGGCGGCTGGCGAGGCGCTGGCACGAACAACGCATATGGGAATTGGCGCGCATCAGGATGACCTCGAGATCATGTGTCTCGAGGGAATTCTGGCGGGGTTTGGAACGAGCCAGCAGTGGTTCTGCGGCGTGGTGGTAACGGATGGAGGCGGCAGCGCGCGCAATGACCACTATGCGAGCTTTACCGATGAACAGATGAAAGCCGTCCGGCGAATCGAACAGAAGAAAGCCGCGTTCGTGGGCGAATTTGGGGCGGCGGTCTTTCTCGATCACCCCAGCTCGGCGGTAAAGGACCCGAACGACCATGCACCAGAGCGTGATTTGAAAGCGCTGCTGGAAGCCGCGAGGCCGGAGGTTGTCTATCTGCACAACCTGGCAGATAAGCATCCGACGCATATTGGAGTATCCATGCATGCGGTTCGCGCACTGCGCTCCCTCCCGAAAGTTCAGCGCCCAAAAAAACTGTATGGCTGCGAGGTGTGGCGCGACCTCGACTGGATGCTCGATGCCGACAAGGTGGTCTTCCGGCTGGACAAGCATGAGAACATCGCCGTTTCGCTGGTAGGAGTGTTCGATTCGCAGATTGTCGGCGGGAAACGCTACGATCTCGCGACAATGGGACGCAGGCGCGCGCACGCCACCTACTATGAGAGCCATTCGGTCGATGCCTCGTCCATGATAAACTTCGGCATGGACCTGACGCCGCTGCTCGATGACGACTCTCTGGACGTCTCCGATTTCGTGCTTGGGCACATCAACCGCTTCCGCTCTTCCGTCGCGGACAATCTTGCTCGATTCTCATAACCGTATTCAACTCATTAACCCGGAGCTGGGCCGGTCCCGTGTGAGTTCAGTATTGATGTGAATCGCCATGCAAACGCCACGGGCTGGATCCCCCCGGCATCGAAAACTAGACGGCTTCGCCAGAAACCCTGCTAAAGCAGGCTGCGAATCATGCGTTGACGTGGAGGCAGCCCGCATTTGCGGGGTTCCACTGGGTAGCCACGGGGATTTTGCCCGTGGCGTCGCTCATACGGGATCGGTCCATATCATGCCTTTACTTTTGTCCCTGTGCTATAATAGCCTGTTGTCTGAATGATCGTACAAAGCAATCGTTTTTAGGAGCAGCAAAATGAAGAGGACTTACCAGCCGAAGGTCCGCCGCCACAAGCGCGTTCACGGCTTCATGAAGCGCATGACGACCAAGGATGGCCGCAACGTATTGAAGGCGCGCCGATTCAAGGGCCGTCATCGTCTTACAGTTTCCGGCTAGATTGCTCTAGACCACGGCAGCTTCCAAGGGATGGCGGAGAGTTGCCGGTCTAATCGCGGCCTGGGGGACGGTGTGTTACCGGAATCGAATCGGCTCCGCAGCAAGCGCGATTTCAAGCTGACCTATGCAAGAGGCCGATCCTTCGTTCATCCGATGCTGGTTCTCTACGTTCGCCCCACGCGGGGAGACGCATGCCGCATCGGTTTTTCGATCAGCAAGAAGCTGGGCGGGTCGGTAGACCGGAATCGGATCAAGCGCCGTCTTCGCGAAACGCTCCGCGCAAATGCAGTGAAACTGCGGCCCGGCCATGACGTAGTCTTTGTTGGACGGAGCCGCCTGAAGGAAGCTGCATTCGATTCGATTGCGGGTGCCGTGGGCGAACTTCTGCGGCGGGCTAAACTCGTCGAGGAACCTCCGTCGGCGGAGGTCGATCGGTGCGGGGAATCAGGGACATCGTTGGCGCAGCCGGGGCCGCATACAGTTGGCTGAGCAGCCTCTGCCGAAGGGCCTGCATCGGCTTGATTCGCGGCTACCAGCGTACGGCGCGGTTTAGACCGGCAATGTGCAAATACCAGCCTTCCTGCTCCGAATACACCGCGCAGGCGATTGGCAGATATGGCGTTTTCAAAGGTGTTGCGCTGGGATGCTGGCGAGTTGCGCGGTGCAACCCCTTCAGCCGCGGCGGATACGACCCGGTGAAGTGACGGGCCGTATCGGTCCAAGAAGTTTTCACGTTGACCAGATGTAATCGAGGCTTATTGATGCGTTTCTCCCTTCGACTGGCTATCGTCCTCGGGGCGATAGTCATTTTTAGCGGCTGTCTCACCGGATGCGGGCCCTCAACTTCTCCTCCTTTTACTTTCGAAGAGGCTCAGAAGCGTGAAAAGGCCGGCAGATTCCACGATGCGATTGCGACTTATGACGCGGTCGTAAAGACGAATCAACAGTCCAACAAAGACCTCGCCGCTGAAGCCCTCTATCAAGCTGGTCTCTACGCTAATGATCCTGCCCGCTATGGAACCACTCCCGACCTCCGCCGCGAGGGACAGGACATCACCTGGCAGCATTGGAAGCAGTTGCGGGACGAGTTCCCGCTCCAGGCTGCGCAGAAGTTGGCGCTCAATCAGCCGAATGACAAGCTCGCCCAGCTCCGCGACGACATCGACAAGCGTAACTCAGGGGACTGGAAATACCAGATCATCAATGGGTTGGTGGTCCTGACGGGCAAGAACCCCAGCTTCAGCTACGCGTTTGCATTGATTCTGCTGGCCGTCCTCGTCAAAGTCCTTCTCTTTCCTCTTGCGAAGAAGCAGTATAAATCTCAGCGTGAGATGCAGCAGCTTCAGCCGAAGATAAAAGAGCTGCAAAAAACGTTTAAGGGCGTCGAGCTGAACCAGAAGACCATGGAGCTCTATAAAGAGCACAAGGTCAACCCGTTCGGAGGCTGCGCCCCCACGCTCTTCCAGCTCCCGTTTCTCATCTTTATATTTACGGCCATCCGCGAGTACGAGCCGGCATTTTCCCATGGGAAATTTCTCTGGGTAGGCAGCGACCTCGCTCACAAGAATCCGAGTATCCTCGGCGGCAATCTCGCCCTGCCGGACGTTCCGCTCCTCGTGATGTATACGCTCACGAACTACATCACGATGAGGATGACGCCGGCCGCGGACCCGCAGCAGCAGCAGCAGCAGAACTCGATGGCGCTCATGACCTCCGGCATGTTCTTCTACATGTTCCTGAGCTATAGGTGGTCGTCCGCTTTCGTGCTATACTGGTTGGCATTGAACCTCCTTTCGATATGGCAGACTTACGAGTTTGTCTACAAGCCGCACAAGGAGCGGTTGAAGAACGTCGTGACGGTGCCGCCCGCGCCGGATACAGGCAGGAACGGATCCGGCAAGGCCTCGACGGATGCCAAGCCGCTCGCGCCCGGCGGAAACCAGCCCCCTCGCGCACGGCCGCGAAAGAAGAAAAAGTAGGAGTCGTCGCAACGCGGATTGACCTTGACGGATTGTTTGGGACCGATTGTTTGGGACCGATTGTTTGGGAATGAAGAAGGGAACTGGCATGGCTGAGCAGGAGACGACGGAAGTCGCGGAATCCGCAAACCCAGCGGCGGTGGTGGATCCGGAGGAGCTTGGGCCGCGAGAGAGGGCTGCCTTCGACGTGCTCGTTGAGATCTGCCAGGTGACCGGATTGGATATGCGGCCGCAGGCGCTCGGCGTTCAGGGACAGTACCTTCAGATCGAATTGGTGGGCGAGGATGCTCTCTCTACTTACGGGCGCAACGGGAAGAGCCTGGACTCGCTACAGTACCTCGCGAATCTAATCATTGGCCGGCGCACGGGCGGAGACGTCAGGATTTTGCTGGACGCGGGCAGCTATCGCGCCCGCCGCGAACAGACTCTCGAGGCTCTGGCTCAGGAGTATGCCACGCTCGTGAAGGAGCGTCAGGAAGAGTGCGAGCTGGATCCGCTGCCTGCTCATGAGCGGCGCATCATCCACAATGCTCTCGCGAACGACCTCACCATCCGCACCTACAGCGAGGGCGACGACCCCGACCGCCGCGTAATCATTGCTCCGCGATAATATTCTACATGACTGTATCGCAATAAATCAGCCCACCGACTGGGATTTCCAGTCGGTGGGCTGATCAGTGGTAGCACCTCAAGAATCCAAAAATTCCTCGCTTGACATCGCCAAACCGATGTGTTATTGTAGCATGGACACAAGTGCATACGCAAAGTTTTGAGCGCGATCTGCAAATAGTGGTCGCCTCTCTAAATCTGTTGACATCTCTGCTCCCTATATCTAGATTTCATTGAAAGGGAATGCGCTATGAGGATTGTTTCAGGTTCAATCCCCTCTGTTGTGGCTCTACTTTTACTCTCGCTTGTCCTCACCCATGCCAAAGCGGCTCATTGGGTCGTCACCTATGAATGTAACGGAACGAAGATCGATCCGCACACTGGTGGCTCCACTGCCTGGGGTTCTCCGGTATAGACAGCGACCTTTTTTTGTGGCAGTGGTGTTAATGTACCGCCGGATCCTGGCACTGCATCAAGTATAGGTTCCATCACAGCTGTGCTCACATGGACCCCTGATTATACTGGAGATTCGCAGCTCCCGCCAAACAAGATTAACGTGAAAGAGTATGGTGGCCCCAAGAGTCAAGACATTTTTCGAGGTGATCTTAAGTTAGGATCTGCTCCTTTCTAAGCAGAGAATCCGGCTTGTCTTTTTGTTTGCCTGTGGCTTGGTCGTTCGACTGGATTCCAGAAGGGTCTGGGTTA